>CBDTXL010000787.1:0-2938 GCA_965364435.1 uncultured bacterium
TTGATGGTCTGTAGCCCCGTGTAGGGCGGTAAAATGAGCCAGTCAAAGTCCAGTTCCCCTGAAGGGGGATTTGGAATGTCAAGCCTAGAACTCATACGATGCCGAAGACTTACACTGTCGAAATTCACCACCAAGGCACCACCCATACTATAAAAGTGCCAGAGGATAAAAAGATTCTCCTTGCTGCCTCTGCTGCTGGGATAGACTTACCCAATTCCTGCAATGCGGGGGTTTGTACCACCTGTGCCGCACAGATATTAGAAGGAACTGTAGAGCAAAGCGATGGCATGGGTATCAGTCCAGAACTTCAAAATGAAGGTTATGCGCTGCTTTGTGTTGCTTATCCACGTTCTGACTTGAAGATTGAAACTGAAAAAGAAGAGATTGTATACCAGCGGCAATTTGGGCAGCCTTAAAAAAAGAATTTTGCCGAGGCTGAACGCTCAGGAACAGATCAACCTCTGGCGAACCAACCTCTGATGCTGATTTTCTCGCGTTAGCTGGATGAACTGACAACTGAGGCAACTCAGGAATCCCCCGCTATATTGCCTAGCAATTAGCGGCGGGAGGATCTCAAAAAGTTTCCAGTTCGTCGGCCCGGAAGTGAGCGCGAAATTTTTTGTCGAACATGACTAGCACCGGCAGGTTGGCGCTTACTGGTCTGCCATGCCACTCCGTCACGATGCCGATTACTTCTCCTTCCTGCCCTTTAGCATCAAAAGGCTCGTTGCGGTGGGAAGGATGGTGGTAAACAAGGACAGATTTCGTAACGCGGACGCGATCGCCAACTTTCATACATAAAGCTCGTGTTTTCTCCAACAG
Organism: uncultured bacterium; assembly: GCA_965364435.1. Classification (GTDB taxonomy): domain Bacteria; phylum Cyanobacteriota; class Cyanobacteriia; order Cyanobacteriales; family Coleofasciculaceae; genus CBDTXL01. The sequence goes on from CBDTXL010000787.1 coordinate 823, forward strand.
CCTGAAATCAGCCGGAACTTATCTCAGGCAATCTTAACTATTCTTGCACAGCAAGGTTCCTTCTCTCAGATCGCATTCAACTAATCAGGCTACTCTTTGTTTAGGACATCATGTCATCCAGCACTCAGGACTCTGAATCAGTTAGCGTCTCTACGGACGAAGACTGAAGGCTCTGTCGCTGCTCCTTTGGGAACATGCGATCGCGCATCTTGTTGAACCCATCAGGATTAATTAGCCACTGAGCTGTCAATAAAGCAGCACCAGCCGACAATAGTACCAGAAATACCCCCACAACTCCCACAATTACCTTAAACCACTCTCCGCTTCGCGTTGCGGCGGGTTCGGTTTGCTCAGAGGGCACGAGTTCACCAGGCTCAAATGCCTGACCCGACCCAGAAAATTCAGTTTCCAGATTGAATCCATAGGAATTGCTTCCCAGTGGGATTTCCCCAAGATTTAGTACCGCCGGATATTGGGGAGAAACGGCACAGTAGGTGAGGACTACAGATGTGTTGTCGTGACCATTCTTTTGATTCGCCTGGTCAATTAAAGACCGGACAGCAGCTTCTAGAGAAAGTTTGCCACTGAAGATATCTCGCGGGTAATCTACACACAATTCTTCAAGCCAGTTGTTGTCACTCAGACCATCAGAACATAGAAGCAGCAAGCCGTCTTCTTCCAAAATAAATCGTCGTACTGTTGGACGCAGTAACTCCGCATCCCGTGTTCCCACTGCTTGGGTGAGTGCCCCAGCGTCCGGGCGCTGCAACGCCTGTCGGTACAGACGGCGACCCATCCGTACTTCCCGTGTTGCCACATCATCATCCACCGTCAGCTGCTGGCAGTAGCGGGGCGTAATCCAGTAGGCACGGCTATCCCCCACACTGGCGATGTAGAGTTCATGAGCATTGCCCTCACCATCTGGCATCTTCACAATCTGGGGCAGTTGCAGCGCCATGATTAACGTTGTTGCCATGCGACGCCGGGATTCTCGTTCTTGTTCATCATTGCGAGAGGCAATCAAGTTATTAGCCACCCGAATAATCGCAGATAGCTGCTCTGTAACCAGTTCCGGTGTCATGATTTCTGGGTCTTCTGCCAACTCTGCCAGTAGTGCCCTAACCTGGAGTTTGATTGACTGCACCGCCAACTGGCTAGCAACTTCCCCGCCCTCATGTCCACCAATTCCATCACAGACAACTGACAGGTGGGGAATCAGTGGGTCACGGGGCTGGCTGAGGTCTGTAGACAGGTCCCAACTCAGAGGAAAGCAACTGTCTTCGTTGTGGTCGTGTTGAGGGCCAGTATCGGTGGCACCGGCAACCCGCAAGCGTAGAGGTTGTCGTGCCGCTTGCTCTATTAAAAGCTGGTTAAGATCAGACGCGATCGCTTTTAACGAAGGTTTCTCGGTTTGCAGTTGCTCAGCAATCTCTCGTAGCTGGGATGCCACCGACACCGATGCCTTCCGACACCAAGACTCCCAGCACTCACCGAGTTGTTGAAGACTCGCTTTCACAGGGGGTTTGATGAGCGCCGCACTTACCCCTGAAGATGTCTCCGTTGTCAATATATCTGACGAACTCGCCCCACTATCAGTAGACGCAGTGGCAAAGGCTGGCTCTTTGTCTATAACAGTATCGGTATAAAGTTCTCGCAATCGCAGCCGCCATCCTTCAACCCGAAGATTGTCGGGAACTAAAAGACTGGACGCTACACCCATTTCCTCTAATGGCGTCCACAGTTCTAGAATCTGCCAGAGCCAATAAACCTGACGTACCGCCGATGCCTGCGTCCACATTGCCTCTATTGAGGGATACAACTCGCCACTGGGATCAATCGGTACATTCTCTAGCAAAATGACGACCGACTCCGGTACAGACTCTCTCAACTGGCACACCCCATAAACCTCTGGGACATGGAGGCGGTGTGGATACAAGCGTAGGTAAGGGAGAATATTGCCAGTAAGTTGCTCAGAAGCCTCTGGTGGCAGTTCCGGGTGCATATCCTGCCAAATTTGCGGGGCAATTACCTGGTATCTCTCTCTGACTTGTTCTCCAACAGGAAGGGATGTGGCAGCTGAACCAGTGACCCAAAGATAGCGATTAATCAGCGGCGT
>CBDTXL010000788.1:0-2933 GCA_965364435.1 uncultured bacterium
TCGTTTCTTCGCTATATTCAACCAGAGCGCGATTTTCTGGAACAGGGGATTCAGACGTCATATTGATTTCTCCTTGAGTAAAATTAATTTCTCCGAACTTGAAAAAACTTTAGCCACTGGTAGAACTTCAAAAGGTCTCTTGCACGCAGTCTATCGAAACCCACAGACCAATCCGATTTCATCTGTATTTATCTGTGTTCATCTGTGTTTATCTGTGGTTCCAAATCCTAAAGAAAGGATTGCATGCAAGAGGTCTAAACTACTCAAGTAGCTAAGGGTGTCTTTTACCTACTCAGGTTATAAGAATTCAACCTTGGCAGTTCTTGCTCCAACTTCAGTAGTTGCTGAATCCGCGCCTCTGTGGAAGGGTGAGTAGAGAATAATTTACCTAAGAATTCACCCGCAAAGGAATTCATAATCAGCAGAGGCTCAAAAGCTGGATTCCCGGTCATCGGCATTTGTCTGGCACTGCTTTCTAACCGTTGAAGCGCACGCGCCAAAGCTCTAGGATTACCTGTTAGTCGAGCTGCACCAGCGTCAGCGGAGAATTCTCTTGTGCGTGAGATACCCATCTGAATCACGGATGCAGCAATGGGAGCGAGAATGATGGTTAACAGCAAGCCCAAAGGATTCGATCCATTATCATCATCCCGCGAACCACCGCCGAACCACATACTATAGCTGACCATTTGTGCGAGGAAAGAAATTGCACCAGCAATAGTGGCAGCAACCGCTTGCGTCAGCGTGTCGCGGTTGTAGATGTGGCTGAGTTCGTGGGCAATCACTGCTTCCAACTCATCTTCTGGCAGCAAATTGAGAATTCCTTCTGTTACCGCAACAGCAGCGTGTTCTGGGTCACGTCCCGTGGCAAAAGCATTAGCCGCAGGACTGGGAACGATGTAAACCGCAGGCATTGGGAGATTAGCGCGATTAGATAGGCGTTGCACCATCCGATAAAGACCGGGAGCCTCGTCAGGACTGACTGGCTGGGCACCGTAAGCCGCCAAGGCAATCCGGTCTGAGTAATACCAAGACCCCAGGTTTGTTACAGCTGCAAGAGCAACCCCTATAAAAGCACCTGTCCAACCGCCGATTAGCCAGTAGCTAATTGTAATCAACAAGGCACTTAATAGACCCAACAAGGCAACGGTTTTAAACTGATTCATCTGCCTGCTCTCCTTTCAAGCATTGGCTCGGATATTCTTCTATTCGAGCGATCGCACTGCAATAGAATCTTTCCCTTAGTCTATCGACCTGCTTCAGATTCCTTGGAGGGAAGACACCAACGCCGAGGTACGGTTAACCAAACTGGGGTAGCAAACAGCTTGAAAAACAATAGACAGTTGTGATCATTTGTTCTGTTTTGTCTCTTCCTCCCAGTTGCCGATCAATCTGGGTAATGCACTTCTGAGTTTTTTTTGCCAATCTGGTATTGCTTTTATCCGCTGTCTCAAATCACTGCTTACTTTGAAGCAAAGCGGGTTTGGATCTAGTGCCTTGCCTTGTTCGGGTTGAAACTTTATTGTAGGCATTATCTGGTATACGAGACATAATACTGCTATACTAGCATCATGCAGTTAGTCGAACGTCACGTAATCAATCGAAACCATAAGTTTTGGCATCAAGTCGATAAACAGGCTTTTTTGTCGAAAAATTTAGGGAATCTTGCCAACTTCCATTGTCGGCAACATTTCTTTGCTACAGGTAAAAAGCTAGGATTTACCGAACTTTATCATCGGGTAAGCCAAAGCGTTGATTATCAGGCTTTACCAACGAAGGTGAGCAAACAAATAATCCGACGACTCGATCAAGCTTGGGTGGGGTTTGTGCAATCGGTGAAGGCATGGTTCAAAAATCCTAATAAGTTTTTAGGAAAACCGAAAATCCCCGGCTATAAAGACAAAACCAAAGGGAGAAATATCGTTCCCTATCCAGGGGAAGCGATCTCTCGGAAAGCGCTCAAGAAAGGCATTTGTCAATTATCCATGTGCTCAATTGTGGTGCCGACGAACGCTCGACTTGTAATAGAAGCCAGGATTATTCCTCAAGCTTGTTGTTATGTCCTTGAGATTGTCTATGAGCAAGAGAGTCAAAGATTAACTACAGGAGAAGCTATTGCCGGTGTAGACTTGGGACTGAATAACTTAATAGCTGTAACTTCAAATCAGGCAGGTGTAAAACCTCTTCTGATCAATGGCAGACCCTTGAAATCAATCAACCAATTCTACAACAAACGCAAGGCTAAACTGCAATCAAAGGAAGCATCTCGTCAAATTTTGGAGTTGACGCATAAGCGCAATTGCCGAGTAGAAAACTATCTCCATACAGCATCAAGACGAGTTATCAATTGGTGTTTGGTTCATGGGATAGGTACTCTCATTATTGGGAAAAACGAGGGGTGGAAGCAACAAATCAAGATTGGCAAACAGAATAATCAGCAGTTTGTGAATATTCCTCATGCCAGATTGATAGAGATGCTTACCTATAAAGCCGAGTTAGTAGGAATCAAGGTTGTCATAACCGAGGAATCCTATACCTCCAAAGCTTCGGCGCTCGATCACGACCCATTGCCGTCTTACCCAGAGGCTAAAGCAAAATTCAGTGGAAGACGCATCAAGCGAGGATTGTACAAAACGGCGACAGGTAAGCCAATTAACGCAGATATCAATGGCAGTTTAAACATTGCCAGAAAAGTAATTCCCGACTTGATGAAGGGAATAGAGGCACTGCCGTTTGTGCCTGTAGTTCTCCCACTGTGGAAGAAGTACAAACGAGATATTTGTCCATAATGTCTTGAACGGTATGGCATTGATTAAGTAGAGAGGTAAGTGTTAACTCAATTTGCTACCGCTGCCTTTGCTCTAAAGCTGCATTCCAAAGCCGTACTAACTCTGTGTGGAGTACGCTATCAGCTTCTATGCAAAGATATTCGT
>CBDTXL010000789.1:0-2927 GCA_965364435.1 uncultured bacterium
ATGAATAAAAGCATTGCTTATGCAGGATGGAGTCAATTTATAGATAGACTGAGCCTCAAGGCTGAAAGAGCGGGTTGTAAGGTTATAAAAGTTGATACTAAAGGAACTTCTCAGGATTGCTCAAACGGCTTAAACGTTGTGCCTAAAACTCTTGTCAATAGATGGCATTCTTGCTCTGAAGGCGGTTGGTCAATTGACAGAGAAACAAAGGCTGCAACGGTGATTAAGAAAGTAGGGTGGGACATCACCTTACTCAAAGATGCTCGAAACAGAAGCCTCCGCTATACCGCTTGCGGTTAGCTTCGAGACTATGCTACTGGAAGATTGTCCTTATCAGATTGTTGTTGTTGGTACATCGTTGGGTGGCTTGCACGCCCTCGAAGTCTTGCTGGCAGGTCTACCCAAAAGCTTACCACTGGCTGTAGCGATCGCCCAACATCGTCACAAGGACTCTGATGAGAGCCTGTGTATCTTCTTACAGCAGCAGTGCGCTATGCCCCTAACAGAGGTAGAAGACAAAGAAGCAATTCGGCCAGGGCGAGTGTACTTAGCTCCCCCTGACTATCACTTACTAGTGGAAACAGGGCAACCACAGGGAGATGCTCAAGGCGCAGAGAGAGCAATTGAGCGGAAATTTGCCCTGTCCACGGAAGCTCCCGTGTGCCATGCACGACCATCAATCAACGTGTTGTTTGAGTCGGCAGCCGACGCTTATGAAGAGAGAGCGATTGGGGTGATTTTAACGGGATCTAGTCAGGATGGGGCGGAGGGTTTGGCAAGAATCAAAGCTCTAGGGGGCTTGGCGATAGTCCAAGATCCGACCACCGCCGAAAGCCCCACACTCCCGAAAGCCGCGATCGCAGCCGTCGCGATAGACTGGATTTTGCCGCTGTGTGAGATTGCTCCCCTGATCGTCAAACTTTCTTCCGGGGCGCTGAGGGAAGAACATGGAGCCTGAAAAAAAGTCTGACCGCTTTCACAACCCTCTGAGGTAAAAACATGGACACTGAGCCGAAAGTTAACATCCTAATGGTTGACGACTATCCAGAAAATCTGCTAGCTCTCTCAGCGATATTAGACAACTTAGGTCAGAATCTGGTAAGGGCGAATTCGGGTGAAGAAGCCCTGAGATGTCTACTCCATCAGGATTTCGCTGTGATTCTGCTAGATGTCCAAATGCCAGGAATGGATGGATTCGAGACGGCAACGTTGATCCGAAACCGACAGCGATCGCGCCATACCCCAATTATCTTCCTCACCGCATTCAGCACGAGCGAGACGATGGTGTTCCGAGGTTATTCCCTGGGGGCCGTGGATTACCTGTTCAAGCCTGTTGAGCCGGAAATATTAGCCTCAAAGGTGACAGTGTTTGTTGACCTGTTCAAGAAGACCGAACAGATAAAACGACAAGCGGCACAACTAGCAGCAGTCAACGCAGAACTTAGGGAAAGTGAAGAGCGGTTTCGCTCTTTGAGTGCCTCCTCACCTGTTGGTATTTTCCTCACAGATGTTGAAGGTCGCTGTACCTACACGAACCCACGTTGTCAAGCGATCTGTGGCTTCAATTTTGAGGAAAGCTTAGGAGAAGGTTGGTTAAAGGCAGTTCATTCGGAAGACCGCAATCAAGCATTATTAGATTGGTCTAGCTGGACTCTAGCCAACCGTGAATACTGTAACGAGTTTCGCTTCCAAACCCCAGAGGGAATTGTTCGCCTGGTTCATGTACGAACCTCTCCTATGTTTTCCGCTCAAGGCGAACTTCTGGGTCATGTCGGAACAATAGAAGACATTACAGATCGCAAACAGGCTGAGGAAGCACGCGCTCAGGTCATCCGTGAGCAGGTCGCACGACAGGAGGCTGAGGCGGCAAACCGAATGAAAGATGAGTTCCTCGCAACACTCTCCCACGAACTCCGCACGCCCCTTAACTCCGTGCTTGGTTGGGCGCGACTGCTCCGCACACGTTCGTTTGACGAAGCTACCACCGCTCGTGCGCTCGAAACAATTGAGCGTAATGCCAAGTCTCAGGCACAACTTATTGAAGATATCTTGGATGTCTCACGGATTATTCGGGGCAAGCTGCATCTGAATCTCCGCCCCATCCATCTTGCACCGGTGATTGAGGCAGCAATCGATTCTGTGCGTCCATCCGCTGAGGCTAAATCGATTCAATTGGAATCCCTACTTGACCCGCTGGTGGATCTAGTCGCAGGTGATCCAGACCGCTTGCAGCAAATCGTCTGGAATCTACTGACCAATGCGATCAAGTTCACACCCGAAGGCGGAAAAATTGAGGTACGCTCTTTGCGTGTTGGCTCCCACGCCCAAATTCAGGTGAGCGACACAGGGATTGGGATCAGCCCAGAGTTCCTACCCTATGTTTTTGATCGCTTCCGTCAGGCTGATAGCACTACAACTCGGTCACACAGCGGACTCGGACTTGGGTTGGCAATCGTCCGCCACTTGGTAGAACTGCACGGTGGAAGCGTCTATGCAGACAGTGCAGGAGAGGGACAGGGCTCGACGTTTACCGTGCAGCTGCGGCTCCACAATTGCGCTGAAGAACAAGATAACAGTGCCCAGTCACAACAAAGTACTCCAGAGGAATCTCAATTAAAGCAAGAATGTGATGATTCCCTCCAAGGCACATCTGAGGAAACATCAGTCACTCTGTCTGGCTTACGGGTACTGATCGTGGATGACGAACCGGATGTACGTGATCTGATCACTACCGTCGTGGAAGAATCTGGAGCGAAAGCGATCGCGGTAGAATCGGTTCCTGAGGCGATCAAAGAACTTGAACAGTGGCAGCCAGATGTCTTAGTCAGTGATATTGCCATGCCTGTTGAGGACGGCTATACACTGATTCGTAAGGTAAGAAACATTGAAGCAGAGCGAGGGGGGCTTCTTCCCGCCGTGGCTTTGAC
>CBDTXL010000790.1:0-2924 GCA_965364435.1 uncultured bacterium
ACTCCATCGAAACACTAAAATCCACTTGGGAGAATTTGCTGCAACCGTTTCAGGTTTCTCCAAGGTTTAGTCAAAAGGTATTTCTTGACTTAGTCAGGGCTTATTCTACTGTCGGTCGGTTTTATCACACACTAGAGCATATCCAGCTGGTTTTAAAAGTGATTGAAGAGATACGTAGGCAAAGCCCACCTCAGGCAGTGCGTATTATCAACTTCCCAGCAATTCAGCTGGCTGCGTGGTTTCATGATGTTATTTATGATTCTATATCTAAGGATAACGAGGAGAAGAGTGCTGAATATGCAGCCGCCAGATTAACTCGCTTTGGAATCCCGATTAACACGGTAGAATCTGTCCAAAATCTGATTTTAAACACCAAAATTCATCAAGCCCCATCTACTGATATTGACAGCCAAATACTTCTAGATGCCGACTTGGCAATCCTAGGGGCATCCGAATTAGAATATAAAACTTATGCTCAAGGAATTCGTCAAGAATACGCCTGGGTTGCAGATGAACTCTATCGAGTGGGGAGAATACAAGTTTTACAGTTTTTTTTGCAACGGAAAAGAATCTATTTTACGCCTCAGCTGTTCGTAAAATTAGAAGCCCGAGCTAGGCTAAATTTACAAGCAGAAATAGCGACCTTATCATCCCAGGAGGGAGGGAATGAATTATATTAATCAAAAAAGCTGCCCTCTCATTACTGCTGGACATCAAAATCTATGAATCAAAAAACTTACGGCGTCATTGCGGCTGGACATCAAAAAACTGCCGAAGCTGGTCTTGAAATGCTTCGTAATGGAGGGAATGCTTTTGATGCGGCAGTTGCAGCTATTCTGGCTTCCTTTGTTACTGAACCTGGACTAACCTCTGCCGCTGGCGGCGGTTTTCTATTAGCGCATACTCAAGCTAATCAAAATATTCTATTTGATTTTTTTACTCAAACGCCTCGTCAAAAAAGAAATCCCGGTGAGATTAACTTTTACCCGGTTGAGGTAGATTTTGGGGGTGCTGTGCAAGAATTCCATATCGGCCTTGGCTCTATGGCAGTACCCGGAAATATCGCCGGAGTGTTTCATGTCCACCAAAGACTTGGCAGATTGCCTTTTAAGGTTGTTGCTGAACCGGCAATCCACTATGCTCAAAAGGGAATTCATTTAAACAGGTTTCAATATTACTGTTTAACAGCAGTTCTTGAGCCAATTATTATTGGTTACAAAGAAGGGCGACAAGTTTATGCCCCTACGGGTGAGCTAATTGAGCCGGAAGGGCTGTTAGTTATGAAAGAATTTGCTGAGACTTTAGCTTATTTAGCGAAAAAAGGAGCGAGAGAGTTTTATGAGGGAGAGATTGCTCGGCGGTTGGTTAAAGATTGCCAGGATTTAGGGGGATACTTAACCTTAGAAGACCTCAAGACTTATCGAGTGATTGAGAGGCAACCCCTCAAGCTCAATTATCGTGGTAATACCTTACTAACAAACCCTCCTCCCAGTTCTGGGGGGACACTGATTGCTTTTGCGTTAAAACTGTTAGCAAGAGTGAATTTAACTAATATTGGATTTGGCACGGCTCTTCATTTAGAAATCCTTGACCAGGTAATGAAGTTGACCAATGAAGCCAGAAAGGATGGATATGACGCTAATCTTTATCAAGCAAATATTGCTGAAAAGTTTTTAGCTGATGAACATCTATATAACTATAAAGATAAATTAACAGAAACCGCCAATAAATGGGGAAGTACCACTCATATCAGTGTGGTAGATAGTGAAGGAAATGCCGCTAGTGTTACCACGTCTAATGGTGAAGGCTCTGGCTATGTGATTCCCGGTACTGGTATCATGGTTAACAATATGTTGGGAGAGGAAGATCTAAATCCCCACGGGTTTCATCAGTGGCAAGAAAACGTGCGGATTTCTTCGATGATGGCCCCAACTATAGTCCTGAAAGATAATAAGCCAGAGATTGTTTTAGGTTCTGGTGGTTCTAAACGGATTAGAACTGCGATATTACAAGTAATTTCTAATATTCTAGATTTTAAAATGCCTGTTAGTGAAGCGGTCGCTAATCCAAGGGTTCACTGGGACAATAATGTTTTTCATGTTGAACCTGGATTTGCTGAGGAGGAAGTTAGCAAGATGAGGCTTTCAGCCAACAATCAGTTAGTGAGATGGCAAGAAAAGAATTTATTTTTTGGCGGCGTTCATACTGTACTGGAAAATTCAGAAGGGTTAATTGAAGGTGCGGGAGATCAACGTAGAGATGGGGTTGTTGCCAGTTGTTGAGGAAGCAATGCGTGGATTTTATCAGGCGAGTGCCTACCTACAGCACGCGACCAAGATAGCACTTCACAAAAACCCGTTTAGGACTTGGATGGAAGTCAATTCAAGGCAGCTGAGTACATATATCCAAGCAAGACTTGCAAAACCTAAGCGAGATTTGCTATAGTTAGAGATTGCACGGGTGACTAGCTCAACGGTAGAGCACTGGACTCTTAATCCATTGGTTCAGGGTTCGAATCCCTGGTCACCCATATGGAAATGCCTAGCTTTCGTAGAACTCCAGCAATTATGGATAATTCCGGTCTAATTAGTATCGTCTGCACCATCAACCTCGGAATCCAGTGGGGTATACTCAAGTCCTAGCAAGTTGCAAGCGGGGTCAATGCTGCTGACAATCCAAAGCACCTGTGAGGCGTAGTAGTCTCGGATGGCTTGCCGGTGGGCTTCCTGGTTAGTGGAGGTTTCAATGTGTAAATATTTTGCTGAGCCATCAGCAAACTCGCAGAAAACATGGAATAACATACCGCAAGTTGTTAAGTAGTTTTACTTACCGTAACGAGATTCCTATCTGTGAGGGTACCTTGACATTACCCTCATCCATTGAAATTTTCTATGAAAATCATAGCTTATAGTCTATAAATAAGC
>CBDTXL010000791.1:0-2923 GCA_965364435.1 uncultured bacterium
CTAGTACGACTCAGCAAGAAGCCACTACTCAAAAACTGGCTCAGGAAATTAGCGTGAGCGTTGCCGCTGTAAGGCATCGCATTTGGGCAGAGGCAGCACTCAAACTTAGCGAGACTCGCTTCCGTTTAATCTTTGAAAATGCCGCGATCGGAATTGTATTTAGGGACGTTGCTGGGCAGGTTATGGCGGCAAACTCGGCATTCCAACAAATGTTGGGCTACAGCCAAAACGAGTTGAGTGGGATGCATTTTACACAATTGACGCATCCAGAATCGCTCACCCCTGAGAAGGGGCTTTATCAAGAGATGGTGGCAGGGCGTCGCGACTTCTACCAGCTAGAGAAGTGTTACCTCAGTAAGGAAGGACAGCGAATGTGGGGTAACCTCACCGTTTCCCTAGTGCGTGACAGCGAGGGTAGCCCTCAATTCAGCATCGCTATGGTAGAAAATATCACACAGCGCAAGCAGGCAGAGTCAGCGCTAAGGTTCTACCAAGAACACCTAGAAGAATTGGTGGGAGTGCGTACCGCCGAACTCACAGCAGCAAACAAGCAACTCTCCTGGCAGGCAAGCCACGACCCCCTCACAGGTTTAGTCAACCGCCGTGAGTTTGAGAAGTGCTTAGAGAGAGCAATTAGCAACGCCAAGACTTTTGAGCATGAATATACACTCTGCTACATGGATTTAGACCGATTCAAAATAGTCAACGATACTTGCGGTCATCTCGCTGGTGATGAACTGCTACGCCAAGTCAGCTGTCTGCTACAAAGTCGCTGCCGCAAAACTGACACTTTGGCACGTCTGGGCGGTGATGAATTTGGTTTACTACTTTATCAATGTTCTTTAGGGGAAGCACAGCGAGTCGTTCAAGCACTACACGAGAGTATCCAGCAGTTCCGTTTTGTCTGGCAAGATCAAACTTTTACCCTCGGTATTAGTATCGGAGTTGTCGCAATTGACCCTTGGATTTGGAAGCTAGAAGATATCATAAATGCAGCGGATACGGCTTGCTACGCTGCGAAAAAGCGGGGGCGCAATCAAGTGGTCTATGAGGTAAAGGCTCAGGAACTGCAAGAGCAGTTCCAGTAACAGGTGGCGCGGAACACTACAGGCGTTTTAGTGGTGCGTCTCTAGGAGAAAATAATCCAACTATCGAGAGGGTCAGAAAACGTGGGAACGCTTTATGTAGTGGGGACGCCAATTGGCAATCTGGAGGATATGACCTTCCGGGCAGTAAGGATTTTACAATCGGTGGATGCGATCGCGGCAGAGGATACGCGACACACTGGGAAGCTGTTACAACATTTTCAGATTAAGACGCCTCAGGTGAGCTACCACGAACACAATCGCACTCAGCGTCTCCCTGAGTTGCTGAGTCAGCTGAGTGAGGGAAAAGCGATCGCTTTGGTTACCGATGCCGGGATGCCTGGAATCTCTGACCCTGGTTATGAGTTGGTTAAAGCTTGCATTGAGGCGGGGATACAGGTGGTGCCGGTGCCTGGTGCCACGGCTGGGATTACTGCCCTGAGTGCTGCTGGGTTACCGACAGACCGATTTGTCTTTGAAGGCTTTTTACCAGCAAGTGGTCAAGAGCGGCAACAGCGCTTAGAATCTCTGCCAGTTGAATCGAGAACTTTGATTTTTTACGAGTCTCCTCACCGCCTGCGGGACACGTTGCAAGACTTGGCAGAGTGCTTGGGAGCATACCGTCTCATTGTACTGGCACGGGAGTTAACCAAGTTGCATGAGGAGTTTTGGCGGGGAACAATTAAGGAAGCGATCGCTCACTATACCGAGCAAGAACCCAAGGGAGAATTTACCCTCGTTGTTGCTGGTGAACAACCGGGGGTACCAGTGTTATCAGAAGATGCCCTGAAAGACGAGTTACAGCAGATAATGGCTCAGGGAATATCGCGATCGCAAGCGAGTCGTCAGTTAGCTCAGCTGACCAAACTCCCCCGGCGTCATCTTTACCAGCTAGCCTTAGCCGTTCCCGCTCCAGCTCGACCGGAAGTAGATACATTGGAGGAAAGTTGAGACCAAATCCGCTTCCATAACCTCCTTATTCATCAGTGTTGTTGCTTTAGCTGTTGGCTATAAATTCCTAACAGAGGGCAAAATCAGGTTTTAGAATGAGCATACTCAGAATTACCCTCACTGCCAGTTTTTTGTTAGTACTCATGGGTTGTGGCTCGGCAAAGCCTCCTTCAACCCAAGAGACATCGCCCCCACCCATCAGCACTAATACACCCCAGGCAACCACCTCATCGCCTGCTGAGAGTCCTACTGTTGTAACTCCACCCATCGGTACCAATACACCCCAGGCAGGCACATCATCACCCAGTCAAAACCAGACTGCTGCCGCTCCCAATTCTGCTATGCCTGGGAAAAATCAACTCATCTCAGCTGAGGGCATTGGATCAGCAAAGGTGGGGATGACTCTTGGCGCACTCAAAAAGGCGCTGGCAGGGAAGGCTGAATTTAAGATAAAGTCGCCTTTTATTGTAGATTTTGATGCGATCGCGGTCATCGAATCAGGAAAAGAGCAATATTACATTCTCTACCCAGCGGGTACACCCCTAGCTGATGCCGATGTCATTGAAGCTTTAGTCACTGACAATCCCGATTATCGAACCGCCGAAGGAGTTGGTCCTGGAACCCCAATCAAGCAAGCAGAGGCAGTCTACGGAGAGGCTACCTTGTCTTACAATACCCTCAACGAGTCGAGAGAGTACGTCAAATTTGCCAAACTCCCCTCTAAAGCGATCGCCTTTCGCACCAAGGCAACTCCGAGTCAGCAATTAGCGGGAATTTATCCCTCGTCCAAAATGGAATTCAAACAGACAAAGGAATTTCAGAAAACGGCCTCTATTGGTTCGGTTGAAGTTTATTGCCGAGAGAACTGTCCCCTGCCATCGCCCTAG
>CBDTXL010000792.1:0-2922 GCA_965364435.1 uncultured bacterium
ACAATCGTCAATTTGACCTTACTAAAGGTGAGTAGAAAAATTGACAATTTATTATCTATTTATCAGGCTAATACTCGGAAAATAGCGTGGAATTACTATGATTTTCGGCAAAAGTTGTTGACATATGTATTAAGCAAAATTACCAATCACTATGTAGCGATAGAGGCAGAAAATATATCCTCAATTTCCTCTGAATCTCTTTGTTGTTCAACCGAGGAACAGATCCAAATAGAAGAGCTAATTCAACAAGGAATTTACCATCTGATCAATCTGAGAAATAACCCTAATCTTTTGTGTGATTCCAGGATGCTTGATTCGAGTTTAGACGAGTTTTTCATCCATATCTGTGAGAACTTCCTCCAAGAGGGGTGAAAGTTTACCACTCAACTGCCCCGCCCGGACAAATTCAGCGTAGGTATCGGCTTCAATAGCGAGTAGTTCGTCTTGAAGTCGTTCAGCGCCAAAGTTCCCTAGCTGAGGATATTGATTTCGCAGCTTGTTAATCTCCTCCTGAAGTTGATTGAGTTGTCCTTCAACAAGGGCTTTTTGGTAACGATAATACTCTGGATCGATTTCCGGGCGATTGTCTGTCTGGGTTAAGTGCTTCAGAATCCGATTGAAGGCTACCCAACGCGCGATCGCTTCCAGATATTCCTGACGCACAGACGGCTCATCTAAAAGCCCCAATTTTTCCAACAAAGGTTTGGTCGTCAACCCCTGTATTAGCAGTGTAAATAGAACGACGCCAAACACGGTGGCGATAATTTCTTCTCTCCCCAGCAAGGTGGCTGGTACACTCAAAGCCAAGGCTATGGATACAGAACCCCTTAAGCCCCCCCACCAAAGCACCGTTTGATCTCCTAGAGAAATTTGGGACTTGGCTAACCAATTGCTCAAGCCTCCCAAACCATAAATCGCGATCGCCCGCGTTAAAGTCATTGCCCCAACTGTTACAGCAATGGTTCCTAAGTTTTCTCCTAAAACGACAAAGCGAATCTGGTCACCAATGAGGAGAAAAACGATTGAATTGACAAAAAAAGCCAAAAACTCCCAAAACTCACTAACAATGAGCCGCGTGCGCGGATTCATGCCAATACGCGAACCAAAATTCCCCAAGACTAAGCCAGTTGTGACAACTCCAATCACCCCAGACCCACCTAAATTCTCAGTAATCAGATAGGTACCGTAAGCTGAAACTAAAGTTAACGATTGCTCTACCAGGGGTAAATCAAACCGTTGGGTGAGGTAGGAGATGCCAAAACCGATCAAGCTGCCGACGCCAATTCCAATACCGACAAAAGCACAGAAACGAGCCACAATTGTGGATACTTCAAATTCCTCGATTCCCAGAGAAATCCCCAGTAGCAAACTAAAGGCGACAACAGCTACGCCGTCGTTGAATAAACTTTCTCCCTCCATCAGCGTGGTTAGACGTTTTCCAACCCCCAGTTCCCGGAACAGGGCAATCACGGAGACTGGATCTGTTGCCGACAGACTTGCCCCAACCAAAAGGGCAGTTGCTAAAGGTATCCCAGCCACTTGATTGAGACTCAAAGCAATGCCAGCAACAGAAATCAGCACCCCGAAAATGGCGTAGAGACTAATCGGAAATAAATCTCGCTTCAGGTTCGACCATTTTAAATTCCAGGCGGCTTCAAACAAGAGGGGGGGTAAAAAAATCGAAAGAATTAATGCTGGCGACAGGTTAACCAATCGGACATCCACAAACGCTAGTCCCAACCCGACAATCACCAGAAGCAACGTGTAGGGAATTTGACGAAACCAACTAAAGACGCGGGGCAGCGTCGCCACACTTAGGGAAACCGACAGCACTAAGAGAAATTGCTTTAAATTTTCCTCAATAGCCGCTTCGCCAATCATCGAGTCTGGGTTCATAAGAAAATTCCGAATAAAAGACTTAAAATTTTCGTTGAGAGTCCGACTTATCCCGGTTTTCTCGCCTAACTTCTTCAACTTGACTGACTTCAAAAATCAGGGTGAAGTGTTGACCCATTTCTTTTGCAACAAATTCTTCTAGAAGCTGCACCTGTTTTGGGGTCAAAGCTTCACGACTGCGAACAGTCAGACGCACTTGAGGCGGATTGGTCAACCAGTTAGCATCGCTTTTAATGAGTTCCACTCGCTGAAAGGTAATGGTTCGGTTCAGTAACGCCCGCTTAAGACTCACTTCGAGTTGGGCTTGCCTGATCAATTCCACAAAGCTTACGCCCAGGGGAATGAGGAGTATCGCTGTAAAAGCCAGCGTCCAACTGATGGCTTTACGGGCACGATATAGCGGGATGTAGCCTGCTATCAAAAATGTCATCATACAGGAGAGGGTAATTCCCAGCAAATTGGTCAGGTAAAGGAGGGTTGCACCCAGACTGAGGGACCAATTGGCTTGAGATAAACCCAAGCCGATGACACAAATTGGCGGCATGAGAGCAACAGCGATCGCAGTTCCCGCCAGAGTAGCAGAAACTTTGGGCTGAACTTTGGCAAAGCCACTAATTCCCCCAGCAGCCACTGCAATTCCTAGGTCTAGTAATGTGGGTTTAGAACGAGCCAAAACTTCACTACCCCATTCTGGAAGTCTTACCAAGGAACCCAGAAACCAAGCTAAAACAATTGCTAGAAACGTCCCTACTACGATTGCAATCAGACCTTTACGGAAGAGGTCAACGTTGCCTTCTAAGGCTCCAAATGCTAATCCTCGGATGGGCAACATCAGAGGAGCAATTATCATAGCACCGATAATTACAGCAGCACTATTGGAAAGAAGCCCCAAGGTAGCGATTACACAGGAACCCAGAATCAACACCACGTAGTTAATATCTAAGGTTGATTCTTCCAACAGCCCAACTTGCATTTGCTGTAGATCCTGTGGAGCAATTTCTCTCCGGCTGAAATATTTAAAACGAT
>CBDTXL010000793.1:0-2922 GCA_965364435.1 uncultured bacterium
GGGTAGTTGTTTGAGGCGGCAGGGCAATGGCAATTAAGTCTTCTATCTTTTTAATATTTGGGTCACCTGCTAGGTAGCCAATACCTCGATGTAGGTGGAGGCGAAATTGGGTAGCGAGGGTTTCTTTGTCGAGAGGAAAGCCATCGTTATGGCACCGTTGTTTGAGGGCGATTATCAGGATATCGGACATCTCTGAGCCGAAGACGCGCCACGTCATTTCAACATTGGAGTCAGTAATAATCGGGACTGGGGAAGGGATGGTGGGTTCGGCGAGGGAACGACAGAATGCCCAGCGGCAGAGGATGTTCCATTGGTCGATTTTGGTGTTGCGTCTTAGCTTCAGGAGTTGGTCTTTGGCGGTAGGGGAGAGTTTGATGCGATCGAGTGGGGGTTCCATGATTCACAATTATCTTTTTATTTAACCGCAGATGAACGCAGATGGACGCAGATGAATACAGATGAGATAATCCTATCAGCGTTTATCTGCGTGTATCTGCGGTTTAAAAATTTTGGACAACACGTTTGACTTCCACTTTGGGGTTGCCGAAGTTAATAAGTAGGCAGAGAGTTAATTTGGTAGCCTTAATGTAGTTTAAGCATTGAGCTATCTCTTTATCACCCATCGTTCTGAGGGCTTTAAGTTCTACCAGTACACAGCCTTCGACTAGTAAATCAGCGGCATACTCTCCCACTATAATTCCGTCATAATAGATATTGATTTCAAACTGCTGTTTAACTCGCAATCCCGCCTTGCGGAGTTCATGCACTAAAGCATTCTCATAAACCTTCTCCAAAAAACCACACCCCAACTTATTCCCAACCGTAAACGCACAACCAATAATCTTCTCCGTAATCTGATTCATCTCCATCTGCATTCATCTGTGTAAATCTCGTGTTCATCTGTGGTTAGTTAAATAAATTCCCCTATCCAAACCTACCAGAAATATCCTTCTTGGGTGATAGTCTGGCGTTGGGTTGAATCGTATTTTAGGAGATATTCCCGTGCGATCGCATCCAACTCCCTCAACCGTTCCACCTCAACTTTACCTATCTCTGTATCGGTAGAAAGCAGAATCACTTGATGACTAGCAGCCGGGAAGTAGCGTTCAACTAAATTAGTCCGGTGGGATGAATCCAGGCGTCCAAGGGGAGTATCAATCGCGACAGGTAAGTTACGCCCAGACACACGGGCGAGTCCCCATAAAAAGGCGATCGCCAGCAATTGTTTCTCCCCTGCCGAAAGGCGATGTTTGGGAACGAGTTGTCCGGAGAGGTCATATAGGGATAGGCTAAAGCTATTGGTATCAATCGCCACCCGATGCACTAAGTCTGATTTGTGCAAGAGATAGAGGAAACACTCGGTAACAACTGACTCTAATTGATTGAGTTTGCGGAGGGTTAATCGTTCCCGAAACAGTTTGAGCGTTTCCTGGACTTTCGCTGAGGCGGTGATGATATGCTCATCATTTTTGCGGTCAATGTTTTGCTCACCGTAGCGTGCTAAGTCTTTTTTTGTCTTTGCGATCGCATCGGCTAATTCATCACAGCGGCGTTTCCCGGTTTCATAGGCAGCTTGGGCTTGGGCGAGTTCAGTTTGCGCCTTTCTTACGTCATTTTCTAGTTTCTCATACGCTTCTGGTGAGGCTGCTGCCGCTAGTTGTCTCTCGGTTGAGTCAATCTCTTCTTCTAGGTTTTTGAGCTTACTTAATTGCTCTTGAGCCTGTTTTATCTGAGTTGGTTGGTAGTGATTAAGAAGATGATGCAGGTAGGTTAGAGTTTCGGTGTCAGCACTTAACCAGGATTCTTGATACTCTTCGGCTTCTTGCTCAAGCACTTGATTTTCTTTTTCCAGAAAATCTTTGATTTTTTCCAACTTCTTCGAGGGTAATGCTAGCTCATTGATGCAATCGATCAGACGTTTATCTCGCTCTTGTAAGACATCCCTGGCAATTTTTGCCTGTGCAGCACGGGCTTCTTTTTCTCCTTGAACTTGTACCTGAGTGAGGAGGGGTTGAATTAAAGCCAGAGGTAATGTATCAGCGGCTAATTCACTCAGGCTATTCCGGGTAGCTTCGGTATGGGTTTTGTAGTTATCTACGAGTAGCTGGAGTTGGTTACGTTCTCCGGCAATCTTGCCCCCTTCCGAGAGAAATTTATCAGACGCTTGGCGCTGTTGCTTTTGGGCTTGTTCTAGGTTATTTTGAAAACCTGCTAAATCTTGTTGACGCGTTTCGTAGTCGTCTTGTTTCTGCTTGAGCGTTTGTTCAATATCTTCTATGTTGGCGAGTTCTTTAGCGTCGGCAAGTGCCTTGCGTTTGCGGTTGACTAAAATCTCTAAATCAACGGATAGGCGTTCAGCGAGTTCTAGTCCTAGGAGGGAGCGAATTGCTTCAACAACAACAGGGGGTGGGGTTTCGAGTTCGGCGAGTTCTTTGACTTGTTCGCCATCAAAGAGAAACAGGTTAGAGATTCCCAGAGGAAGCAAGTTTTCAATGTACTCATCCCAGGTGTTAGCTAGAGCTTTGTCAGGCCACTCCCCGTCTAAAATTCCTAAGGTATCTTTACCATCTTTAGGGTTTTTTGTCCAAGTTCTTACAATTCGGTACTCTACTTGCCTATCGTCTACGATATGTTCAATAACCAATTCAACACGGGTTTTATCTACTGGGGAAGCGTTGCGGTTAACGGATTGATTGAGAAACTCGCTATAGCTCAAATTGCCACGGGTGGAACACTGGGCACGATGACCATATAGGGCGAGACGAATCGCATCCATCAGGGTGGTTTTCCCCCCACCATTCATACCACCAAATAGGATAATCGGACGAGTATATTCATCAGTTTCGGGTCGGAGATTGATGACTTGACGCCCAAGATATGGACCAAAGTTTTGCAGGACGAGTTCAACAAATATCACGTTGA
>CBDTXL010000794.1:0-2921 GCA_965364435.1 uncultured bacterium
GTGTTGCGTTTACTCTGATCTGTGATTTCCTGGCGAAACTGTTTAACGGTTTGGAGAAGAACCTCGCGCTTGGCTGCTGGTATACTCTTGTGAATGGGTATGCCTGATGGGGTGACCAATACTAAGTCCAATTGCTCCGGTCGTGCGAAGGTATAGACAATCGCAGGCTTTGTACCACTTTGGGCGATGGTTCCACTGAGGCGGTTCTGGATATCGGTAAAAGACTGCAACTCCCGGCTGACCTTTTGATTAATGTATCCCCCAACTTCGTCGGTGAACAGGATATCGATAAATAGGACGGCTTGAGGAATATTGCCAGAGTTGAGAAAGTGTACAATTTCCTCGCGTCTGGTCGAGGCAAGAACCGGCTTGCTGATATCTTCTTCTGTGCTGAGCTTATCATCTTTGCGGAATGAGGGCGTGATGCTCAAGAAATCTCTGGCGATGCGGTTACGGTTGTCGGCAGTCGGGACTGGGGAGGATAGCGGTGAATTCTGAGTCAGGATTTGAATATCGCCTTGAGTGAAGGTTTCAAGAAGCGATTGGAATGGTGCAATCGTACCAAAAGGCCCACTCCCCGTGGTAATCGCTCCTGCTATTCCATTTTTTGTGGCATCCCCCACCACAAAGGGTACGCCCCTCGCTCCAGGGCCATTCCGGATGATGATTGAACCTCCAGACGTTCCCCCAGCCGTAGAAATGCTGGCATTTATCCCATTGCGATCGCTAAAAGTGCCGATCGCTCGGAAGAATCGGTTAGTTGTGATGTCAACATTCCCCCCTTTGCCTGCCGTTCCACCTTGGGCGTTAATCGCGAAGACTTCGATATTATTGTCCGGGTCGAGGAAAATATTGCCACCATTCCCCTGGGTAGCGCTAGAGTTGATCACTAAGGCGGTGATGCGATCGCGTGCTTCTATCCTGATGTTCCCACCCCTTGCCCCGGAACTGTTCAAATCGCCACTGTTGACCCTTCCCGTTTTGCTCGTGAGGCTAATTCCGGCATTCGCGGTAATCTCCTGAGTCGAAATGTTATTGTTAGCTGTAACATTAACCGAACCTCCACCAATAGCAGTCACTGAGCCATTGAGGTCAAAGTTGTTACCCGTCAGGTTGACGCCGCCTGCCCCCTTGGTATTCAGCGCCCCATTAAAGGTGGTGGTGCCTGTGCCTGCCTTCTGGATAATGCTAGCGGCGATGATTGAGCCTGCTGCTTGCACATTGCGGGCGCTGTCGATAGTCAGGTTGCCCAAAGGGGTGCTGCCTACTATTCCCTCGAAGGCAATGTTCCCCAACCCCGCATTTAATCTCAGGGCATTCGTCTCACCGGCTTGGCTATTGACAGTACCAGCAAACGTCACATCTGCATTGCCAGTGTTTAACGTGACCGAATTGTTGAGTTGGACATTGTCCCCATAGCTCTGAGAGCCGGTTGTGGTTACGTTCCCGTTTAACTGGGTGGTTCCATCCGCATCCGTAGACAGACTGGCTGCATTGACGGTGCCGTTGAACAGGGTCGTTCGAGTGCTGTTGGCTACCAGGTTTCCCAACGCTATGCTACTGCCCACTGCACCATCAATGGTGATATTGCCTCCCTGGGCTTTCAGGGTTAGGGATTGGTTACCGTTAACTGTGCCATTAAGACGGATGTTACCCCTAGCACTGCCGGTGTTGAGTGTAACAGAATTTCCCAGGGTAGTGTTGCCATTGATCGTGATGTCCTGGTTATTAGTAGTCAGACCAGCATTCAGGGTGGTTGCACCTTTGAGGGTAATCGAGGCATTGTCTTCGCCAACAATTCCTGTGCCATTTACCGTAATTGAGCCTAATGGTGCCTGAATCGTCACTGGGTCCCTGAAGGTACTGGAGTTAATTGTAATCACCCCACTACCGTTGTTTTTGCCAATGGTGAGCGAGCGAAAGCCCTCTTGCAGTAGCCCCAGCTCTGTTGCAGTTAGGTCCAAAGCATCCGTATTATTGTCAGACCCCATCAGGGCGATCGCTTTATTCGCCGACAACGGCTCTAGCACAAGATTGCCCTTGCCGGATACTGAACCAATTAAGTCGATCTCATCTCCTGTTAGGGTAATATTGCCCGTGCCAGTCCTTAATGCCACGTTGTTAGTAATTTCAATAAAATTGCCACTGATGCTGATGTCACTATTGTTAGTAGCAAGCCCCGCGTAAAGGGTTGATGCGCCCTTGAGGGTAATCGAGGCGTTGTCTTGCCCAACAATTCCTGTGCCATTCACCGTAATTGAGGCTAAGGGGGCCTGAATCGTCACTGGGTCCCTGAAGGTGCTGGAGTCAATTGTGATCGGTCCGCTGCCGTTGGGTTGACCAATGGTGAGCGAACGAAAGCCATCTTGCAATCGCCCCAGCTCTGTTGCGGTCAGATCCAAAGCATCTGTATTATTGTTAGAGCTACTGAGGGCGATCGCTTTGCTGACCGTGAACGGCTGGAGTGTGAGGTTTAC
Organism: uncultured bacterium; assembly: GCA_965364435.1. Lineage (GTDB taxonomy): Bacteria > Cyanobacteriota > Cyanobacteriia > Cyanobacteriales > Coleofasciculaceae > CBDTXL01. Next base: position 2,478 of record CBDTXL010000794.1, read on the forward strand.
CTTGCCGGACACATTGCCATTAAAGTTAAGCTCATCACCCGTTAAGCTGATGTCGCTCACTATTGTCAGTTGGTCGCCATAGGTTTGACCCGCTGCCCCTGTTGTGGTGACGTTGCCGTTGAGTTGGGTGGTGCCATTGGCGTTGGTAATCAAGCTAACAGCTTGCACCGTATCGTTAAAGCGGGTGGTGCCACTGCTGTTGGCTTGGATGCCTTGCAGGGCTTGGCTGCGACCCACCGCGCCATTAACGGTGATGTTGCCTGTGCCTGCATCCAGAGTCAGGGATTGGTTACCGTCAACTGTGCCATTGAGATTGATGTTACCCCCACTACTGCTGGTGTTGAGTGTAACAGTATTTCCCAAGGTCGTGTTGCCATTGATCGTGATGTCCTGGTTATTGGTAGTCAGACCCGCGTTTAGGGTGGTTGAACCTTTGAGGGTAAT
>CBDTXL010000795.1:0-2919 GCA_965364435.1 uncultured bacterium
AGTCCAGGACGCGCCATCGCCACAGCACCGTAGGCAGAGAAGGGAAGCACAGGCTCGTCACGGTAACGACCAGCATCTTCTAAGGTAATCCCATAAATTGGCTCTGAATCGCCTCGGACTAGCACTTCCAAGGGAATTGCGCGGTATTCACCAGTTTTTGGGTCAATAAAACCTTCCTCTGAGCCTGGTGGGTCACCTATTTGCAGCACATAGGATTCTTCAGCACGGATGAACTCCATACCGTCATAGAAGCCCCGCTCAACCAGATCAACAAAGTTTCCGGCAGTGACTGGAGCACTGTAGCCATCAACCACTACAGTTAACGGACCTTTGTTGGTCGTCATCTCTACCGTGGCGCGACCCTTGAGTTGAGGCAAGTGGCTGTATTCTGAGGGGACTTCAAAGGGAAACCCTTTGAGCATCAATTCTTCTAGCTCACCGACTTGGTCGAGGAGTTTACCTCGCTCAGTCCAGATATTTTCCTTATCCTTGGCTTCAACCGCTTCTCGCATTGAGGCAATGCCATCGTTCATTTGAGCAATCAGGGCTTCGGCTTGCGGTTTTTTATCGTCGGGGATGTCGGCGAGAATTTTATCAGTGCGATCGCTCAAAATCACAGCGGCTTTAGTGACATCCCTGCTAATCGGACTCCAGCGTTTCCCCCGCAGCTGCTCGGCAATATCCTCAATACTGGCTTGAATATCCCGCACTGGCTGGTTTTCAATCGGTAGCGCATACCGTAACAGCGCTTTGCCATCTGTGATCGCATTCCCCACTGGTAATCGACTTGCACGGGCGGGTGGGTTGTTACCGGAGTCCCACCAAGCCGAGCTAAGACCCACTGAGAGTGTAACCAAGAGCAGCGCTAAGAGCGTTGTCTTGGTCAAGCGTTTGTACCAATTGAGCTTTAGAATTCTTGAAGGTCGCATAAACATATCACTGAAGGCTTCGCACCAGTAGGGCTGAGGCTCATCTACAGTATGAAAGAACTTTATTTCTCATCTTGCCATGAAGGGTTGCAGGTTTAAAGGTTGAAGCTTGAAGGTTGAAGCTTGAAGATTAGAGGTTAGAGGTTAGAGGGTTGCAGGTTGTCTTCCAAAGCTTCAACTTTCAACTTGCCAACCTTCAACTCTTGAGTGCCTCAACAACGGTAAAATAAATTGCCGATAGCTATCTTCGCAGCGAGACTACGTCCCGCAGTAGCGAGTCTATCGAGCATCTTGTTCTGCCCCTTGAAACAGGTTCATGATTTCTAGTAACGACTTTCGCACCGGTGTCACGATTGAGTTAGACGGGTCTGTGTGGCGGGTGGTGGAGTTTCTCCACGTCAAGCCTGGAAAGGGTTCCGCCTTTGTTCGCACAAAGCTGAAAAACGTGCAGAGTGGGAGTGTGGTTGAGAAAACCTTCCGGGCTGGGGAAACAGTGCCCCAGGCTAACCTGGAGAAACGCACGATGCAGCATACCTACAAAGAGGGCGATCAGTTTGTCTTCATGGATATGGAAACCTATGAGGAAAGTAGCCTGAACACAAACCAGATTGGCGATCGCGTCAAGTATCTCAGTGAAGGGATGGAAGTCAATGTTGTCACTTGGGGCGACCAAGTTCTGGAAGTGGAATTGCCCAACTCTGTAGTACTGGAAGTCGTCCAAACCGATCCAGGTGTCAAAGGAGATACCGCAACGGGTGGCACAAAACCTGCCACGGTTTCAACAGGTGCCCAGGTGATGGTTCCTCTATTTATTTCAGTAGGAGAGCGCATTAAAATCGACACCCGTAACGATTCCTACCTTGGTCGTGAGTAAACTTTTTTAACCCGGCAATAAGTATCGGGGTGGGTTGAAAGTTGGTCGGTTGAAGATTGAAAGTTTTAACCTAGCCTGTGGAAAGCCGCTGCGCGTCTACAACCTTCTCGCCCTTCACCCTTTAACCTTTTTCTAGCCCCTAGCCCCTGATTAGTTGTGCCATTAGATTTCAACCAACTCCGTGAACTGCTAGCCGCGATCGATCAAACCAATATTGAGGAACTGACCTTAAAAAGCGCTGACTTTGAACTGACAGTGCGTAAGGGCATTCCCAGGACACCTCCCCCTGTGGAACAACCCAAACCAGAGGGGGTAATGCTACCTGCGCCTGCACCTTCACCCGTGGAACCCCCCAAAGACACGCCACCGAAAGTGCCGTCTCTTGCGTCACCTCCAGTGGTGGACCTCCGATGGGAAGAAGTTAAGTCGCCTATGGTAGGGACATTTTACCGAGCCGCCGGTCCTGATGAAGCTCCCTTTGTGGAGGTGGGCGATCGCATTCGCACAGGTCAAACCGTTTGTATCATCGAAGCCATGAAGCTGATGAATGAAATTGAAGCCGAGGTGTCTGGACAGGTGATGGAAATTTTGGTGATGAATGGGGAGCCAGTAGAGTATGGTCAACCCTTAATGCGGATCAATCCGGGCTAATGATTACTGTAGTGTTATCAATAGACCAAGAATAGCTGCTAAAATTTGGGGATCACTTAATTTCCGTTGTGCCGATGCCAATAGCAGATACTGTACCACAAGAGGTAGTACAACAAGTTGCTGAATATTTCAGTATCTTGAGTGAGCCAATGCGCCTGCGAATTTTAAACTTGCTACGGGAAGGCGAGAAATGTGTACAAGAGTTGGTAGAGGCGACGGCAACCAGTCAGGCTAATGTATCAAAACACCTGAAAGTAATGCTACAAGCTGGTATCCTCAGCCGCCGTTCTGAAGGGACATCTGCCTATTACAAGGTAGAAGATGAGCTGATTTTTGAGCTGTGTAATTTAGTATGCGATCGCCTTGCTACAAGAATTGAGGAACAAGCCCGTCATTTTCGCGATTTTACCTTAGCCCACAGAGAGTAACGTCGATTTACTCTTGCTCAGAAAAAGCTAGTGCAAC
>CBDTXL010000796.1:0-2914 GCA_965364435.1 uncultured bacterium
TGGCACAAAGTCTGAAGCGCCGCTTTAGTATTTGCTCTGTAGCCCCCTCGATTCGGATTATTTTTGAGCTAACTCAGCTAAATGAAGCATTTGAGATTTTTGAAAGCCGTGATGCCTTTGTTGCAGCGAGAAAGCAAGACGAGAAGGCTGTCACCCTCGTGGCGTAGCCTTGATCAAAACAAAAGAAGATCGACGGCTTGTCCTTAGCAGCACAAATCAGCGAATCTACTGACGCAGACGATTGGGGCACAGGTTGGTCAAAGGACAATAATCAACCATTGGGCGGCGCTGAGCAACCTTAGGAACATCCAGTAAGATGATAAGGTGGCTGAGGGTTAATTGCCTGCGAAGCCGCAGGGAAAGTTGTAATGGTGTTAGCGAAGCATCCCAATAGGGTTACCGCCGTCGAGCAAATACTCACAAAAGACATAGCCGGACCAGCACGTTACTTGGGTAATGAGTTGGGAGCGGTACATAAGCCTTGGGAAGCCGCGCAGGTGCGCTGGGTGTTGACATACCCAGAAATCTACGAGGTCGGGGCATCCAATTTGGGGCATATTATCCTCTACAACATCTTGAATGCCCAGCCCAGGCAGTTGTGCGATCGCGCTTATCTACCGGCGCCAGACTTGGCGCGTCAGCTGCGAGAAACTCAGACTGCTCTGTTTGCCGTCGAGAATAGGCGATCGCTTACAGATTTCGATGTTTTGGGCTTTAGTCTAAGCTACGAACTGGGAGCCACCAACATCCTGGAAATGCTGGATTTGGCAGGAATTCCTCTGACGTGGCAAGAACGTGCCGCTAGTGACATCAGGGACATCCCCTTAATTTTTGCCGGTGGACAAACGGCAACCTCGAATCCTGAACCCTATGCTGACTTCTTTGACTTTATTGCCTTGGGAGATGGGGAAGAACTGCTGCCGGAAATTGGCTTAGTCCTGGAAGAAGGTAAAGCCGCTGGCTTAAGCAGGGAAGAATTGCTGCTGGATTTGGCACAAATTCCCGGTGTCTATGTACCGCAATTCTACGACATCGCACCCCCCTCAATCCCCCCGACAGGGGGGATGGCTAAGGACGAAGCCTTGTATTGTGATGGTTCAGTCCATCCGAATCGTCCCGATGTTCCCAAGCGGATTTTGCGACGGGTAGCCACCCCCATGCCAGCCTACTCAATCGGGCTAGTTCCTTACGTCGAAACTGTACATGACAGACTGACGATTGAAATTCGGCGTGGCTGTACTCGCGGTTGCCGCTTCTGCCAGCCCGGTATGCTGACTCGCCCTGCACGGGATGTAGAACCGGAGAAGGTAGTAGAAGCGATCGAACAGGGGATGAGAGCAACTGGGTATAACGAATTTTCCCTATTATCTCTTAGTTGTTCCGACTATCTAGCACTGCCAGCCGTCGGAATGGAAATTAAAAATCGTCTCAAGGATGAAAATATTTCCCTCTCCCTACCCAGTCAACGGGTAGACCGATTTGATGAGAATATTGCCAATATCCTCGGTGGTACGCGACAGGGGGGCTTGACATTTGCCCCGGAAGCTGGTACGCAGCGGATGCGGGATATCGTGAATAAGGGGTTAACCAATGAAGAACTGCTCAGAGGGGTAAAGACAGCGTTTGAGCAAGGTTGGAATAAGATTAAGCTCTATTTCATGATTGGCTTGCCTGGGGAGACGGATGTTGATGTGCTGGGCATTGCCGAGACAGTTCGCTGGTTGCAGCAGCAATGTCAGGCATACAGGAGAAGGCCTCTCAACTTTAACCTGACGATTTCTAACTTTACACCGAAGCCTCATACCCCGTTTCAATGGCACTCTGTCTCAACAGCTGAGTTTGAACGCAAGCAGGCGTTGCTCCGAAATGAATTTCGCCGGATGAAGGGCGTCAAGGCGAATTTCACCGATGTCCGGATTTCGGCAATGGAAGACTTTATCGGGCGGGGTGATAGACGCTTGTCTTCTGTGGTTCGTCGTGCCTGGGAACTCGGCGCAGGGATGGATTCCTGGTTTGATAACTTAGATACGGCTTTTGGGGCTTGGGAGAAAGCGATCGCAGAATCAGACCTCACCTGGAAATACCGCCAAGTCGAAAACGGCGAATGGAATGTGATGGAAGGAGAGTGGGAGAACCTCACCCCCTCACCTGCTCTTGATAAACCGCTTCCTTGGGACCACATTGACACCGGGATTGATAAGAACTGGCTCATAGCTGACTTACAACGGGCATTAGAAGCAGCAACGGTGCCGGATTGTTCCTTTGAAGGCTGTTCTCACTGTGGCATCTGTGGTACCGACTTTGGTCACAATGTTGTGATTGAAGCACCCCCAATCCCGGAATTTGCTGGTCACTTCAAGCCAAATCAAGAAAAAGTCCAGCGGTTGCGGGTTTGGTTTGGCAAACTGGGTGATATGGCGTTGGTTAGTCATCTAGATTTGGTGCGTTTGTTTGACCGTGCTGTAAGGCGGGCATCGCTGCCGGTTTCTTACACGGGCGGTTTTCATCCCAGTCCCCGTATTATGATTGCCAATGCCTTGTCGCTGGGAGCCACTAGCCACGGCGAGATTGTGGATTTTGAGCTAACCCAAGTCATGGATGTCGAGAGATTTAAGGAACAACTAGCATCCCAATTGCCACCAGATATTCCGGTGTATCGGGTTGACGAGGTTAGCTTAAAGGCTCCTGCTGCTACCCAACTGTTGGAACGGGCGGAGTATTTGATTACAGTAGCAAGGGTGGAAGATGTTGCCCCTTGCCCCCCTAACCCCCCAATCTTGGGCGAAACAAATACCCAACAGTGGCAAGAATGGGTAGAGCAGGTTAAGAGTAGTGAGGAGATTTGGTGGGAGCAGACGACGAAGTCGGGGAAGAAAAAACAGGTGAATTTGCGCGATCGCTTGTTTGAGTTGGA
>CBDTXL010000797.1:0-2907 GCA_965364435.1 uncultured bacterium
GGGAGGAAGGCAGCGATGAGGTCATGGATCAGTTTTAACAGCGAACACTTCAGCCGTGACAGCTCCTACACTGTACTCTTCGAGTACAGTGTAGGCTTCCAAACCAATCCGGCTATTGCTTGGGAGACGTTTGGCTTTAAAGACGGACTGCCCTACCGCCTTATTTTTGATGTTGATAGCTGCATTATGGTCACGGTCGAGGCTACACCCACAGTGAGGGCAGTCATGCCAGCGAATATGCAGCTTTTTGGGTACTTTCTCACCACAATTGGAGCAATCTTGTGAGGTGTTATGGGCACTTACTGGGACAACCAACAAACCAGCATTTTCGGCTTTGTTTGCCAGTATCGACAGAAAGCTTGACCACCCAGCATCCAACACAGATTTAGCCAATCGAGTACGAGCTAGACCCTTGACGTTTAACTCTTCATGAGCCACTACGTCATATTTCGACAACAGATAGTTAGCTGTCTTAAAGTGGAAATCTTTCCGCTTGTCTGCAACTTTCTTGTGTTGTTTTCCTAGTTGCTTGATGGCTTTAAGTCTGCCGTTACTTCCCTTTTTTCTACGTGATGCCCGTTTTTGGATAACCCGCAGACGTTTTTGAGATTTGCGGTAGTGTTGAGGGATAGCAACAGTTTCACCCTCGGAAGTTGTCAAGAACTCTTTTAAACCTACATCAATTCCCGTGATTTTATCCGGGTTGAAATCGGGCTTAATTTCTGGAACTGTTTTGTCTTCCAAGGAAAGTGTGAGGTAATAACCATCAGCTTTCTTTGTAACTGATGCAGTTTTAATCTTGAACCCATCAGGGATAGGACGATGCAGGACAACCTTGACCTTCCCAAACATTGGTAAGTTAATCAAATTGCCTTGCAAGCATCCGTCTTTCATCTGAGGATAAGTAAACGTGCGGTAGCGATTACGCGCCTTGAATCGGGGTTTTCCGCTACGCTTACCGTTGCTGTCACCCTTAAGAAAACGGTCAAATGTTACCTTAACTCGCTTGACTACATCCTGGAGAACTTGAGAGTATATCTCACCATACCAAGGATGTGTCTTCTTAAGTTGGGGTAATGTTTTCTTCTGACTGTAATAGTCAGGGTTGTCACGCAGTTCTGGTAGGTGGCAAACCAAGGGGCAAGCATTGACAGAAGAACGATGTTGCTCGTACCAATCAAACCTATCAGCTAGCAAATAATTGTATTGAGCGCACAGCATTGACAACCACCTGTCAATCTCTGTGGCTTGCTGACGAGTTGGACGTAATTGGTACTGGTAGGCTGTTCTCATGACATAATTATACCAGAAGTGACGGCAATATGATGGTATGACAAAGATAACAATTCGTCCCTCTGATAGCGAGTATGAGCATCTAGTAAAATACTGCAAAGCAAAAGGACGGACTCAAAATGATGTACTCCGAGAACTTATTAGGAGGTTGTCAATCAAAGGGGTATTGAACCCCCTTGATTGACCGCCTATCCATCCCAACACCAACTCTACCGAGTATGGTGTTGGGCTTCCGGCGAAAAAGCTAAAGCCCCAGCACCCTATGACTATTTCTTTGACCGCTTCCCACGCAGAAATTCCGGAAAAGACTTTACCGTGTTTCTCAAAGCCAGGAGCTTACAGTCTTCGCCCTTATATTTCCCCAATTTTTCAGTCACTCTGATAGTAGCGTCATTAGTGCCCTACCTAGATATTCATACTGCGATCGCGTGTTATACAGCTGAGCCGAAACCCTCACCATTTGACTCAAAGGAGCACTCCAGGGAATCACCGGTACCTCAATGTTAAACCGCTCAAATAAAACATCCTGTAGTACAGGCCACTCTCGTAGTTGTCTACCCTGTTCGGATAAAGACAACTTAGACGTTCGCGGACTCGCTAACGCTTCGCTATCTGGCAAAGGGACAACTGCCATCGAGCCAATCATTTGGGCAGGACAGGGTGGCGACACTCCTAATGTCTCACACAGTAACTGCCTCGCCAAGAGTGCCTTCGCTCGATTTTGCTCCATCAACTCAGGCCATCCACCCGGCAGCAGCGAACCCAGGAACCAAATTGCTTCGGGTATGCACAAATACGCGGTTGGATCATCAGTGCCTGTCCAATCAAACTCTAGTTGGAAGCGCGATTTATCAGTGCGACCTGAGTTTGCACCGTGGCTAATTATCATAGGACGAATCCCAGACTGCTTATCCTGCCGTACATACAAAAAGCCTGCCCCCTTCGGGGCACATAACCACTTGTGGCAGTTGCCTGTATAGTAAGTTGCCCCAATCTCATGCAGGTGCAACGGCACCATACCCGGTGCGTGGGCACCATCCACCAGCGTATCTACTCCCCGCGCTGCTAGCTGACTCACCAACTCCTGGATGGGAAAGATTAACCCCGTCTGACTGGTTACATGATCCAACAGCGCTAGGCGTGTCCTCGGTGAAAGTCGCTCCATTACTGCCTCAACCACCTGATTGGGCGAATCAAGGGGAAACGGCACTGTTGCCACTACCACCTTGGCTCCCGTGCGACTGGCAACAAAATCAAGGGCATTGCGGCAGGCGTTGTACTCCAGGTTGGTTGTGAGTAATTCGTCGCCGGGATTGAACAGAAGCGATCGCAAAACTGAATTAACACCCGTTGTTGCATTTGGGACAAACACTAACTCAGCCGCATCCGCACCAATAAAGGCTGCCAACTGAGTCCGCGCCGCGTTTAGCAACTCCTCAAATTCCCGCGTAAAAAAGCGCAGAGGTTCCCGTTCCAACTGCTCCCGCAATCGTTGCTGCGCTTCGAGTACTGGCAGAGGACAGGCACCAAACGCACCATGATTGAGAAATGTTATAGCCCGGTCAAGCGACCAGAACCTTTCAAAGGATGAAGTGTTATCTCTGAAGTCTGAAG
>CBDTXL010000798.1:0-2904 GCA_965364435.1 uncultured bacterium
ACTTGCCTTAATTCAATCTTTCATAATACCCCATTTAAATGCTGAACAGCTTAGAAGAAACCTCTTGTAAAAGTGCTGATTCTGGATTTGTAACTTTGTTGACCAATCGGCGCAATTGAGCTGGGTTGAAGGAGTTTGACCTAGGGTAATATCACATTCGTTTGAATGCACACCAATGTAGAGACGTTGCATGCAACGCCTCTACAGGATTTTTGTTCATCGTATAGTCTAGCTCATTAACCAGATTTGATAGAAATTCAATTAGCAGCCATTGATGTGTAGCACTTTTAAAGTGAAATGGTATCAGTTCCTAAGAAGTCTTGACGTTTTACAACCCAATTCCAAGACCTTCAGGATTGTATCAGTAGTTTATTGGGGCTGAAATGGTTTGTACTTGCCTCCCAGTCCTTCCACAATCGTCTGAGTATTGGCAATCAGCATCTTGGTGTAAGTGTCACCCTCACTCCCCTTTTCTCCGAGTCCATCGGCAAAAAGTTCTCGCTTTGAGACTTTGACCTTTCCCTCCTTAGCTACAGCCTCAATTAGCTTCGGATTTACCTTCAACCGCAATTCATCTCACCGCCAAATCGAAGATTATGGCGGTGAGATGAATTGCGGACAGGATGTATGTTAGACTTATTTATATCGGACATAGCGACGTAAAATGCTAGTATTTGAGGCAAAACTTGAGGGCGAAAAGCAACAGTATGAGCGGCTTGATGAAGCTATTCGTACTGCCAGATTCATCCGCAATTCTTGCGTTAGATACTGGATGGACAATAGAGGGATTGGGCGATACGAACTGAGTGCATACTGCAAGGTTCTTGCTCATGAGTTTCCTTGGGCGAACAAGCTCAACTCTATGGCTCGTCAAGCCTCTGCTGAACGCGCTTGGAGTTCTATTGCTCGGTTCTACGACAATTGTAAGAAGGGTAAGCCGGGTAAAAAAGGCTTTCCACGTTTTAAGAAGCATCAGACACATGGGTCTGTTGAGTACAAAACCTGTGGTTGGAAGCTGTCGGAAGATAGACGAACTATCGCGTTCACCGATGGCTTCAAGGCTGGAAGCTTCAAACTGTGGGGAACTCGTGACTTGCACTTCTATCAGTTGGACATTATCAAGCGGGTGCGCGTTGTCCGTCGTGCTGATGGGTACTACGTCCAGTTCTGCCTTGATGTCGAACGTATTGAAAAGAGAGAACCCACGGGAAAAACCATTGGGTTGGATGTGGGGCTGACTCACTTCTACACCGACTCGGATGGGCAGACTGTAGATAACCCACGGCACCTCAGGAAGTCCGAGAAAGCACTCAAGCGCCTTGGTCGTCAAATGTCCAGAACTCAGAAGGGTTCTCGAAACAGAGCCAAGAAGAGAAATCGCTTGAGCAGGAAGCACCTCAAGGTAAGTAGGCAGCGTAAAGATTTTGCCGTGAAGAAGGCATTATGCGTAGTCCAGTCTAACGACTTGGTTGCCTACGAGGACTTGCAGGTGCGTAATATGGTCAAAAACAGAAAACTGTCCAAGTCTATTTCTGATGCAGGATGGTCGGCTTTCCGCAATTGGCTGGAGTATTTTGGCAAGGTGTTTGGCGTGGTGACGGTTGCTGTCCCTCCCCACTACACGAGCCAGAACTGCTCGAGCTGTAGAAAAATCATCAACACTTCGACTTCGCTCAGTGTTGAGGCTGAGCGAAGTCGAAGCCTCAAGAAGTCGTTGAGTCAAAGAACACATCGCTGCCATCATTGTGGATTTGTTTTAGACCGGGACTGGAACGCGGCTATCAACATATTGGAACTCGCGCTACGTACCGTGGGGCACACGGGAACTAACGTCTCCGGAGAGAACGACCTCTGCTTGGGTGAAGAGATTCCTCCAAGTAAGCCGACTCGTAGAAAGAGAAAGTCCAAGGAGTAATCTTTGGAATCCCCCACTATATTCGGTACTCCGAATTAGTGGTGGGAGGATGTCAACGTAGTTTCAGCAAAAATCGTGGGAACATTTGCATTCTTGATAACTCCCACCAGTTCTTTCTCCCGTCCTGCTGTCGGTCTTTCCTCTGTGCTAATTCCCTGTAAAGCGCCTTCAACAGGAATTCCATAAGCCTTGGAGTAGTAACCCAGCGCATCATGGGTTGTGACTAATTTGCGTTGGTTAGGGGGAATCGTACTGATTTGAGATTTGATCCAGTTATCTATCTGGGTGAGTTCACTGGTCATTTTTTTGGCGTTATCGCTGTACTGCGCCGCGTTACTAGGGGATACCTTTTCAAGGTTGTCCCGAATTGTCTCGACAATACGAACGCCATTCTGAGCATTTTGCCAGACATGAGGGTCAATTTCCGTCTTGCCCTCTTCTTCAAACTGTTGCGGGTTAGGAACTGCAACCTCGTTCACGGCAACTTTGGGGGCTTGGTTTTTAGTCGCCTGGATTAACTTAATCAAACTCGGTTCAAAACCATAGCCATTATAGAGAATTAGCTTTGCTTCTTCGATGGCTTTGCGATCGCTTGGCTTGGGTTGATAAACGTGGGCGTCAGTACCCGCAGGAATCAAACAGCTGAGGTCAACGGTATCCTGTGCAATTTTTTCGGTGATATCACAAAGGACGCTGTTGGTTGCTACGACTTTGGGTTTAGAGTTGTTTGCTAAGGAAGGTGATGCCGCAGACGTTGTGTTGGGGGATGAATTGGTCGGCTGTTGGGAGGACGTACAGCCAGCGAATCCAAGTGTCACTGCTAAAACAGCGACACGTTTTAGGGAGCGAGTTTTAAGGGAAAAGCTTTTTAACATGATCAGCTCTTGAACAAGACAATATAATGATAATGATTCTCATTCAGAGCGTTCGTTAATGTGGCTCTCCAGGAGTCAGGGTGATAAGTATTTTTAATAAAAGGAGTTGAGGCT
>CBDTXL010000799.1:0-2898 GCA_965364435.1 uncultured bacterium
TAGCGGGGGCAGATTTGCGGAATGCTAATTTAATTGGTGCGATTCTCAGGGGGGCTAATTTGAGAAATGCCCAGTTGGATGGCGCAAAACTGGTGATTGCGGATTTGAGTAATGCTGATTTGACGAATGCTAATTTGCCCAAAGCAAAACTGGTAGGGGCAATTTTGAGGGATGTGCGGTTAAGTGGTGCTGATTTGAGGTGGGCAAAGCTGAGTAATGCAGATTTGAGGAATGCCCAGTTAGTTGGGGCGAAGTTGGTGGGGGCGAAGTTGAGTGGTGCTGATTTGAGTAATGCAGATTTAACAGGTGCGAACCTTGAGGCAGCAGATTTGAGTGATGTTAATTTGGTGGGGGCAACGATGCCGGATGGGAGTGTGCAGGAGTAGACGCGATCGCTATTTAACCCAACTGCTTTTCGTTAGAGGGATCAATCCCTGAAGCATATGGATATTTCTACTTCAAGACATTTTATTTCAATCTCAGCTGTTGCACCTACCCGCTCAACCGCCAGGGATTCAAATCCCTGGCTAATAGCTAAAGTCCTCTAAAGAGGACTAAATGATAACCATACAGGCTTTCTAGTCCATTTCAATGGACTTGAGCTATGAGCCGTGGACTTGAGTCCACGGCGGGTTTCGCTAACTAGTGAGAATGGTGTAATATTTCAGTCAATTACAACTCAAAACTCCCATTCATGGTCTGGATCGTCCAGTGCTGCTCGGACAGAAGCTAAGTTAGCTAGTTCTTTGAACGGGCTTGATTTTGCTAGTTCTGTGATTGAATGCAAGGCTAATGCCAGTTGGTCGTTATTGCCTGCTGCCATTGCCTGATCAACTACACCGAACAAAGCGCAAAAGTTCTCTGCACGTTCATCAAACGAGCGACTGAGGTACGCCATCAGCAAGTCTCGCTGGGCATTAATCTTAGCGATTGTTTCCTGTTCCCAATCATCAATTTCACGCCGTTTAGTCCGCTCTTGCTCTGCAATTTGCCTATACTCGATGTATGCTGAAGCAACTGTATTTAAGCAGGTTGTTGTCTCCCAAGCTGCAATCTCACGTCGCTGAGTTCGTCCCTGCTCTGTAATTTTTTTAGACTCGGTGTAAGCTGAAACAATATTACTCAAGCATTGCCTCGCATCAATTGCAGTGAGTATTGCACCAATGCTTTGTATTAGCATTTCTAATTACCCTCCAGAGTACGGTACTTTGCCTTGATAGTTGCAGTGGCAGGATTTAGATTGCCTTGGCTGTTTAAAACAGGAGTTTTAATGATTTCTGCCAGTGCCTTTACCAGAAGCGCTACCTGTTGAAACTTGCTAGCCTCCCGGTGCCGATCAAAAGGTCGGGATTCAAGTTCGTCGAGTGCTATCCCCGCTCGCCTTTCTAGCTTATGTACTAACTGACCCAACTCTCTAATCTGCTGTTCAACCTGTTGCAGAAACTCCTGAGCCGCTTCAATTGTGGCAATTTCCGTGTTGACCTTGGCTTCATTCATGTTGCCGACGCCTTCAACTACTTTCACCCCACCGAAAGCAGCAGAGGCTATAGCCGCAGCACCGAGGATAATTGGTATCACAAATATCATGAAATACTCCTAACTAGAGTCAATCCAAAGTAATGAAATTTATTACTAAAATTACCTCGGTTGAAAATATTTTAACCTAGGAATATTAAATTAAAAATGAAGACGATTTAAAGAGAATGTGAAGATAGCTGATTTAACAAAGAGTATGACCGCTCGTTGGCTCTCCCGTACATGATGTGATAAGTAAACCTGATTATTTCCGAAAGCACTGCGGGGGAAGGCTTTCAAAACAATATTTTCTCATAAGCTATCAGTAATAGGGGGTTTTCCACACTAAGTACGGGAGAGCCAATCGATAGCTTTGCGTCACGGACTTGTCACCCAACTGATAGGATGTGCCTAGAAATATATTTAACGACCAATCAATGACATCCTACTCCTTGAACTTACCCAATGAGTTGAAGCAAGAAGCCGAACAATTGGCTTCCCAGCAAGGCATTTCACTTGAGGAGTTCATTTTGGGGGCTGTAGCTGAGAAGGTAAATTCCCTCAGCCAGCAACTCGACGAGCCAGCTTTCCCTCATATTACCTACCGTCGCGGCGCTAGCGGTCAGCTTATGGCAACTCTGCGCGGGACTAACTTGCGGGTGCAAACAATAGTAATTGCTGCCCAAAAGTGGGGTTTATCTGTGCAACAGATTGCTGATGAGTACGACTTGAGCGAAGTACAGGTGAATGATGCCCTAGCATTCTACAATACCCACCGTTGGCAAATAGACGGCGCGATCGCCGCCGAACAAGGCTTGGAAGCCGCTAATGTCTAAACTACGGCTGCACCTAGATGCCGATACATCAATTAAAGCTTTGCATACCGCCTTGGTTTCTCGTGGTCATGATGTGACGCGCACACCCAATGATTGGATGCCCTTGGATGCCAATGATGAAGCCCAACTGCTAGGAGCAACAGCCCAAGGACGGTGTATTTTTACCTTTAACATCCGTGATTTTATCGTTTTAGCTGAGCACTCCCCTCAACATAGCGGCATTATCTTAGCAGCACAAAGTAGCTGGGCGCTATCAAGTCTGATTGCTGCTCTTGATCGGGTACTATCAGAAACACAATCAGAGGAGTGGATTGGACAAGTCCGTTGGCTAAATCAGTGGCGAACTTGATAGGAATAAATCACTTTCTCAAAAAGTGCAGTTGCTGGATAACTTGTGCCTGAACTACCCTTGTTAGTTTTTTGAGTTGGCGTGCAGCCGCAGGTCTAATTTCAACCGTATATGTCATCCTACAGACTCATAGACCCAGCTCTGCTTTTAAATCTGCTAACTTAATATTTTCACCATCCTCTGCCATTGCCGCCTCTG
>CBDTXL010000800.1:0-2896 GCA_965364435.1 uncultured bacterium
CTTTCTTAAGCTGCAATCTCCTATTTTGCAATTTCCTCTACAGCAGTTCTGAGACAGTAGCTGAAATCGGAACTTCCTCAACTTCTGCCAGCCTCTCTAGTTCCAGACGAGACGAGGGGCTGGCACCTGATAAGCGCTTCAAGAGTTTTGGTCTGGGGTCATGCAGTAGGTAAATAATTTGATCTCCTGGTTGCCAATTTTCTGTCGCTGGCACAACTTGACAAGTTGCTTCCCGTTCCACCAGTAACGGTACAAGTTCTCCAGAACGAATTAAGGCTTGTAAATGAGCCAACTGAAAGGCAAACCCTGGTTCTCTAAGTGCCGTTTTGCCTAACTTCACTTGCCCATCATTGAGATACTGGTTCCAAGATTTGATGGGGAGTTGCGGGACGAAAGCCTGATTAACTTTAGTTTTGTTCGTGGGAGTAGTGGCCTGAGGGTCGCGAGGAAATACTGCCAAGACTCGCGGTGGCTTAAATTCCTCCGCCGCTCGTTGAGCCAAGATCAAGTTCACCTCACCATTACTGGTCATTGCCAGGAATGTCCCCATCGAGTCAAGCCCTGCCTCTTCCAGAACTTCAATATCCAAACCACTGCTTTGGAATACCCGTAGATTTTCTTGCTCTGCTTTTTGGCAAGCTTCGGGGTCTGTGTCGATTAGCACCACAGACTCTCCTCGCTCTTGAAACAGACGGGCAATCAGACGGCTTAACGGATTACAACCAATGATTACGGCACCGGTTGCTCCGGAGTGCCGGTTGATTTGGAGCAAGTTTGCTACCCAGCGAGCGGTCAGTCCTTGCAAAAAAACCGTCAGTATGATAGTGAGGAAGACAAGCGCTTTAATAGAATCGCCCCCATTAATCCCCCGCTGTGTCAAGAGAATTGCAAACAAGGAAGCAACAGAAGCGCTAACAATTCCTTTGGGAGCAACCCAGGACAAGAATAATTTCTGTCGCCAGTTCAGTCCACTGTTCCAGGTACACAAGAAGATATTGATAGGGCGTACCACAAGCATCAGTGCGAAAACAGTATAAAGGCTGCCCCAGCCCAACGCAAAGATACTGGCAATTGAAAGATCTGCTGAGAGCAGAATAAACAGGACAGAGACACCAAGGACGGTTAGTTGCCCTTTAAACCGTCGCAATAACCGCTCTTCAGGCAGGGCAGAGGCTCCAAGGACAATTCCAGCAACCACAGTTGCCATCAGCCCGGATTCACTGCGAATAATTTGTGCTAAGCCAAACAAGCCCCACATTCCCGCCAGCACGACCAGGTTTTTCAGGTCCTCTGAGATAAAGTTGGCTCGCTTAAGAAACACACCAAGCAACCAGCCACCAGCAGCACCTATAAAACCACCGATGCCGAGGCGCAGGGTCAGACCAATAATTACTGCTGAAGGACCAGCATCGCGGTTCAAAATCGTGTTTAGCACGACAACAGCGAGAATCGCCCCCACAGGGTCAATTAAGACGCCTTCTCCCTCCAGGATCGTCGCTACTTGCCGGTCTACTTGCACCTGTTTCAGCAGTGGGCTAATGACAGTTGGGCCGGTGACAACCACTAGAGACGCATAGAGAAAGGCAATTGACCAGGGAAATTCCCCCAGCCAGTGAGCAGCCATACCGCCCCCAAGCAGGGTAATCAGTGTCCCCAGGGTAACCATATTCCTGAGACTACCGGAAACTTTGCCTAACTCTCGCAGCTCCAGGTTTAATCCTCCCTCAAAGAGAATAACTGCCACCGAGAGGGCAACAATCACTTCCAGACCAACTCCCAGTTGCTGCGGGTGCAATAGACCAAAGCCATCCCGCCCCAGGAGAATGCCAAACATCAGCAGGAAGACGATGCTAGGAACTTTGAGGTATTCAGCGATTACCTGGGCACTGATCCCAGCGAGGACGGCCATGACCATCTGTAGGGTTAGTTCAAATGAGCCTTCCATATGTATTAGTGTCGCAGGTGATCAACTCAGGTCTAGATGCCTCATTTACTCTGTTCAAAACCATGAGTTGGTTTTTAAACAATTGCAAGGTCGGCAGGTAATCTGATGATTGGAAACACGCGAGATGCTTCATAAACAGGTTACAACTTTCAACAAATCCAGGTCAGGTATTGATACCGCCCTGGTCAGAAACTAGTGTTTGATAATCACCCAGATGCCGGGGATGAGATCAAACTCAAGAATTCTGAGAGGAACCAGTGCTGGGCTTGACGGCCTGGTTGGGTTCATAGATGCATACCTTGTCCTGTTGTGGATTTGTTGGCGAGGCTAAGTGGATTTCCCTTTGGTGTCTAACGAATCGAGCCAATGGTACTCTCGCGCTTGTATCTTCCGGACAAGTTAAGCTGGAGCAGGTAGTAATACTTTCAGAGGGCAGCTTTTACTCTCTGTAGAAAAGAGCTTTGCTGGTATCACACCCTGCTGAAGAAAACGGCTTGCCAGCAACTTAGAACGGGTTTTACTCTGTACTACGTCCCTGGAAATAGGGATGGCTTCGTGAATTATTGCATTTTGTGAAGGACTACTCCTGCTTGTCCAATTAACTTCCTTTGTATTGTGTATGATTGTCACTTGATTCGCCGGGATGCCTCCCTAATGAATTATTCTAGAGACCACTCATTATGCTGATCTGGTAACAATTTTTCAAATTTGGTTTGTAATTTGAAGAAAAAGTTAAATTATGATTCATGCCGGGTATTTTAGCACCTGTGTTTTGGAACAGAAGTTATTTTAATCAGGCTTTTGACCCCAAGTCTTGCCTGATGCAACAGTTTGGGGGATACGAATCATGGAAGTGCGATCGCACCACAGCTACTATCGTGATCAATCAGTAAACCTACGCATGTCCGCATGATTTTCTCATTCATAATTGGAAAGTCACCTTTGAAAAGC
>CBDTXL010000801.1:0-2895 GCA_965364435.1 uncultured bacterium
TCTATAGAATTACTTCATAGAACGCAACCTTGGTATGAGAGGCGATGAGATGGGCTTACAACGAAGGAATGAAAATTTCTTCCCCCTAGTCTCTAGTCCGGACGCCCTATTTTCTAGACAGGATTGGAACTCGAGAGTGGGAAAATTTCCTACTCTCCAATTTAGAAAAGAGTACCAGCAATCATTCCAGCTAGTACAACAAAACCAATCCAAACATTTTGGCGGAAAATCTCACCATAGACTGGTTTTGGCAGATCTTGCTGGCGCAGTCGGCTATATTGCCAAGCCCAGCCAACGGTAGCAATGCCGATCGCTATCCAAAAGCCTAGGTGCAACTGCATAACGATACCCAGCCTTGCTAGTAGACCAACAGTACCAGCAAAGAACACACCAACGGCATCAGCGGCATAATCACCGAAGAACAGGGCGCTGGAACGAACCCCAATCTTGCGATCATCCTCCCGATCTGACATCGCATAAACCGTGTCAAATCCCAAAGTCCAAAGTACAGTTGCTCCCCAGAGTAGCCAGGTTGCAGGTTCCAGGTTAGTTGTTAGAGCACTCCAACTGATGAGGACGCCAAAGCCCCAAGCAATTGAAAGTACCAATTGGGGTACAGGAAACACCCGCTTAGCTGACGGGTAGAAAACAATCACCGGCACGGCTGCGACACAAAGCCAGAATGTGAAAGGATTGAGATATAGGGCGAGTACCCCAGCACAACTCATTGCTACCAAGGCAACGACAACGCCGACTTGGATGGAGAGGGAACGAGAGGCAAGAGGGCGATCGCGTGTTCTTTCGACTTGTGGGTCAATATCCCGATCCCACAGATCGTTGATCACGCAACCAGCAGCACTGGTTGCTAAAGTTCCCAAGACAATCACGCCCACTAGCGGTAAAGGTGGTGTCCCATGAGCGGCTAAAAAGACCGCCCACAGAGCAGGTATCATCAAAATCAGGCGTCCTGCTGGCTTGTCCCACCGGAGAAGTCGAATAATCGTTAGCCAAACTGGAAGGTTGGGTTGTTGCTGGGTCAGCATGGAAGGAGTTGTTAGTTGTTAGTTGTTAGTTCTAAGGATTTGTTCAGCAACTGGCTTTTTTAAGGGAGTGCCGTAAGCAGCTCTTAACTCATAAAGGAATTTCCAATAGGACATAGTACCTATTTACTTGCTCCTTTTTAAAGATATCTTTATCCCTAGGGTCTGGGCTAGGGTTGTCAACGGGGATACACTGTGATGGTCAATTCCGCTGCAAAAGAGAGTTCCGTGACTATTTCTACTCCTGCTGTGGAGCAAGACTGCATTCTTGCCGCCATTGATATTGGTACAAATTCCATTCACATGGTGGTAGTGCGGGTTAACCCCGCGCTACCAGCGTTTACGATTATTGCCACGGAGAAAGATACGGTACGGCTGGGCGATCGCGATCCGAAGACTGGGGATTTGACACCAGCAGCAATGGGTAGAGCGATCGCGGCTTTGCAACGTTGCCAGAAACTGGCAAAAAGCTTTAATGCTGAACATATTGTTGCCGTTGCCACCAGCGCTGTGCGAGAGGCACCGAATGGACGAGATTTTTTGAAACAGGTATATGCAGAATTGGGCTTATTTGTCAACCTGATTTCCGGTTACGAGGAAGCACGGCGGATTTACCTAGGCGTCTTATCGGGGATGGAATTCAACAACCAGCCCCACATCATTATTGATATCGGCGGCGGTTCAACGGAATTGATTTTGGGGGATAGTCACGAACCCCGTTCCCTCAGCAGCACTAAAGTGGGGGCGGTTCGCCTCACTGCTGAATTGATCACTACCGACCCGATCAGTAATAGTGAGTTTCAATACTTACAAGCCTATGTACGGGGAATGCTGGAACGCCCGGTTGAGGAATTACTCGCTCACCTGGAACCTGGTGAACAGCCTCGTTTAGTGGGGACATCTGGCACGATTGAGTCGCTTGCGACAATTCACGCCAGAGAAAAATTGGGCATGGTGCCGAATCCCCTGAATGGCTACCAGCTAAGCCGGAAAGACCTCAAAGAAATGGTCAAGCGCTTGGCCTCACTGAGTTACGCAGAACGTGCGGCAATTCCCGGCATGTCAGACCGGCGCTCAGAAATTATCGTTGCCGGTGCATTAATTTTACTGGAAGCGATGACGCTGCTGGGTGTCGAGTCTCTGATGATTGGGGAACGGGCACTCCGGGAAGGAGTAATCGTTGACTGGATGCTCACCCACGGCTTGATTGAAGACCGACTGCGCTACCAAGACTCGGTGCGTCAACGTAGTGTCCTCAAAATCGCCCAGAAATATCAGGTCAATCTGGACTATAGCGATCGCGTTGCGAACCTTGCCCTCAGTTTATTTAACCAAACCAAAGGACATCTCCATAACTGGGGCACTGAAGAACGGGAACTCCTCTGGGCAGCAGCGATTTTACACAACTGCGGTTTGTATGTGAGTCATTCAGCTCACCACAAGCACTCTTATTACTTAATTCGCAATGGTGAACTTCTAGGCTTTGCGGAAGCCGAAATTGAAGTAATCGCCAATCTAGCTCGTTACCACCGCAAGAATGCCCCTAAGAAGAAGCACGAAAGTTACAGCAACTTGCCCAGCAAAAAGCACCGACAGTTGGTTAATCAGCTCAGTGCCATATTACGAATAGCAGTTACCCTCGACCGACGGCAAATTGGTGCCATTCAACGAGTGCGTTGTGAGTACCGCCGGGATGTCCGAGAACTGCACTTGCGGCTACAGGCATCTATACCAGATGATGACTGTGCCCTAGAACTTTGGAGTTTGAATTATGAGAAAGGGGTGTTTGAAGCGGAATACGCTGTCAAATTAGTGGCAACTCTAGAACCTGCTGCCGTTGTAGTTAGCTAGCCGT
>CBDTXL010000802.1:0-2893 GCA_965364435.1 uncultured bacterium
TCATTCGGGTTGAAAGAGTACCTGTCGGAACTACTTTTGTTCCTGGAGTTCCTCCCCGTAAAAGAACTGTTTTAGGTTTTAGGTGTACACAAAGGGTATCTGACCGTAGCCAGAATGTACGCGGTTTCTTTGCAATGCCTTATGTACCCGTGGAACCTCCTGCGGAACTTTAGCTGCCTCAGGGGGTTGAACAGCTATGTTTCAAGGCTGGCGATCGCACTATAGCGCTTTGTGACGAAGTGGAATAGACCTGATGCTCCCGGAGTCAGCCTCAGTCTTGTCCGTTTCACGCACACCTTATATTTGCAGTTGTTCTCCAAAGCCCTGCCAATGAGGCAATTTATCAATGCACCCTACCGTTTATTCATCCAGTGCCATTCGCCCTAAGAGAGGCATAAACAGGTTTTGTGAAGAAGAGATGAAGACGAGTGCCGAATATTGAGGACGTGTTTAAAGATTGGATGAAGACTGCCTGTACCTAATGATTTTCCTGGAAACCCAGGTTACTTTGTTTATAGAGAGGGTTTGAAACAAAAACTTTCTCAACGGCTCACTCCAAGTTCGTTCACCGCCTACTTAAGCTCAACCGGGAGAATTGTATGAATCTCAAATCAACTTCAGTCTTGGCAGGTTTACTTGCTACCAGCGCTCTAACTCTATCGACTGTTCCCGCTCAAGCAGCAACCCTCTTTGGAAATCAAGGGCTCAAGTTTGATAAAGATACTATTGTCGATTTTGGCTTCAAGCGCTCTCAAGGGTTGTTCAAATCAACGCTGTCGATTGTAACAGCCGATAAGACGCCCGTAAAGCCGCTGTTTACTGAAAATGTGCCATTTGACGTAACAAGTCCAGATTTTCTAGGATTTTGCCCTAAAACCGTTACAGCGTCTGGTACGGCTTCAGATTGCACTAACTCGTTCCTCTTTCAGGCTGGTGTAACATATAGCTTTGCTCTCGACTCGGGTAATAACAACCCCGCAGGAACCAACGGGATCGTCTACTCCACAAATTCCTTAAATACCCCAGAATCCCAACAAGCCTTTTTCTTCCAAGGCGTTAACGTCCCTCCTGTTAACGATAACCCTACTTCCCCTGGAAATCCTTCATCAGCTGATCCGTTTGTTGGCCCTGTAACGATTGCCTTCGATGATAAGGGAGCTGAGAACGATAAAGATTTCCAGGACTTCATTTTCACGGCTCAAGCAAGACCAGTACCTGAGCCAGCTACCTTGGGAGGCTTAGCAATGGTTGGTGGAGCAATGGCAATGTTACGCCGTCGCAAGCGCGCTCAAGTTTCCTAATTTCCGAAGCTCAACTTGCATTAAGAATCAGAGTATTCAAGTTGAGCGCAGAATTGGGCTACTAACCAAGCCTTACTGATATTTAGGATAATTTGGAACTTATTGATAGTCCCCTACCTTCTAGGTAAGGGGAGTATTTTTTTATAACTTCTTTATTAGGCGTCCAACGACCTTGCTCAATGCTCGTTAGTCAAGCGGGGCAAAGAGCGATCGCACAGAATATCTAACGCTGTGTCAAGATATGAAGACAAGTATTAGACCAGCTCGGCAGAAATAACTAAGCTTTGAAATCTCCGCCTCTCCCCACCTGTCTGAGATCGGGTTAAAATTTTCTGCCGTTGGGGTGAATTTTTGAGTGGGAATCAAATGTATTCTTTCAGGTAGGATTCGGGTATGCTTAACGAAGGGTTACTCCTAAACGGATAAGGGTAAGTATGGCTGAAAAGCTTTGGAGGTTGAGCCGTTACCTGACGCCTTTAGCACCACCCCTTAAACATAATGCTCCTTATCCGGCTGCTCACTATAGAATTTAGTTGAAGTACCTCAACACTGGGACAATTCGTATGAATCTCAAATCTACTTCAGTCTTTGCCGGTTTAATCGCTGGCAGCGCTCTAGCTCTATCGACTCTTCCCGCTCAGGCTGCTACCCCTTCGCCTTTCACTGTTGGAGGTGTAACGTTTAACACGGATGGCAGCTTTAAAATTGGTGACACTCCAACTACCATCAACTTTAAGTTCCTTGAGTCTCGTGGCTTCTTCAGGTCAAGCTTTGGAATTTATTCGGCTCCTAACCAGGGTGCTTTGGTCCAAACTCTATTTACGGAGAACGCACCAGGATATGATAATGTCGGACCTAACGATGTTAGCAGCGATGCAAAGAATGACTGGCTGGGAACCTGTGGCATAACGATTACACCAGCGCCCTGCGAAATAAGCTATACCTTCAATAAAGGTACCTACTTCTTTGGCTTAGATTCTAGGCCACAGGGTGGGGTAACGTTCACAGAGACATCGGGCACCTATGATGAAGGGATAGAGATTGCACCTGGTAACAATCCGGCAAATCCTCCATACTCAGCCTTTAACAGCAATTCTAAGATCTACTACCGCAGCACAGTAGGACCTGGTGCTGGTGGTGGCCAATTCAAGGCACTGGACACCAGTCCCTTTAGCTTTTTCACGGCAATTAATGACACATCGGAAATCGACAAGGACATTCAAGACTTCATCGTAGGTGCAACAATAGTAACGACGCCCCCCACGACAGTACCTGAGCCTGCTACCTTAGCCGGGTTAGGACTAGTTGCCGGAGCAATGACAATGTTGCGCCGTCGCAAAGGCTCTCAAGTTTCCTAAGTTGGTAAACTCAACTTGCGTTAAGAGTCAGAGAATCCAAATTAGAAGCAGAATGTTTCTTCTAACCTGGCTCTACTGATATTTAGAGTGATTTGCAACTTCTTGAGATTTCCCCTGACTAGAAGACAGGGGATTATTTTTTTGTATTCTCTCAGGCTCAACCTGATGAAGGATAATGCTAGAGCATCGGTCTAGTAATCCCAGAAACATTGATTTTTCGTAGGGGCAGTGCCC
>CBDTXL010000803.1:0-2893 GCA_965364435.1 uncultured bacterium
GAGGATTGTCAGGTCTGCTGTCGTCCGAATATCTTGTATGTACGCATCGATGAAGAAACCCTCGATGTCGAGATTGATAGCGAATACGAAGGCTAACAGGGAGCAACACACAAACAGAAACCATACCTAACTCAGATCATGGTTCACCAGGAGCAAATTCACATTTCCACAAACAGTCATGGAGACATGCATGACTTGACTGACAAGGTCAATTCTATTGTTAAAAAGTCTGGTATCAAGACAGGGATGGCTCACATCTTCAATATTGGGAGTACAGGGGCGATTGGCACCATTGAGTTTGAACCAGGACTTGAACGCGACTTACCTGAGATTTTAAATAAGCTCATTCCACCAAGTCGAGAATACGGACATGAGCAAATGTGGAACGATGGTAACGGACATTCTCACCTGCAAGCAACATGGCTTGGACCTTCCCTAACCGTTCCCGTGCAGGATGGAACGCTAGAGTTAGGAACGTGGCAACAAATCTTCCACCTCGAATGTGATATCAAACCGCGTCAACGAAGAATCGTTGTGACGATTTATGGGGAGTAAAGGTTCTTCGAGGCTAGCATAGTGGATTAACCCGCCACTCTACTCCTGATTGGGACAGTGGTGAGGTTTACCCATTTGGCCAATTTTTGAGGGAGAAGCCCATGGCTACGAATGTGCCCTTAAGCTCCAAGCAACCGATCGGGGGCTTGTATGTCCAGACTAGCGACAAGCAGCTAGTCTTTCCCCTAAAACATACCGAAGTTCAGGCAAAAATTTCTGGGAATGTGTCACGGGTGGAGGTGACGCAGACGTTTGAAAATCCCTTTACCGAGCCTTTAGAGGCAGTCTATGTGTTCCCGTTGCCTTCTGGAGCGGCGGTGGATGACATGGAAATAAAAATAGGCGATCGCATCATCAAAGGTAACATCAAAAAACGCGAAGAAGCTAGAGCAATCTACGAACAAGCCCGAAGTCAGGGGCGAACAGCTGGGCTATTAGAGCAAGAGCGAGATAATATTTTCAGCCAATCCCTGGCTAATATCAAACCGGGCGAGGCAATTGACGTTACTATCCGTTACACCGATAGCCTTAAGTTTGAGGGAGGCGACTACGAATTTGTCTTCCCGATGGTCGTTGGACCCCGCTTCATCCCCGGTACACCCCTTGATGAAAGTGGGGATACTGACTTTGTTCCCGATGGTTCGCGCATCACTCCACCAGTAATACCCCCCGATACTCGCTCAGGACATGACATTGGGGTGACAGTAGAAATTGACGCGGGTGTGCCGATTTCTGATGTTCGTTCTACTTCCCACCAACTCCGAATTGAACATGAGGGGCAGATTGTACGGGTGAAACTGGGCGGGGAGGACACGATTCCCAACAAAGACCTGATTCTGCGCTATCGAGTGGGGAGTGACAACACTCAGGCGAGTGTGCTAACTCAGTCAGACGAACGGGGTGGTCATTTTGCGATTTATCTCATCCCAGCTTTGGAATATCGCAGGGAGGAGATTTTGCCCAAGGATGTGGTGTTCCTGATGGATACCTCTGGTTCCCAACAGGGTGACCCCCTGCTAAAATCCCAGGAACTGATGCGTCGGTTTATCAATGGACTGAATCCCGACGACACCTTCACGATTATTGACTTTTCCGATATCACAACCCAGCTATCCCCCAAACCCTTGCCGAATACGTCGCAAAATCGTACTCAGGCAATTAGATATATCAATCAGTTGCAAGCCAACGGCGGCACTTACTTACTCAATGGCATTCGTGCGGTGCTGAATTTTCCAGCGGCACCGGCAGGACGCCTACGAAGTATCGTGCTACTGACAGATGGCTACATTGGTAACGAGAATGAAGTGCTATCCGAGGTGCAGCGACAGCTGAAACCGGGGAATCGCCTTTATAGCTTTGGTGTCGGCAGTTCACCTAACCGCTTTCTGCTCAATCGCATTGCAGAGATTGGCAGGGGAACCTCTCAAATTGTTCGTCACGATGAACCGACACAAGAGGTGGCAGAGAAGTTCTTCCGCCAAATTAATAACCCCGTGCTGACGAATATCCAAATTAACTGGGAAGGCACAGGTGAGGCGGCAGTGCTTTATCCCTCAACACCGCCTGATTTGTTTGCCGAACAGCCTTTAGTTCTGTTTGGGCGCAAACAAGATCGCACAGCTCTTAAACTTCAGATTACGGGCATTGCAGCGGGTGGGCACCGCTATGAAAAGATTTTTAACCTCATTTTTGAGGATACTGGCAATCCGGCTATTGCTCAGTTATGGGGTCGGGCGCGGATTAAAGACTTGATGAATCAAATGTTCGGCTACGAAACGAAAACTGGGGTGGAGGCAGTTACAGAGACAGCCCTGACGTATCAGTTGTTGTCACAGTACACTGCTTTTGTTGCCGTCAGTGATGACGTGCGAGTCGATCCTGAAGGCAACCACATCTCCATGCAAGTGCCAGTGGAGATGCCCGAAGGTGTTAGCTATGAGGGAATTTTCGCTAACGCTAAACTTGGTGGTGTTACACGCGGAGCTAAGGCGAAGCTTCGTCGTTCAATGCCACCAGCACAGTCGGTTGAGCAGTCTAGATCTGTTAAGTTTGACTCTTTTACTAGCTTCGCTGAAACAGGTTCTAGCTATCCTTCAAGTTCGGGAGAAGATTTTTTGGATCTCGGCGACTGGGAAGAGGTGCAGACTCTCAAATCAATTTCTGCACCGACACCAACACCCTCACATTCCCCACTGCAAGTTGTCAGCGCGACGGGATTGGCTGAAGCGGCAGTGGCAGATTTAACCCAACATCTGCAACAACTGAACTTGCCTTCTGGGTTCAGTGGTGAAATCGTCTTCGAGTTCCCAGTGCGTAAGGGTCGTGTGGTGCGGGTTGT
>CBDTXL010000804.1:0-2891 GCA_965364435.1 uncultured bacterium
ACAAAGATTTCTGAAAGGTGGGCATAAAGACTTTCTTGCGTGCCCTTCTCATGTTGCAGGATAACGGTGAGACCGTAGCCGCCTAAGAAGTCGGCAGTTACCACTTGACCGGAAACAGCAGCGATTACTGGTGTCCCTTGGGGTGCCCCCAAATCAGTACCTGCATGGAAGCGGTGATCGCCTGTAATCGGATGAATCCGCCAGCCGAATGCCGAGGTTAGGGCGGCAGGGATTGTCAGAGGGAACATGAAGCTGGCTTGACCGATACTAGGACGCCCTATTGGTCGGGTTGTGAGATTGTAGTAAGCCAGACCTGTAGGCGTTGTTGAACCTGTGGCTGAAGAGTAAGACGGAGCTGTAGGTATTGCTGGAAGTGCAGTGGAATACCCAGAAGCAGAATACCCGGAAGCGGAATAGCCAGGAGCGGAATACCTGGGAGCAGAATACCCGGAATTCGGCGTCTGCTCAGTTGCACGAATGCCACTGGCAATCACTCTCACCGGAGCAAGCTTGACAGGCTGGATACTCGCAACCGGCGGCGTCGGCAGCTTTCTCACTCCCCCTAGTTGGGTTCGCAGAAGGGTACCTACAGAGTTAGCAGTTTGTTGAATACGAATAGCTGTTTGTTGACTGGGCGCGGCGACGCTACAGACTCCACTCGAAAGTTGCCCATTTTGCGACACAGTTTGACAGCCAGTTGACCGTTCAGTCAATACCACAGAAGCGGGCGGCTCGCTATCGTTCCTGCGAGTCGCACCAATACTGTAGTCAGTGCGATCGATGTAGCTATTACTAGGAGCAACTGGAGTTTTAGCACTCTCCTGGATTGCCGCCGGGTTGAGGAGGAGTTTGGGAGGCTTCTCTACGGTTGAAGCGTCGGGGACAGATAAGTTGGGAGCAGCCAGCACTGGTTTTCTCTCTACAAAGATTCCGCGGGCAGGTGCCGATTCCTCTAGCTCCGGGGCGGGAGCCGCCGGTTTCCATGAGGAGGAAGGTGCCCGTTCCTGAGCGGAAGCAGGCGGTTTCCATGAGGAGGAAGGTGCCCGTTCCGGAGCGGAAGCAGGCGGTTTCCATGAGGAGGAAGGTGCCCGTTCCAGGGCGGAAGCAGGCGGTTTCCATGAGGAGGAAGGTGCCCGTTCCAGGGCGGGTTTAGGCGCTGAAGCTTCTGGCACAGCAATTGACTCTGGGGCAGCGGGCTTGGGTATGGCAGCGGGTTCGGGTGCCGGTGCGGGTGCGGCTTTCCGGCTGGAGGCTCGCTCTAGAGGAGCCGCTTCCCTAACGGGATCGACATGGGGATCTACCGCAGTCGTTTTCGGCGCAGCTAGCCTGTCAACGGGTGAATCAGTTTGCGCTACAACCAGACCGCTGCTGAGGACACCGAGACCACTAATCAAACTCAGTCCCTGCATCAGCCGAGGACAGCGATAGAAGACGCTTAAAGGGGTGCAACCAGACGAGGTTTTTTTTGTCATTTCCGACTCACTACTCCTCACTTTATAAAATCATTTGGAAGATCACAGAATTCGGTTAATTGGCGTGCTATTCAATACCGAATCCGCTTTGGCCATCGATCCCTTAAGAATTACCAGTCATAGCCAAGACTGATTGTACCGGGCTTAAGGCAAATTTCTCTTAGAAAAGCGGGCGCGGGTACTCCCGCAACGGCAGTTTCTGTTGAGTTCAAGCAGACTCGCAGATCACCCGTGGGTGTTATGCCCTTGATAATCCCAGGCTTTCCGTCCACAATGACATGGCATCCCTGGCTATCTAGTAGTTCCAGGTAAGACTGTAGCAAGATTTCTATTCCTTGAGCTGACCAACATTGGTATCCAGATAGCAGTCCCTCTAAGACAATTGCCGCTAACATTTCTAAAGAAGTCACCGATAAACTTAATTCTTCTTCGCAAAAAGATTGCAAATTTATGCCTGAATCTGGCACACAATTGCTCCAGTTGATGCCGACCCCGACGACTGCTTTGGTAATCTGACCCTGCTGCACACGGGTTTCAGTAAGAATGCCCCCCAGTTTGCGCCCCTTCAGGAGCAGGTCATTAGGCCATTTAAGACATACAGGAATACCGTAACCCCTCAGGGCTGTAGCAATTCCCCAAGCGCTACACAGAGTTAGCTGGGCGCTGTTCGATGCCTGTAGATTAGGAGCCAATGCCACAGATAAGTATAGACCACCAGGGCCCGATTGCCATTGACGACCCCACTGACCCCGTCCGGCTGTCTGTTGAGCAGCAATGACAACGGTTCCCGCTGTTGCTCCCTGGTTGAGCAATTCCCAGAGCGTTTGATTTGTAGATGGGAGGGTTTCAAATATATGTAGGGGCATTTCTTGGGGTTGCCCTATTCCTTCGGGTTTTCCAGATAGTGATAGCTGCTCTGTGACTTCCTGGAAAGCCTTCTCAAACTGTTGCTGATTAAATCCCATTACTACGGGTTCTAAGTAAATCGTTGCTTAAGCTAGCATAGATCTACCAGGTTTTGATAAATTCCTGATTTTGAGAGCGGCTTTCCTACATACCAGGGAGCGTGGTTAGAAAAATTACTCCAAATACGTTTATGCATACTTGGCACTGGCACAGCTGGGAAGAATTGCCCTATTTGA
Organism: uncultured bacterium; assembly: GCA_965364435.1. Classification (GTDB taxonomy): domain Bacteria; phylum Cyanobacteriota; class Cyanobacteriia; order Cyanobacteriales; family Coleofasciculaceae; genus CBDTXL01. The sequence continues at coordinate 2,615 of CBDTXL010000804.1, forward strand.
CCTGTAGCCTTCTGGAACCTTGGAATCACGGCTTTTTTACTCAAAAGTTCTCGCCCCGCTCTCCCTCCCAAATCGTGGTAGCACTCCAACCTGATGCTCAGGTGTATCGAGTTAGACAGATACACGGCAACACGGTGCTGACGCCCTCGGAGATCGAAAGCGCTGCTGAGGCGGTGAAAATTGAGAGTCAAGAGGAACCGGAAAAACCACCCGCTGATGGTATCATAACTGAGCAGACAGGGCAGGCGGTGTGGGTGTGTACTGCGGACTGTACACC
>CBDTXL010000805.1:0-2887 GCA_965364435.1 uncultured bacterium
AATATGCCGGAGTTGATGAACACTGTTAAACAGTTAAATCAACGGGTTGGGAATTTAGAAGTCATTTGTAGCAGCAACGAATTTGATATCCAGAAGCGGCTCAAGCAACTGGAATCAAGAGACAAGATTTAGAGGGCGTGTTGCCTTTATTTATCTGCCACTAACCTCTAAATCCTTCCTAACTGATGGGAAATTTTCTGCTAAGCGGGTTTACTCTTTCGCTAAGACGCCATTCAGGAAAATATCAGCAATTCCTTCTGCCATTTCTTGCATCGCTTGGGGGGAGGCTCCCGGCTCCATAATTGTGTCGTGGCTGAAACCGGCAACGGCAAACATTCCTAAAAACACCTGAGCGACAATCTTGGGATTGGTGCGACGATAGATGCCCCGCTCCATCGCCGTTTCAAAGAAAGCTTCAGCGACATCCGTCATTTTCATAATCACCTCTGACTGAATGCGATCGCGCAACTCTGGGTGAAACTGCGCCTCCATAAAGCAAACCTTCATCATATCGGCGTTCTCCCGCATCCGCATCATCCGTCGCCGCATCACCTGTGCCACTGCCTTATAGCTGCCCATTTCGCTAAGTTCCGTCAGCAAATCCGTGAGAATCTCCACCCAGCCCTGGGTTGCCAGCTCAATTAAGATTGCCTTTTTATTCTCAAAATGTCGAAATAGCGTACCTTCAGCAACACCTGCTGCACAAGCCAAATCGCGGGTTGTTGTACCGTCATACCCCCGAGAGGCAAACAAACGCTGTGCCGCCTTTAGGATGCGGTGCTTTGTCTCCGTCTCTGACTGAGGAGGTCGATTTAAGATTCGCATTGCAGTAAAAACAAAAGGAGTAGCGTTATTGTGCAACAAGTTACACCATTATTCCCAAATCATTCATAGTTCCTCACAAATTTCTCATTTCAAAACGCCAAACAGTTTTTTGCCTCCTTTGTTAGGCTGTACATTTGGATACTTTAATGGTACTCTTTAGGTCTTAATCTTGTTTTAAGATTACTGACCGACTAATAACTGAAAACAGAATAAGCTCTCAAAAATAGAGCAAGAACTCTTAAAAAATACAGATCAACAAAGTGGTGAACCGAAAAACTCGTCATTATAGCTGACTCCTAGCAGCTGGACTGCTTACAAGCAGTTCTTATGAAGCACTGGTGGTGTGTAGGAGAACTGTTGTCATTTTAGAGAATCTGCGATTGGCGAGTTCGGGGTGAGAACACCATTTGGCATACGAGGATGCAATGAAATTGAATTTCAAGGATACATTACTTGTCTTCAATCCGATTGGGCGGCTCATCAGACAGCATACTGGGGGGTGGCAAGCGCTGTCTCGAGCGGGTTTGGTCATCGGGGCGGGAATCTTACTGTTGGGGCCAGGAGCTTTAATCGCCCTGGCTCAAGGGTCTGCTCAAGGACCGTCCTATAACTTCAAAGACGTGTTCTTTGCGTTTGTTGTACTCAGTCTTTTAATTCTGGTCGGGAGGTGGATTAGACAGAGCGTTCCACTATTTCAGGCGTTGTTTCTGCCTAGCTCAATTGTGGCAGGAACCGTCGCCTTGCTGCTGGGACCTGGTACTTTAGGTGCGATCGCCTCATCTGTAGTGGGGAAGGATTTCTTCCTGGCAAATGGCCTATTTCCCCAACCAATTCGGGATGTTTGGTCAGCAGTACCGGGCGTCTTTATCAACATTGTTTTTGCGACAATTTTCCTGGGTGAGTTTATTCCCAGTCCACGAGACATTTGGCGGCGAGCCGCCCCTCAGGTCGCATTTGGTCAAACCCTTGCCTGGGGACAATACGTTGTTGGACTCTTACTCGCCCTGCTCGTGTTGACGCCTTTGTTTGGACTTGACCCCATCGCTGGAGCTTTAATCGAAATTGCCTTTGAAGGTGGACACGGGACAGCTGCTGGAATGGCTCCTGTGCTTACGGGTTTAGGCTTTGAAGCCGGTCCTGACCTCGCCCTCGGCTTAGCCACCGTGGGAATTGTGACCGGCGTTATTGCAGGGGTGATACTGGCGGGCTGGGGTCGCAAGAAGGGATATATCTCACTCACTAGGGACGATAACCTTTGGCAGGAAGCTCCGGGCGAAAGTCACAACGAAAGTCCTGAAATTAGGGAAAAAAGAGCCAAACATCTGCGTAGCCTACTTATCGATCCTTTATCATTGCACTTTGGCTTCGTCGGAGTAGCAATTGCCATTGGTTGGCTAATCCTGCAAGCACTGACCTTCATCGAATCAATTACCTGGAACCGAGGCGGAAACGGACTTGAGATTCTGTCTGGCATCCCTCTGTTCCCCCTAGCGCTGGTCGGCGGGATTATTGTGCAGCTTATTCTGGAACGCCTCAATCGCACTTATCTGATCAACCGTCAGTTGATGAACCGCATCGGTGGGGTAGCTTTAGATGTCACCATCGTCGCAGCACTTGCTTCAATTTCCTTAGCTGTACTGGGGAGTAATCTCGGTGCCTTTTTAATTTTGTCCCTTGCAGGCATCGCTTGGAATGTTCTTGTCTTTATCTACCTCGCTCCGCGTATGATCCCAACCTATTGGTTTGAGCGCGGCATTGGCGACATGGGGCAATCGATGGGGGTTACCGCAACAGGCTTGTTGCTAATGCGGATGGTCGATCCAGATAACACCTCAGGCGCGTTCGAGAGTTTTGCCTACAAACAACTGTTCTTTGAACCCATTGTCGGGGGTGGCTTATTCACTGCTGCTGCACCGCCTTTGATTAGACAATTAGGCCCAATTCCGGTCTTGCTGCTCACCTCAGGTCTTCTTGCCTTCTGGCTAATCTTTGGTTTCTGGAACTATAGGCAAATGAGTAAACCAATGGCAGCTACAAGAGGGTGACTTGACTGCCCCACGCT
>CBDTXL010000806.1:0-2887 GCA_965364435.1 uncultured bacterium
TATCTACGAATTAGGCTACGAACTCAACAACCGCCCGGATTGGGTGGAAATCCCATTACGGCGAATTCTCCAGTTGCAGGAGTTCGCGTCGGGCGGCAATCATACTCAAGCGCTTCACGCAGGGAGTGGGGAACAAGAGGGGAAGGGAGAACCGCTGTCCCCTGATATCTTGCACCATTCTTAGTAAACCGCTCTCCCCCGCCCAGAACTTAAGGATACTGTTGGCGAAAGTGTTACACATACTCCTACTATCATGTTACAACCCTCATGGCGAAACAAAGTATGAGGCAGAAGCGTGCCTGTAACATAAGAGTAAACTTCATAGTTGTACATTCGCCAACAGTATCCATTGAGTAGATCGCCATTAGAAGGGGTAAAAGTAGCTCTTTGCTACTTTTACCCCAGATTGTGAAGCCGGAAATTTTTCAGAAGGTGGTTGATCTCATCAACCATAGACCGAGAAAATCACTTGACTATCGAACACCATTCGAGGTATTCTTCCCTCAGACATTAGCACCTGTTGCACTTCAGATTTGAATTGGCGCTTAAAGCGCTACGCTGCGATGGCATCCCATCAAAGATTTCTCTAATGAAACCACGAAGACAGAATTGGTATTTGGCGATAATACTCGGTGTAGGTGTTTTGGCGAGCACGACCCCGGTGTTGTCCGCCCCTGTTCCCGCCCCTGTTCCCGCCCGTGTTCCCGCAGGCACTCCTGCGAAGGGCGAGGCACTCTTGGACAACAACTCAGGCTCCTCAGATGCACTTGCAGCTCTAAGAGCATGTTTGTTCCGAACGAATGGTGACTATGTGCATGTTTCCAGCAGCGCTTTTGAAGCATCTGGACACGGATGGTGGACAAATATTAATTGCCCCTCCGGCACTTTGGCGGTTGTTACTGTGCAATTGCAGGAGTACTACAGTGACGGTACCTGGAGAAATAAAGGTACATTGGGCAGGGCAACGGTGCGTCCGGGGGGTGGCGGAGGGAATCGAGCTACTGGGCGGGCAGTCTGCAACAATAGGGGTGTGGTCAGCTGGCGTAGCGTCATCGATGTCGATTTAGTTGGCTTACCCGACGACCCACGCAAGCTCACTACACCGGCTCGAAACATTCCATGCACACGGTTGTAACGGGGTGTATCAGGAGAACGACAACAACAGCAGCATGTTTGTAGCCCTGCACGGTGAGCTGGTATTGCATCCATGGCGTGACCCTCTCGCGGCCGTCTCGGACGCCTATAGTCTTTTTGTCGCCAGATCGTCCGCGATGGGATGGCTCACTGAGGCTGCGGAGAACGCATCAGGCGGCATCTGGGGCATGAATAACGCGGGCCAGGATATGGGCGCAGCATCTATGATTTCACGCGCAGCCTGGTTTCATGTGTCGTTGACTAAATGCATCCCTGCCGGCCAACCATTGCCTGTGCAGCCGTTTCTTTCCTGTGTCGGCCATGTCGTGGCACGCCTGGGCACGATGCGGCTGCAGGCAGCTCAGGTCCTGGTGCCGCTTCAAGACCTTTCCGGGCTGGCGAACGACTCATCACATATGCACGCTGTGGCGACGCTGATTCAGGATGCCGGGTGGTTCGTCGACGCTGACCCGCAACTCAAAAGCTATATTCGGGTAACGTTGGACGGCGGACAGAATCCGTCGGTCCGCTCGGCTGCGCCCGAGGTACTCCAGTGGATGCAGCAGGAAATCAAGCAGGATGTCTTCTCATGTGACTTGTCTACGTTGACGGACGATGACCACGTGGTTCTAAAACCGGGTGTAATCGACGAGCTTTGGGTTGGCCCCAGCCAGCACCAAATTACCTTTGAAGGAATTCTCATCGAGTGGTCCATGGATGCTTTGGGCTGGCTGAGCGCTTTTTTGGCAGAGGGCTGCGCCCATTTCGGAGTCAGCACGCCGTTGATGTTAAGCGTCGCCCGAAAATCGATGGGATCAAGATAAAGCGTTGATTGATGGACGCTGATCCTTGAGCGTCCGGAGGCGTTCCTTCTTGCCCTCACGCGCTGAGCAGGAGAGTAAATCTTTGAAGAGTAACTCCAACACATCAAGTGCATCATCAGTAGCGATCGATTCCATGACATAAGCGAAAGCGACCAGAGTGGCAGTGCGTCTTGAAGATGGCATTCGTGCGAGTGCCTGCGTTCTTACCGTTAAGGCAGTTCTGGATAAGGCTTTCAATCGGGTGAGGGGAATTTTAGCGAGGGGAAGCTGCCTGATTCCTAAAGAACGAATTGTTACTAAGCGATTCAAGGCATTTACTAGAGCCGAAGAAGGGGCGTGAGTAGCAAAGGATACTGTTGGCGAATGTACAACTATGAAGTTTACTCTTATGTTACAGGCACGCTTCTGCCTCATACTTTGTTTCGCCATGAGGGTTGTAACATGATAGTAGGAGTATGTGTAACACTTTCGCCAACAGTATCCTTAAGTTCCGGGCTAACAGCTAAAGTCCATTGAAATGGACTGAAATTCTAACCCAATGAGGATTTAGTCCTAGGCAAGAGGACTTGATCTATTACCCAGGGACTTGAGGATGTTGTTGGCTCTATAAAGGAAAACCTAACCCCCCAACCCCGCAACCCTCGCAAGGGAAGGGGGAGTCCGGAAGCCCCTCTCCTCTTAGGGGAGGGGTTGGGGAGGGGTCAGACCTCTTGTTACCAACACTATCCTTGAGTCCCTGGCGGGTAGGCAGGGTGAAGCAAGAACTTAGTTCCCGACTGCTCTTTTTTAGGAAACCTAAAGCTTTAAAAGAATCATGACATACCAAGTATCAGTAAACCAAACCCAACAGCAGGCGACTGACGGTTATGTGAGCCTAATAACAAATGATGACCTCTACCTCTTTAATGAAGGGTCACACTTCCACCTCT
>CBDTXL010000807.1:0-2886 GCA_965364435.1 uncultured bacterium
GCATTCGCTAATTAACCACCAGTCATGACAGGAGACAACCAATAGACTTTTTGCATAAGTAGCAAAGCTCAAATTTGCATATGTCCCCTTCAGCTGAGAGATAGAGGGGATTAAGAAGGATAAAAGATAACAGGAGAACCATCATGCAGCTTAGGAAAAAGTCCGATTCCGCCCTGATTTCCCTGACGAATTCCGTGCTTGAGACTCCCAATTCAGGCAAAGCTCAGCCTCAGAAAAAGCGGCAATCCTTAGTCAAGGTTACCTTAGGCGCTCTCTACTTACTACTTATTCTTGCTTTACCAGCAATGGCTTGTGGTGGTTTTAACAGAGATTTGTTATTTGCCTCAAGTCTTTTTACCCTTCCCGCAGTCTCGTCAGTTTCTGCCTATGGACTCCCTCTCCTCGCCATCGTCTCCATCGAGAGTTTTATTCTGCATCAACGAGAATCCATCCCTTACCTAAAAGCATTTGGGTTAGCTGCTTTGGCAAACGGGTTTTACCTTGTAGCTAGCTTGGTAAGTTACGCATTTTTGAGTACACTTTTTCCCTTGTCCCTACTGGGTTCGGTGATATCTGCTTCTATGTGCCTCTCCTTTTGTCAGCGCACAGGTTACTTAAAAGTACTTAACAAAGGGATTTTCACCTTCTTGGTTTATCTGTTATTCGTTGGGTTAGGCTTTGTCCACCTATTTCTCATGACATCTATGAATAGTTCAGCAAGCCCTGCTTTTCTTTATGCAGTGACAGCAGGGTTACTTCTGATAGGGTTTATCTTTGGTTTTGTTGCCAAAGGCTTTGCGATCGCTCTTGGTTTGCGGGAAAAACGTCCCAGCCTTGCTACCACTGTGATGTCCATGCATGTCGGCTCATTTGCGATTATTCCTCTCGCATTTTATATAATGCAGCCTCAATGGTGGTAGTGATAACGCTGAAAATCATACAAGATAACAGGAGAACAATTATGAAGCTGAGTAAAAAGACCGATTTACCTCTAGAGTCCTTGACGAATGACTCTACAAATTTACAGCCTACCTCTCCCCCCATTGATTCTCCTCAGGCTCAAGAAGATAGCCAGGATGTGTTGCCTACCAACACTGAAGTGGTGCCGTTAATTCCTGAAGAAGCACCCGATCAACTTAAGAATAAAACCAAATCGGGTTGTTTGGTTTTGCTGACTATATTCTTACTGCTGGGAATTGGTAGCGTTGTTCTATCTTTACCTAGTCTCTTGAGTTGTGGCAATAAAGGAAGACAAGCAGAAGCCAGACAAAATGTTGGCGCAATGAACCGAGGGCAGCAGGCTTACTACTTAGAAAAGAAGGCTTTTTCCAACTCTTTTGAAAGCTTGGGTATAGGCATCCGGACTCAAACAATAAATTATGAATATTCAACCCGTGCAACAAAAACGGCTGCATTCAATTACGGAATAGCTCGGAAGGGAACGAAGAACATTAAGAGCTATGTCGGCGGTGTTTTTGTAGTACCCGATACCAATGTCGCTCCAAAAGCGGATAAGAAGGAAATGACAAGTGTAGGCATCTTGTGTGAAGCCCTACGTCCTGGTTCAACCAAACCATCTGATCCAACTCTTCAAAATGGTGTTCCTACCTGCGGTTCTGACACAAAAGAATTAGGGCATAAGTAGGAATAGGATATTTCTCAGCTCTCCAGTTAATGCAGATTATAACAGCAATAAGTCAACAGTGATTAAACCTATATGTTTCCTGAACTTGTCAAAGGGTTCATTGTCCTGTTTTTCATCTTTGTCCCCCTGGAAAGAGTCTTTTCGTTACACAAGCAAAAGATATTCCGTACTGGATGGAGAACGGATGCAGCCTATTTTTTTATGGGTCACTTTCTGGGCAGAGTAGGAACAGCGATTAGTGTTTTCATCACCTTTTCTCTTCTACACCAGTTAATCAACCCAACCCTACAAAACCGAATTGCGGCTCAACCCGTTTGGTTACAGTTTGTAGAAGCTGTTGTCATTGCTGATATTGGCTACTACCTTGCTCATAAACTCCTGCACACAAACCCCTGGCTTTGGAAATTTCATGCAGTTCACCATAGCATTGAACAGATGGACTGGTTAGCAACTGTGCGGGTGCATCCATTCGACCAGATATTTACCAAAACCTGCCAAATGATTCCCCTCTACTTTTTCGGGTTTACGCCAGAAAGCCTTGGGGTATATGTGATTTTTTCTGCCGCGATCGCCTTTTTTATTCATGCCAACTTTCGAGTTAAATTTGGGGTGCTGAGATGGGTTATCGCCACTCCAGAATTCCATCATTGGCATCACAGTCAGGTTCCGAGAGTATACAACAAAAACTTTGCCGCTCAGTTGCCTTTGTTAGATTGGCTCTTTGGAACCCTTTATCTGCCTAGGAGGAAAATGCCCCACAAATATGGTGTATCTGAATTAGTGCCTGCTGGATACCTAGGGCAAATGCTCTATCCGTTTCGAGGAGACTTAAAAATGGAAAATGCAGCTTTTAAAAAGGGAATTAGTCGTTATTTGCGTCCACTACCAGTGATTCTTTGCCTCACTTTTCTTGGTGTTAGTGCTGTCAGTATAGGAGCAGTCGTTAATCATATGGATGTCCCAACCTTTCTCGCCAGTTTCAATACCCAACAAGTGACAGTTGCCGAGTTGCAACAGGGTAAGTTGAAACCTGTGATTTTGATTGATGTGCGATCGCCTGAAGAATACGCTGAAGATCACATCGCTCAAAGTGTGCTTGTACCCCTAACTGATATTCAGGCTGAGTTCGGCGTCAAGGAGATTCGTGCCATTGCTCAAGCGAGTGCCAAGCCTAATCAACCTCAGCCAACAATTGTACTTTATTGTACATCCGGTATGCGATCGGTCAAGGCATACCAGCG
>CBDTXL010000808.1:0-2886 GCA_965364435.1 uncultured bacterium
TTAGAAATCAGCGTATCCCATGCAATCAAGCGGTTGAAGTTAACTTTGATTTCGCCGATCCGCTCAGTGCGACCATCGCTGGTATAAAACTTGACACCCGCCCCTTGCATGATTTTGATAAACTCCTGAGCCATGATCCCATAGCCAATCGTGGTTGGATGAATGCCATCCAGCGAGAATAAGCCACCAGTCCTACGACCCTTTGGATCGGATGTAAAGAAGCGTGAGTCTGGCACAGGGGAAAGCGCCTGAAGCTCAGCTGGCAACTGGTACTCACCGCCAACTTCATCCCACCAACTCGGTCTGGCGTTGAGATCATTGATATAGCGTCGAGATGCGAAGCGATCGAGTAAGCCAGCGGTTTCAAACACATACCAATCCCTGCCTTGTTTTCGACCTTCGCGCACTACATCGGTTATGTAGTCGTTGTACTGGTCAATAGCGCTATCAATCGCTCTTGTCTCTTGCTCTGTGATGTGCGGGTGTTTCTTGGGATCAAAATCTTTGTCGCTAATCCAAGGCAAGGTGTAGTAAGGGAAGTATCGAGACCCAGGCTTAACCTTAAACTCAATTCCACGGGCAAAAGGAGCGATTGTGACGTGAGGTACTGTTCCCCAAATCACATGACGAGCGCGAATTTTCTTGACTTCCTCAACGAGTTGATCGAGTTCAGCTTTAAAGTGAATCGGACGCCAGACAGTATAGCGATCGTTTTTCGTCATATCGTCATAACCTTCAGCGCTCCAAACAACATTAAATGTCAGAACACTGCCCAGAGCATTATTTGAACCGATGAGGATGATCAGCGTTTCAATGCCGTCCCCATCCTTAGTTTCTTGTGAACCCTCTGCGCCCAGTGCTGCTGCCGCTTGTAGAGGTGTGAGAGCTTTACCCTTTGAATCCCGTGCTGAGTTCAAAACCCGTAATGCCGAGCGTTCGTTATGATTCTCGACAACCTGCTTAAGAAAATCGTCCTTTGGCTTTTTCCGATTGAGGACGGCTTGGCAGATGTCTGCATTGCATGACAGGGTATTCCGCAGATCCCACCCGTAGACAGCCAGGTTGTGATTAATCTCTCGTTGGTTTGGTAACTGGGAGCCTTCGCCACGTTCCCAATAATCCTCCACCTTGTCCAGGTAATTGCGTATAAACAGCAGACCAGGAGCAAAATCCCACCAGTCTACCTTGTTACCATAGTGCTGGTCTAGCTGCTGAGCCAGCCGTTCCAAGTTTAGCGGCAACCCGTCTCCCGGTCCCCCGTAAGTTGGATAACGCATAGACTTATCCCAACCCATTTCCCTAGCAATCAGCATGGGATACGAGAGCTTCGTATTGAAGATTGCCCCACTTTGAAAGCCTTGTGTTAGAGAGTCGCCAATCGTGACGAGCCGATGCCGGGGAGTTCCTTGTCGATTAACGTTAACAGGAATGCCGAGGGTTGGGTCTGTAACGGGCTTACGCGCTTCTGACTGGATAATTACATCATCGGGCGTTTTGGGATCGAGCATATCAGAGGTTATCGGGACTGCCATAGTGTCTCCTTGGTCTAGGGACGAACATCCTATCAAGTCCAGTTAATCACTTCCTTCGATGTTAAGCGCACAGATCTTGTGAGCCTATTTGAGTTGTGAGAGGTCATCGGTTCAGATACCCGACTTCTGTGAGAAGTCGGGTATCGACGCTTCACGACTCATTTAGGACTGCTATAAGAGCGATCGCTTATTTGGTGAGCAAACAGTTAACCTAAGATTTGAGTAAAGGCTAAAGCGGAAATTAACTTTTCTGTAACAATAAACGTGGCGTGCAGCAACTGGTGCAAGCTGTCGCGACGCTTCCATGCAATACTCCAACCCTTCTTCAAGATGAACCTACCCACATCAAGCCGACTACAGTTCACCCCAGATTTGAACATCTGCCGAATCTTAAACGGGATGTGGCAAGTATCTGGTGCTCACGGACGCATCGACCCAAAAAGCGCAATCCAAAGTATGTTCGATTACATGGATGCTGGCTTTACCACCTGGGACTTAGCAGACCATTACGGTCCAGCAGAAGACTTTATTGGAGAGTTCAGGCGTCAACTAATCGCTACCCGTGGTCAAGAAGCTCTATCCAACCTCCAAGCCTTCACCAAGTGGGTGCCAAGACCAACCAAAATGACGAAGCAGTTGGTCGAGAAGAACATTGATATCTCTCTTCAGAGGATGGGGGTTGAAACGCTCGATCTCATGCAATTCCACTGGTGGGAATACCGGGATAAAAACTACTTGGACGCCCTCAACTACATGTCGGAACTCCAAGAGGAGGGTAAGATTAAGCACCTTGCCTTAACTAACTTTGATACTGAACACCTGAAAATCATCACTGAGGCAGGTATCAAAATCCTGTCCAATCAGGTGCAGTTTTCCCTCATCGACCGTCGTCCTGAAGTCAATATGGTGCAGTTCTGTAGCGAACATGACATCAAGCTTTTCACCTACGGGACACTCTGCGGCGGCTTGTTAAGTGAGAAGTACCTGGGACAGCCCGAACCGCGAACAGGAGAACTTTCCACCGCTAGCTTGAGGAAATACAAGAACATGGTGGATGCGTGGGGCGGTTGGAGTCTATTTCAAGAGCTGCTATCTGTACTCAAGCAAATTGCCGTAAAACATGCAGTGAGCCTCCCCAACGTTGCAGTTCGTTACATTCTCGATAAACCTGCGGTGGCGGGTGTGATTGTTGGTGCAAGGCTAGGTGTATCGTCCCACTTGGAGGACAATGCGAGGGTGTTTGGTTTGATGCTAGATCCGTCAGATCACGACCAGCTTGATGCTGTACTGGGAAGGTCACGGGATTTGTATCAGCTGATAGGCGACTGCGGGGATGAATACAGGCGTTGACTAG
>CBDTXL010000809.1:0-2883 GCA_965364435.1 uncultured bacterium
CATATTCCGCTTCATCTGCTCCAACTCATCATCCATTTCCCAGCGCTTAAACTTCTCCTCTAAGGGGTCTGAGCCACTGTAGATTTTGCGGTTGCTACTCTGGCTCCAGCCAGATGTCTCCGCTCGCTGCTGAGCCTGATAACTAGAACGGCCTGCTTCTACCTCTTTGGCTTTTGCTTGCACTTCCTGCCGACGGGTTTGAATCTGACGCAGTAGTTCCTGAGCTTGTGTAATTCGCTGTTTGACGCCTTCCATCTGTCCCCAGCGCTGATTCCCCTCACGTAACAGCGCTGCCTCTCGCTCTTGGGCGGCTTGAGCCAGATCCTGTCTACCCGCGGACTTCGCCTTGTCAACCCGCGCATGCCAGCGCTGAATCTCTTGAGCGATCGCAAGAATTTCATCCTGCGACCCCTTTTGCTGCTGTTGTAAGTCAATGATCAGCCGCAGCGTGTCTTTTTCTTGCTCCCGTAGTTGTTCTTCTATCGCCTGCAACTCCAGATGGGGATTATTGCGGATAAATTCCTCTAGGCGGTTTTCCAGAAACCGATTGAGATCGTCAAATAAACCCACTCCAGGCACTCCTAAGCTCAGGTATGTCCAACCATGTTAGCAATCCTTCGAGTAAGCCAGATCATGGTTGAGACCAAGTTGCTCTCAAAATTCATCTGAGAACCGCTATAAAACTTAAAAATTTGTGGAGACGTTCCAACAGAACGTCTCCACAAATTTTTAGAACTTCTGCCCTGGATAAATCGAGCGAACCTCCCCATTGCGCCGGATGATCGCTTCCTTATCAGTTACATCTACCAAAGCCCAGCCGCTAGTGCCAATAGCTTCGCCGAGATTAACCCGTTGGGTGACACCATCAACGTCAAACAGACCAACAGGTCGCTCGCTTGTCAGCAATCCTACGAGCTTATGTTTGGCGACAGGTGCTGGCGATGGAGGAACTGCTGAGGTCGGAGCAACTTCTGGTGCTGCTGGTTGTGCTGCTGGTTGTGCTACGGCTTGAGGAGGAACTGGGGCTGAGGACCGGGCTGCTTGAGGAGAAGCGGGAACTGAGGGTCGAGCTGCTTGTGGAGTCGCTGGAACTGGGGGTCGAGCTACTTGTGGTATCACTGGAACTGAGGCGCGGGCTGCTGGTGGCATCGCTGGGACTGAGGGTCGGGTTGCTGGTGGCATCACTGGAACTGGGGGTCGGGCTGCCTGTGGCGCTGCTGCTGGAGCCGAGGGGGTCTGCGGCATGGGAACCGGGTAAAATCTTTCGATGACAGTCAGTGGCTGGTTAGGGGCAAGGGTACGATTGCTAGGAGCAGGAATCGACCGCAGATTGGCTGTGCTGGTCGCAGCAGATGCTGTCGTTGTCTTTTGCTTAGTTTGGGTCTTATGGTCAATCACGTCTAGCGATCGCAGCATGTATTTAACAAACTGGGCATCAGATTCTGAGAGCGGGTTATTCTTTGCGGATGATGAATCGCCTAGATTTAGCGACCAGGGCCACGTCAGCTTTTGCTGGCTGGTCAGCAGCAGGATTGCTGTTACTACTAGAGAAGCAGCAATACCAGCTGCCAATAGGACCAATAGAAGTTTTTCAAAAGACCAGGCTGAGCGACTCGCAGGAGAGCTAGCTGTGTGAGTCAGACTTTTCTCTAAAGGTTCAACCGCCGAGGCAACTGTAGGCTCAGTCCTTGGCTGTTGTACCAGTTCCTGGGGTGGCATCACTGCCGGTGGCATAGCGATTTGTGGAATCACTATCGACTTTAAGGAGACATATTCTGGCTTGACAGGCTCTGTCGGTAATTTGCCGCCGCCCTCCAAAATCCGGTCGATGTCGGAAAATAACTCATCCATTAACTTATCGGCATCTGACTCTGCCGACCAGGGCTGGATTGAAGTGGGAGCAGTTAATGGCTCTCTTGCCCTTTGATTAGTGCTTACGTCCTGAGACATGGATTGCTCACTCTCGTGGCTACAGAATTAACAATATGCTTTAAGGCATTTCCTGTCGCTTAGATTAACAGCGAAATTACTGAATTATGAGACAAATTTCTCAAAATAGGTTGAAGCAGCGCCCTGACTCACCAGCTTTGTACCAGATTAACGTCCTACTTATTAACTTCTACACCCCTGCCACTGCAAATTTTATCGCTAAATGGGGCTTAAGTGAGCTGGGCTGAGTTTTTAGCTCATTTCGGCTAAGACACTTGATGCGGCTGCGGTTTTTTCCTGCGAACCGTCCGTCGCATTACTGCGCGATCGCATTTCTAAATAAATCAGCAACGCATTGATATCCGCTGGATTGACGCCACCAATTCGAGACGCCTGACCAATGGTTAGGGGTCTTACGACGTTGAGCTTTTCACGAGACTCTTTGGAGAGGGTGTCAATGGTCGCGTAATCCAAATCTGGCGGTAACTGCCGCTGTGCTTGGCGAGAAACCTGGTCAATTTGGTTTTGCTGGCGCTGGAGATAACCGGAATATTTGATGTCAATTTCCGCGCCTTCGCGTTCCTGCTGGTTGAGTTGGGGATTACCTAACCCATACTGGTCAAGATTGACGTAGTGGAATCCAGGGCGTCGCAGCAAGTCAGCTAGCGTAATGGAGCCTTTGATTTTTTGCTGGGTGTCAGATGCGATCGCTTTCCCCAGTTGATCATTTTCCTTCACCCGGCTTTCCTGGAGTCGCTCTTTTTCTGCCGCAATCTTCGTTTGTTTTTGGGTATATAGCTCCCATCGTCGGTCATCAATCAGCCCCAGTTCTCGCCCTAACGGTGTCAGACGCCTGTCAGCATTATCCGATCGCAGCAGCAGCCGATACTCAGAACGACTCGTCAGCATCCGGTAAGGCTCTCGCAGGTCTTTTGTACACAAATCGTCAATCAA
>CBDTXL010000810.1:0-2882 GCA_965364435.1 uncultured bacterium
TGATTAATTAGAGCTTTCTTCCCTAGCTCAAAAGCTGTAATTCGCGAGAATCTTACGAATTTGAGTATCTATAGCCTCTGGCTGCTCCACCATTGCCATGTGTCCACACCCAGGAATTTCAATTACATTGTCGCCACAGCCTTGAAATAGCTTGTGAAAGCTGGCGAGATGGCGCACATACTTGGGTTCCATTACCGTATCTTTGGCACCAGCAATGAAATAAACAGGCTGCTTGAGCTGTGATACGACCTGAGGTAAGCGGTGAACCTCGGCTTCTGTGGTGGAATCGAGTAAGGCCCTTAGTGCCGCTTCAGGGTGTGCCACAACAAAATCAATTACCCGTTGACGCGCCCATCGACGTGCGAGCGGACGTGCCACCATTGCGCGTGTAAACAGCAAGTCAATCAAAGGGACGTAGCGCAGCCAACGGGGACGCCGTTTCACCAACCGTTGACCAACAGCTCGAAAGCGCTCAAACTCTTCTCTAAGATAAATGCCACCACCGGCATTGAGACAGATGACACCCTTGACACGTTCTGATGCCACAGACGCCCCCCAAAGAGCGATGCTGCCACCTAGAGAGTGACCGATGAGCCAAGCACGGTCTATATTCAGTTTTTGCAGCAGGATGCACAAATCCTGAGCGTAGGCAGCCAGGGTGTAGCTAGAAGTAGATAGACTGACAGCATCAGTGTCTGGTAATTCAGAATCGAGGTTTTCCAGCGTCGCGTGAGCTTTATCCCTTGGGGGCTGAGAATCACCGAAGCCCCGGAGGTCATAAATTAGGCACTGATAATCCGGTGCCAACCTGTCAATTAGAGGTTGCCAGTAGCTGCGGCTTAAAAGCCAGCCGTGGATGAAAACTAGGACAGGAGAAGAAGATGCAGTGGGAGGCGTTAATTCGTAGGCGTGAGACGCTCCCAGAATATCAATGGTTGCCATCTTTTCATCCTAGCGGAGAATGGGGACTGGCTAATTGCTCATGGTCAACTGGCTATTAGCCATTAGCCGATTTCCAATCTTTAAAACCGGCGACCTAGTAACCGCTGCCGCACGCTTTCAGCAATTTTTTGACCCAAATATTCAGGAATCAAGCTTTCGTTAGGTCCCAACAAGTACAGAATTAGTCGGGTTCGTCCGCGCCACACCAGCAAGTTGGCATTAACCACCAGTAAATCCTCTTGCCAGATGGCGTACATCACTTTGTAAAATAAACCGGGCTGGTTGTCTGCCTCAATCAACAGCGCCGGTAGATGGAAAACCGGATCTACATAGAATTCTGTTTCCACCTGCTCCAAACCGGCATCGAGATTAAACTCTACTGCCAGCATCTCTTCCACTTCAAAGCGCCCTGCCAAAGCCTCTCGAACGGCGCGGCAGACATTTTCTGCTGTCTTATTCGTCAAAGCTTTGCTGCCACGAGACACAACCAGCTTGATAAATACGAGCATCGGCGGACTGATTTGACCATAGAGACTGAGACTGTGGATAGTCAGTCCATAGGCAGCCAAAACGCCAAAAATGTCACTGAGGAGAAAAGACTGGTTGCGGTAAGCAAAATGTAAGGCACTTTTAGAGCCTTCGGGTTTTAGCTCAATCACCGCACGCTTAGTTTTGTAAAGGCGGTAGGCGAGCCTGAGGTTTTGCAGTTGGATCTCACTACTGACAAACTGCTCATAGAACTGAGGAAACGCCCGGTTGAAGCGCTTTAGGAGTTCTAGTGTGGATGATTTCAATCCCGCAGCCATAAGTAGGGGTAGGACGCGATCGCTTTTCTCAAAAGCTTTTTAGGAGACGAAAGCCCGGTACGCTTCTAGGATAGGAACCTGGTGTATTTAGTTAATCTCTCACATATTCTGTGAGAGTACCCTCAGTCTAGCTAAAGAAGGGCAAGCCTGAGTCCCTACCAAGTGCTAGGATTGGGAAATACCGGGGCACAGTTGTGTTATCATCTATTCCACCAAGTTCTGGCTAGATTTGGAGTGATAAGACTTAATCAGAAAATCTAAGTTTATGCCACTTTCGAGGCGCGTATGTGAATCTAGCAAAATCAATGGATGCCTGAATAGCTTGTGCCTCACGAAAGTTCAAGCCTATCCTTGGTTGTACCTCTGGGGTTTAGGATAAACTTTTAATAGTTAAGTCTTGTCTCTAATCAAGCAGAACGTCTCATTTCTCACGAAACAGAGGTCTGCCAGAACTTGGGGACAGAAGTATAAAAATGCCACAGCCACACCTGCATGGGTTTTTGGAAAAGCTTTTTTAGCAGTTCTGACGCTGTATCGCCGCAGATGCAGTTTGAAGGAGATGCAGTGGAAGGTACGATCGATCGCACCGACGAAAGTTCTCGCATATTTTTCAGCACGGAGCGGGAAATTGACCTCTACGAATTAGAAGAACTATGCGATGCCGTTGGTTGGTCCCGGCGTCCCATGCGTAAAGTCAGGAAAGCGATTCAGCACAGCTTCCTAGTGGCTTCTATGTGGCAACAACGAGGTACCACTAGACGCCTCATAGGCTTTGCGCGTGCTACTTCTGACCATGCTTTCAATGCGACAATTTGGGATGTGGTAGTTCACCCGGACTTCCAAAGCAAGGGGCTAGGTAAGGCGTTGATGAAGTATATGATCAAGAAACTTCGGAGTGAGGATATCAGTAACATCACACTCTTTGCTGATCCTCAGGTGGTGAATTTTTATCGGAGAATGGGATTTATGGCTGATCCAGAAGGAATCAAAGGCATGTTCTGGTACCCAGATTAAGTTTTGGTATTGGATTATCTTGACACGGGCGAGGGAAAAGCAAGTTATACTAGCAAGGTAGAAACCGGGATGTAGCGCAGCTTGGTAGCGCGCCTGCTTTGGGAGCAGGATGTCGCAGGT
>CBDTXL010000811.1:0-2881 GCA_965364435.1 uncultured bacterium
GACTAACTTTGGCGTTCTGGCTGTGTTGGTGGTTGATAACTCTCCACCACTCGTCCGCTTCCCTTGAATTGCCGATAATATGACTGTGCTATCTCATCTCCCTCTTCCGAAAGCCGGTCAATTGCAATGCCATTGCGACCCGTGTCTTTCCCAGAACTATGGATGTAATACCCGTCTCCCAAATATAAACCGACATGGCTCACTTTCTCGGCTTTCGCGAAAAAGACCAGATCGCCCGCTAACAGTTGGGAAATCTCAATCCTTTGGGTAAAAGCTTCTTGCTGATAAGAATCCCTCGGTAACCAAATTCCTGACGCGGCAAAAGCCGCCTGCATCAGTCCTGAACAATCGTAGTTTGGCCCTACTGTGCCGCCCCAGAGGTAGTAGTTCGGCTGTTGCATCGCCGCTTTAGTAAAGGCAATTATGGTTGAGAGTCTCTCTTGGATTTGGGCAGGTGAGAAGGCAACGGCTTGATACGGAGTTGCCGCATATTCAAGCTCAGTGATATCCTGCACAGTCAACCAACCTGAATAGCCGTCCTCAGACAAACGCACATCTATTGCGCCATCTACCAGCGTCTTCGATAAAAGCTGCAAGTGACGCCCAGTTGCCGCCTGAGTTGCCAAACAGGTACAGCTGGGAGAATCATAGAGGTTTAGATTAACTCGGCAGCGGTACTCACCGGCATGAGCGATCGCGTTGTTAAAGCTTGCTTGTAACTGCTCTGGAGAAATCATTACTAAAAACTTTAACTCCAAATACCAAAATTCCAAAATCTGAAAGCCAATTACTCATAGCTAAGCGCGACTTATGACATTTTTCCGGAAAAACGACGAACTAGAAAAACTAGGCACCGACATCCTTGAAGCCACCTGGGCAGAGTTTCCTGGCGTTGCTCGTAATCAAATTGCTCTCACCTGGATAGTTTACGACCCACCCGTGCCGGTGAATACTGGCGGCGCACTCTCGGCAGAGGAATTCTGGAAACACCAAGTCCGGGGCTTTAGCTATCGCGGCGTTGAGCGAATTTACCCAGCCAGCGTTGTGAAACTGTTCTACCTCGTTGCCGTCCAAGAGTGGCTGGAAACCGGGATGACTCCCCCCTCGGCTGAGTTGGATAGAGCGATACGGGATATGATTGTCGATTCCAGCAATGATGCTACGGGTCTGGTTGTAGACATCTTGAGCGGCACTACTAGTGGACCAGAGTTACCCGCCGGACCCTTTGAAACCTGGAAGTTCCAGCGCAACATCGTTAATCGTTACTTTCAGTCTCTGGGCTGGCAAGAGCTGGAATCGCTCAATGTTAATCAAAAAACCTGGGGCGATGGTCCCTATGGGCGAGAACGCGCTTTTCTGGGAGAGTTGATGGAAAACCGCAATATGCTGACAACTAATGCCACGGCGCGGTTGCTACACAGCATTGTCGGGGGAGTAGCGGTTTCATCAGTGCGATCGCAAGCGATGATGAGTTTAATGAAACGTAGTCTAGAACCCGCTAACTTGGCGCAAGACGAGGAAAACCAGGTTATAGGTTTCTTGGGGCAAGGTCTCCCCCAAGACGCTCAGCTGTGGTCTAAAGCGGGTTGGACGAGTCAGGTGCGCCACGACGCCGCCTACATTGAGTTACCATCCCAGTCACCCTATCTGTTAGTCGTATTTACCGAGGGCAAAGCTCAAAGCAAAAATCCGGCAATTCTGCCCTTTGTTTCTGAGCAAGTTGTTGCCGCGATGCGTACATTAACTTAAAGGCTGAGTCAGTTTTCCGGCTTTGCCTGAAGATTTATCCAAAAATCCTCCCACTGATAGAGGCTTTTGTCGTCAAAATTCTTTCAGAGTAAGTAGCGTTAAATTCCGGAATCTTTTAGATTGACTTCGGGCATTTTAGTTGCCAGGAGACCAAAATCCGAGAAAATGGGCTAAGAGATTTGATTTTTTTCAGTTTTTAACGTGATTTTTGAGGAGTGACCGTGAAGAGTATTTTATTTAGACCCGTTTCCTTCCTACTCAGTCTTGCGGCTTTGACCGTTGTTAGTAGCGCCCTGTCCGCCCATGCCGAAACGCCTAGCACTAATCCAACGTCTGGGCACTCTCAATCCTCTGCGGCAAGAGTTCCAGTTATTGAGCCTGCTGTAAAACCCGTCTCAACTGTTGACCGACTCGCGATTAATTCCACGTCATCTTCTGGACGCTCTGAACTTGGTGCTAAACTGGTTCGGGCCATTGATCCTACCGTGACACCCGTTTCCACAGTTGAGCCACTCGCTACTAATCCTACTGTCACACAGATTGCAGAAGACAGGGCTGGTCAGCGTCCTGTGCAACAAGCTAACGAAGCTGCCATCGACAAGGATCAAGCTGATTCTCAGAGGCAACTGCCGGAAGCGATGGGCAATGAGCAGCTAGCTTCGTCCGAAGCGGCAGCTGATGCTAGCCAAGCCAAACCGATTCCAGGAACATTAGAGACATCTGCTGGCTATCTCACAGCCAAGCCAGAGGTATCCTCTGATAACGCAGAGCCTAATGTTGCTCAAGTTGATATTGATCCTAGACGAATTGAGCCGGGTCGAGCCACCCGTGGAGGTTCTAGCTATATCGGGATTGGTGGCAACATTGGTTTTAGCGGTGGCACTGGTATAGGGAGTGGTGCCTTTGTCGTTAACAGCAAAATCGGTCTCACTCGAAACGTATCCTTTCGACCAGCCGTACTCATAGGAGATAATACCGATTTTCTCCTTCCGATCACTTACGACTTTACCATTGAGTCTGCTGATCCCTTTGCACCCGTTCCTTTTGCTCCTTTTGTGGGTGGTGGTGTCGTCTTTAGTACAGATGGTGACAGCAACGTTGGTTTCCTGCTCACCGGTGGCATTGATGTCCC
>CBDTXL010000812.1:0-2879 GCA_965364435.1 uncultured bacterium
TCGCGCGCCTCCGTTACTCTTTGGGAGGCGACCGCCCCAGTCAAACTACCCGCCACGCAGGGTCCCTGCTCCAGATGATGGAGCGAGGTTAGACGTCACCGAAGATTAGGGTGGTATTTCAACGTTGGCTCCACAAGAGCTGGCGCCCCTGCTTCATAGCCTCCCACCTATCCTACACAAACCACCGATAACGCCACTGCGAAGTTATAGTTAAGGTTCACAGGGTCTTTCCGTCTAACCGCGGGAACCCCGCATCTTCACGGGGAATTCAATTTCACTGAGTGTACACTGGAGACAGCGGGGAAGTCGTTACTCCATTCGTGCAGGTCGGAACTTACCCGACAAGGAATTTCGCTACCTTAGGACCGTTATAGTTACGGCCGCCGTTCACCGGGGCTTCAGTTCGATGCTTGCACACCTCTCTTTAACCTTCCGGCACCGGGCAGGAGTCAGACCCTATACGTCGCCTTGCGGCTTCGCAGAGCCCTGTGTTTTTGATAAACAGTCGCCACCCCCTGGCTTGTGCCCCTCGCCAAAACTTGCGTTCTAACGAGGCACGCTTATCCCGAAGTTACGCGTGTAATTTGCCTAGTTCCTTCAGCATACTTCTCTCAAGCGCCTTGGTATACTCTACCTGACCACCTGTGTCGGTTTCGGGTACGGTCTAATGGAGGGGCTATTTCCAGGGACTTCCAGGCCGCACGGTCAATCCAATAAGACCGTACGACTTTCGAAATCCGTCACCACCTCCTGGTCCAGGAATGTTCGCCTGGTTCCCATCGACTACGCGTTTCCGCCTCGCCTTAGGGGCCGACTAACCCTGCGCAGATTAACTTTACGCAGGAACCCTTGGTCTTTCGGCGACAGTGTCTTTCACACTGTTTGTCGTTACTCATGTCAGCATTCTCACTACTGATACCTCCAGAATACCTCACGATATTCCTTCGCAGGCTTACAGTACGCTCCGCTACCGCTCTTTCGAGCCCGTGATTTCGGCGAATGGCTTGAGCCCCGTTACATTTTCGCCGCAGAAACGCTTGACCAGTGAGCTGTTACGCTTTCTTTAAATGATGGCTGCTTCTAAGCCAACATCCTGGTTGTTTCAGCATTTCCACATCCTTTCCCACTTAGCCATTACTTGGGGGCCTTAATCGACGGTCAGGGTTGTTTCCCTCTTCACGATGGACGTTAGCACCCACCGTGTGTCTGCCAGCTATTACTCTCAGGTATTCGGAGTTTGGTTAGGTTTGGTAAGTCTGCGAGACCCCCTAGCCCATCCAGTGCTCTACCCCCTGAGGTATTCAGCTGACGCACTACCTAAATAGTTTTCGCGGAGAACCAGCTATCAGCAAGTTTGATTAGCCTTTCACCCCTAGGCACACCTCATCCCAGAATTTTTCAACATTCATGGGTTCGGCCCTCCAGTGAGTGTTACCTCACCTTCAGCCTGGACATGCCTAGATCACTTGCCTTCGGGTCTAATTCAACGAACTTGGGCGCCCTATTCAGACTCGCTTTCGCTGCGCCTACGCCTATCGGCTTAAGCTTGCTCGATACATTAAGTCACTGACCCATTATGCAAGAGGTACGCGGTCACATCTCAAGGATGCTCCCACTGCTTGTAGGCAACCGGTTTCAGGTACTGTTTCACTCCCCTCATCGGGGTGCTTTTCACCTTTCCCTCACGGTACTAGTTCACTATCGGTCATGCACGAGTACTTAGGCTTGGAGGGTGGTCCCCCCATGTTCAGACAGGATTTCACGTGTCCCGCCTTACTCGAGGACCTCACCTGGTTTACCCGTACGGGGCTATCACCCGCTCTGGCCGATCTTTCCAGATCGTTCCGGTTGTATCAGTGAGGCCACTGGCCTGGTCCGCGTTCGCTCGCCACTACTAACGGAGTCTCGTTTGATGTCCTTTCCTCCGGGTACTGAGATGTTTCAGTTCTCCGGGTTCGCTTTTTAACCCTATGTATTCAGGTTAAAATACCTCGTTATGAAATGTAAGATCCAACTCTATGCCCGAAAGCATAGAGCTAAACTTACATCTCTGAGGTGGGTTTCCCCATTCAGAAATCTTCGGGTCTAAGGTTGCTCGCACCTCGCCGAAGCTTATCGCAGCGTGCCACGTCTTTCATCGCCTCTTACCGCCAAGGCATTCCCCGAACGCCCTTTTGACGCTTGATCACTCAACAAAACCCATACGTGGTGAAGAACATGCCCGCTTGCGCGACCAAGTCTCCCGCGTCCACGTACGGACGATTTTTGTTAGACGATTAGTTGTTGTTCGGTCTGACCTGGAAGCGCTGGGGTACAGCGCCGGTCAGACGGCCTCCTTCACGATGTCAATCCAACCAGCCGGCCTGAGCCAACCAGTCGAAACTGATGAGTGGAATTGATTGCGAGGTTTCCACCTCCTTCCTGGAGGAATGGTGGAGCCAGACGGGATCGAACCGACGACCTCAAGCTTGCAAAGCTAGCGCTCTCCCAACTGAGCTATGGCCCCATTGGTTGCCGTGGTTCGGTAGAACAGACGCTGGTAGGCCCGGGCAGATTTGAACTGCCGACCCCACGCTTATCAAGCGTGTGCTCTAACCAACTGAGCTACGGGCCTTCACCCGCGGCAGTTGCCGTTCCTGGGCTCGCAATCACCTCTCCCCTACCCTGCGCCCGCTTCGAAGAAGCAGCGCCAGGCGGCGAGAGGTTCACGGAAGAGAAACGAGGACGGCGGTGAACCGCCATTTGTTTTGCCGTGACGTCCAACCGAGGTTGGATAGTCCGGCTGCTATGGAGCTCTCGAAGTGAAGTGAGACTTCACACTCTCGAACATCCTTAGAAAGGAGGTGATCCAGCCGCAGGTTCCCCTACGGCTACCTTGT
>CBDTXL010000813.1:0-2875 GCA_965364435.1 uncultured bacterium
TTCTCGACCGGGACTTGCTCTTAAGGTACGATGTCGTTTAGTTTAGTCGGTTACGCCGACGATAAGCCTGTTGTTGCATGACTTCTGATTCTGACCAACAATTACAAATTTCCACTGTTTCCCTAAGCGACTCGGCAGTGGATTGCCATTCACAAGTCCGCTTGAAAAGTGAGGGGGAACGGCTAGTGTTAATTTTGCCACCGGAAGCAGAAATGCCCGGTGCTGCCAGTTGGTCTGACCTATGGGAGCAACTGAAACATCGCCTCAATGCCGGTGAGCGCTTTATTACGGCGAACTCAACTGTGCATCTGATGGCTCAAGACCGCTTGTTGGATGGACAGAAGCTACAGGCGATCGCAGATGCCCTCAGTGAAGTAGAGTTAAAGCTTGTGCGAGTTGACACCAGCCGACGGCAAACTGCTGTTGCCGCTGCCACTGCGGGTTACTCGGTGGAACAACAACCCCCCGCTTTTTCTCTCAATCAAAGCCCTGTAGAACCCCCCCAGTCACTAGCAGAACCCCTGTACTTGCAAATAACAGTGCGATCGGGTGTTGAGATTCGTCATCCCGGCACTATTGTTATATTGGGAGACTTAAATCCGGGCGGCTCAGTGGTCGCACAAGGAGATATATTCGTTTGGGGCCGTCTACGTGGGGTTGCTCATGCCGGTGCCAATGGCAATCGAAACTGTAGAATTATGGCACTACAAATGGAACCAACTCAGCTAAGGATTGCTGATGCTGTAGCAAGGGCACCGGAGACGCCACCAGCTCAGTTCTATCCTGAGGTGGCTTATGTGACCCCTGACGGGATTCGCATTGCCAGAGCTGCTGATTTTTCTAAGACCAACTTTTTATTGAATTCATGAGTCGCATTATTGTCGTCACCTCTGGCAAAGGAGGGGTGGGCAAAACTACTGTTACTGCTAATTTAGGAATGGCGATCGCTCGATTGGGTCGTCAAGTTGCTCTGGTGGATGCGGACTTTGGTCTGAGAAACTTGGATTTGCTATTGGGGCTGGAAAATCGGGTAGTCTACACAGCCGTTGATGTTCTGGCTGGGGAATGCCGGTTAGAGCAGGCTTTGGTGAAAGACAAGCGACAGGAGGGAGTAGTACTGCTACCCGCTGCCCAAAGCCGCACGAAAGAAGCCGTAAACCCCGACCAAATGAAAAAGCTTCTAGGGGCATTAACCCAGAAGTACGAGTACATTTTGGTTGACTGCCCAGCGGGAATTGAAATGGGCTTCCAAAACGCGATCGCTGCGGCAAAAGAAGCATTAGTGGTTACTACACCAGAAATTGCGGCTGTGCGGGACGCTGATCGGGTTGTGGGCTTACTGGAAGCAAAAGGCATCAAGCGCATCCACCTGATTGTCAACCGCCTGAAACCAGCAATGGTGCAAGCAGAGCAGATGATGTCTGTCCAGGATGTCCAAGAACTTCTAGCTATCCCCCTGATTGGTGTCATTCCCGACGATGAGCGCGTCATTGTTTCCAGCAACCGAGGCGAACCCTTGGTATTGGCAGAGAACGTCTCCCTTCCTGGAATAGCAATAAGCAACATTGCTCGGCGCTTAGAAGGCGAGCAGATTCCCTTTCTTGACCTGATGGCGGAACACGACAACCTGCTAAACCGTATCCGCCGCCTGTTCCGAAATTAAGTTTTGATCGTTGAGTTTTGAGTTTTAAATTAAAGAACTCACTCATAACTCATAATTCATAACTCATAACTATAACTGATGAAAGCCCCATGATTAGCGAACTTCTGGAACGACTTTTTCCCTGGACTGGTGCCAGCAACAGTCGAGTGGAAGTCAAACGCCGCCTTCAACTGGTAATTGCCCACGACCGCGCTGATCTCAGTCCTCAGATGATTGAGTCGATGCGAAATGAAATCCTGGAAGTCGTCTCTCGTTACGTCGAAATTGATACGGAAGGGTTGGAGTTTTCCTTGGAGAGTAACCAACGGGCAACGGCGTTGATTGCTAATCTACCCATCCGGCGGGTTAAGGAGGAACCGTCAGTGCCTTCTTTAGAATAGCGATCGCCTTTAATGAGCTAATCGGGTGGGCTGAAAAACTGCCCGAAGATTGAAAAGTCCAGCTTTTGGGAATTGCCAAAAAGGTTAGGTTGTCTCATCATTTACCTGCAACGAACCTCCCCTCTTGAGTCCGGCTGCTGACTGCTATTATTAACTTTTAATATATTTAGAATTTTAATATATCTTAGGGTTAAAGCAGGAGTGGTTGAAATTTTCCCAAAAAATACCACCGCGCACGCGTGCGCGGTGTTCCTTAGTCGCCGGTTGAGCAGTTGGGCGTGAAAGGTTCGGAACACTTCTCACATACAGCACCTCAAGATATCTGTATATTCAAAATCTACTCTCCTAGGAGCGACAGGTTCTATGACTAGCTCTCCGTTTGAAACCCAATTAACTCGCCTCGTTGGAGCGACACTTATCCTCCTGGGAACAGCTACCGCTCCCTCACAGGCGAAAACAGAGCTCACAGGCTATGAAACCTATGGGAACATGATGAGTGGGATGCGGGTGACTGCCGGTTTCTTGGATGGCAGCTCACAGAGTATCTTTTGGGGCGCTACGGGCAGGCGTTCCGGAGGAGTTTTTGGTAGTAACTGGTCTCTAACCGAATCGGGTAACAGCTTCGATTCACCTTGGACCTTTAGCAATTCTGGTCAAGGCATTACCTCCTTAGTCATTGATGCGATTCCTGGAAACACAGTTTTTGACATTATCCGGAAGGAGGAAGTCACACCGGATTCAGCTGATGGTTGGGGATTTGAGACGCTTAGTGGGCAAAGCCCAGATTTCTTTACCTACTCTGACCCAATAGACATCTCAGAAGGAGACCTTT
>CBDTXL010000814.1:0-2866 GCA_965364435.1 uncultured bacterium
AATCTAAGAAAGGAGTATGTCAGCATCAGCTAAAGTGGAAGTAATCATCAAGGATGCCTGTATCCTGTTCGACCTGCTGGACCTCGGACTTTTAGCGAGTTTTTACGAGCTAAAGTTGATGGTCATAACCACACCAGAGGTACTGGCTGAAATAACTGATGAAAGTCAGTTGTGCCAAATTCAACCTTATATTGATAAAGGTAATCTTCAAATTGATCGGTTTGGTGTTTTTGAAACAGTTCTGGCCATTGTTGTGGAGAAACCATTCAAACTGACCCCCAACGGCCATGGCAAGCTGTCCCCCCATTGGCCATTTTAAACTGACCCCCATCGGCCGGTGCAAATTGCCCCCCTGGATATTGAGATAACGTATCAGTTGTTTTTGTAGGATAATAAACGCATGTTTTCGAGTAAAACAATCCCGATAGTTTATGTCCAACAAACCCATTGATATGTATAAGATCAGACAACTCTTACAACTCTATGCCTCCGGCAGAGGCACTAAGTTTATCAGCCACACCACCGGCATTGCCCGCAATACCGTCAAGAAGTATCTGCTGCACTTTGCCTCTCTGAACATCCCCCTGGTTCAAGTGGAGGCCATGAGTGATGCTGAACTGGCCCGTGCTTTCCTGATGCAAAAGCCTGCCACACCCGATTCTCGTATAGAAGAGCTCGAACGCCTGCTGCCGGAGTTGGCTGCCCGCCTCAGGAAAAGAGGCGTTACTAAAAAAATGGTCTATGCCTACTATTGCAGCCAGTGCATTGATCCGTTCAAACATTCCGCCTTCCTGGAACGCCTCAATGCTTACATGGGCAAAAGCCAGCCTTCCATGCGTATCGTACATAAAGCCGGCGATAAACTTTTCATTGACTTTACGGGTAAGCATCTTCAAATCGTTGACAGGCAAAGCGGACAGGTGCAGGAAGTAGAAGTGTTTGTGGCCATCCTGGGCTGCAGCCAGCTTACCTTTGTAACGGCCGTTGCTTCCCAGCAAAAGCACGACTTCATCTGGGCCTGTGAGCGGGCGCTGCACTTCTATGGTGGTGTGCCCCAGGCGATCGTGCCTGACAACCTTAAATCGGCTGTAAAGAAAGCCGGACGCTATGAAGCAGAGCTGAATGAGGGGTTTGCGGCCTTTGCAGCCCATTACAACACCTACGTCTTTCCTACCCGGGTGTACAAGCCAAAGGACAAGGCGCTGGTGGAAGGAGCCGTAAAGATCATCTATACCTCCATCTTCACCCACATAGACCAGCAGGTCTACCATGACCTGGATTCGCTCAATGCCGCCATTGGGGTGCATCTGCAGGCACACAACAACGCTCTTCTTAGCGGTTGTACCTACAGCCGCAGGCAGCAGTTTGAAGAACTGGACAAAGGCGTGCTGAAGCCTTTGAACCCTTATGCCTTTGACCCCATGACAGCTAAAGTGCTTACTGTAGCCAAAACGGGGTATGTACTCATTGAGCAGCATTACTACAGTATCCCCTATAAGTTTATCGGAAAGAAAGTAAAGCTGCTCTACAACCGCACCCGGGTGGAAGCCTACAGTGGGTACGAACTGATTGCTGTACACACGCGCAGCTATGACAAGGAAAGGTATATACAAAACGAGCAGCACCTGGCATCCTGGCACCGCTATCCGGCCCAGTGGAACCCTGAAAAGTTTATCTCGGACGCAGGCCAGATCGATGCCGTAG
Organism: uncultured bacterium; assembly: GCA_965364435.1. Lineage (GTDB taxonomy): Bacteria > Cyanobacteriota > Cyanobacteriia > Cyanobacteriales > Coleofasciculaceae > CBDTXL01. Next base: position 1,705 of record CBDTXL010000814.1, read on the forward strand.
TGGCTGGCTACATAGAAAAAGTGCTGGTCAGAAATGAATATCCTGAGAAGAACTACCGGGCCTGCCAGGGCATCCTCAATCTGGGCAAGCGGGTGGGTGCAGCAAGGCTGGTGAATGCCTGCAAACGTGCAGACAGCTTCGGGGTGTACAACTTCTCCATCATAGAACGGATCCTGCTGTCGAAGGCTGATCACCTTCCGCTGGAACAATCCGCCAACCAAACGGGCATGCCAGAGCATGACAACATAAGAGGAGAAGACTATTATCAATAACTAAAACCCAACGTATATGAACAAAGAAAGTCTGGACAAGATGAACCGCATGCGTCTGCTGGGCATGCATCATGCCTTTGAGCATTGTATAGAAAACCGGCAAATGGAGCGCTTCACCAATGATGAACTGGTGTACCATCTGGTACAGAGCGAGTGGGATGACCGGCAGTATCGCTCGGTACAAAGAAATCTTAAGAATGCCCAGTTCCGCTACCAGGCCAGCATCGAGCAACTCGATTATGAGCAGGACAGAGGGCTGGACAAAAACCTGGTGCAGCGCTTGTGTGAAGGCAGTTTCATACAGAAGGGAGAAGATCTGTTCATCACCGGCCCTACCGGAACGGGGAAAAGCTTTGTGGCCTCTGCCCTGGGCCAGCAGGCCTGTCTGCAGGGATACAAGGTGCTGTATGCCAACACCACCAAGCTCATGTCCCAGTTAAAAATGGCGAAAGCCGATAGCGCGCATCTCAAAGAACTCTCAGCCATAGAGAAGAAGGATCTATTGATATTAGATGATTTTGGTATCCAGCCTCTTGATGGGCAAAGCCGGGCGCTACTGCTGGATGTAATAGAAGACCGTCATGGCAAGCGTTCGACGATCATCACTTCTCAGGTGCCGGTCAAGAAATGGCATGAGATCATAGGAGAGAAAACGATCGCTGATGCCATTCTTGATCGCATCGTACACAAGTCGGTGCGTATAGAGTTGTATGGAGACTCGTTGCGCAGAAAATAGAAACGGGGCGGATGAAAAGAAAAAACGTATAATTACACCTAAAACAAGACAGGAAACTATCGCTCGTTTCACGCATACAAAAACAACCGCTCTTTGTCTTATTATCCACGGCCCTTAACCCTCCCCGGAAAAGCGAATTTTGCCAGCCGTTTTT
>CBDTXL010000815.1:0-2862 GCA_965364435.1 uncultured bacterium
GTGCCGATGGATTTCTACTGGCGTGACCTTCTCTATATTGCTGAACGTGTATTTTTAGATCCGCTTCCCTTCTTTAAATACTTTTTGCCCAAAGAGTATTTAGAATTGCACAATCATTACGCTGGAGATGATGCCGATTTGCGGATTTGGCGCGGGGAAGCGACTGCCCATCCTGAACTTTTAGCGTTCATGGAAAAAGGGGAAACGTTTAAAATGCCCAAGTTGTTTCACCACTTGTGGCATGACCGGGTCAACATGGAGTTTGCTGAAGCTTGTATGCGGGCGATGCTTTGGCATAGGGGGATGGGTGGGAAATTTGACCCGTACCTGGACAGCGACGAATATAAGGCTAATGCAGATAGAGCGATTAAGGCTTATTTCAAATACAATCCCGTGATGATGGGACTCTATAAACTGTTCCCAGACATGTTTATAGAGCAGTGCCGCCAGATGTCTTATTACAGTAACCTGGGCTTGTTCTGGGAGATTATGGCTCCGGTTTTCTTTGAAATGAGCGACCTCTATGATGAAGGGAAAATCACCAGTGTCCCAGAGGCGATGAACTTTATTGTAAATGGGATTTTTGCGATCGCGGGTCGTCCCATCTACCACCACGTCTATATCCGGGGCGAATGCTACGAAATTATCCCGAAATCAAAGGGCTTCATGTGGTTGTATGAAGCGGCATTACCTTATGTGGAAGCTGTTTTCTATCGCACGGCACCGTTCCGGGGTACGAAGTCTTACAATGCTCAGGCGAAGCAAGTTCCCGAAGATCAGAAAGATTTCCACTATGGGATTCTCTATGCCGATGTCTTCCCGGTGGGTACAGCAGGCATTCCCCCCACACTGCTGATGCAGGATATGCTTCACTTCCTGCCACCCTATTTGGTGGATTATTACAGTAAGCACTGCCGGGGTGAAGACGATATGCTGATTCAATTGGGTATCACTTTTCAGCGATCGATGTACTGTGTGACTTCTGCTGTGATTCAAGCGTTGCGGACGGCACTTCTGTATCCTTTAGATGACCCGAATCCGAAGCATCTACAAGCGAATCGGGCTTTCTTTGAAGCTCAGATCGATCGATTTAAGCGTCCGGAGGCGCGTTTGCGGAATATTCAGAGGCAGGATTATCGGTAGGGAAGGCAGATTCCCCCATGCCCCCCTTTTTAAGGGGGGCATTGTTTTTTGGGGGTGCGATCGCTAGTTGGTTGATTTTCTCGTGCCTTGCCAATCTGATCAATTATGCCTGCGACGATGCCTAAACTGAGTCTTTCAATTCTGTCAATAAAAACGCGATCGCGCCAAACAATTTATCTAAATCTGTCACCGCTATTCGGGTCTTCTCTCTCGTAAAAACATCTAATAAAAGGCGACCAAATTGCCATAATTCTCCATCAGTGACAATGGCATATACAGGTTGTGCTTCATTCTTATTCATTTTTTGTGCCGCAATTAATTCGGCAAGACATTGTCCCCATCCTTCGATAAAGTTATTCTGTTTTGCTTCAACAACAACTACAAGTGGAAGACCCAAGATGGTTTTCCCTAGTTCTGACTTGGTTGATATCAGATAATCTGGTGTGCCTGTAAGTTTGTTATCATAAGTGATGGATTTATGACTCCAGAGTGTGTATTTATGAGCGAAGCTTTTATAGACTTCTCTCAAGATTGGATAAATGACATTCTCACAGCGAGAAGCTTCAGAGGTGAATACATCTATATTTTCCTGATTAAATTCAAATTCTTGCCTGAAATGCTCGGAAGGGTTCAAATCCAAATAGGAAATAAAGCTTTCTTCTGAATACGTGATTCTGTATTCTTCTTGAACTTGAGCAATTGATTTGAAGTCGGTAAATGCCATAACGTCTCCAAAGCCTATTTGTAACCTAACCGTTCCGGTGGGGATTATCGCACCGCTCCCTTCCGGGGGACGAAGTCGTAGAAATTGCAGTGTCCCTGTCCCTACCTGGACAAGCTAGCACCATCGCTATAATTTCTCTACAACCCCGATCTGCGTTAGGGCGAAATAGCAGTGCAGCGACTTGGTTCCCTCAACCAGTTGCACCCGTTGAAGGCAGAGTCAGCAAGGGAGAGAGGGCGATCGCCATGACTGTAACAACTCCAGATAAAATAACTGAACCAATCCTGATAGACGGACTGACATGGCAGGAATTTAAGACAATCGAAGGGCTGCTAGACCGTCCAGGCATTCGGCTATCATTCTTGGACGGGACATTAGAGATTGGCAAGATGCCAGGGAAAAAGCATGAGACTGTTAAAAAGCGTATTGCTGCTCTTGTTGAAGCCTATCTGGAATCCCAAAATATCGACTTCACCCCAACAGGTTCTATGACGTTGGAGAGTGAAGTTGGGCTAGTGAAGCGCGAAGCTGACGAATCGTATGAACTCGGACCCGACAGGGAACGTCCGGATCTAGCGATCGAAGTCGCCGTTACCAGTGGAGGCATTGATAAGCTAGAAGCCTACAAGCGCCTGAAGATTCCTGAAGTCTGGTTCTGGCAGAAGGGGAGATTGTTACTGTATGCCTTGCGTCAAGAGGGGTATGAGGCGATCGCTCAGTCTGAATTGCTGCCTGGGTTAGACTTGGCGCTGTTGGTACGGTGCATTGCTCTGCCGAACCATGTCCAAGCTGTGAGGGAATTTCGACAGGAAATTCAAAGGTAGGGGACCTACAACTCCCAAACCTCACTCCAGCATTTCGGGGTTGATTCCCAAAGCTTGAAGTTGTTCGGGATTAAGTGATTTAAGCCTGTCTGTCAACTGCTGCCGCTTTTCCCGCTCTTGCTCTAACTGTTGCAATGCTTGCTCTTTTTCTTGCCGCTCCTGTTCCGCTTG
>CBDTXL010000816.1:0-2862 GCA_965364435.1 uncultured bacterium
TCCCCCATCCTCCTCATCTCCCCCATCCCCACCAACTGGTGCATGACCACACCCTCTACAGACTGCTAGCCTTTGAATGCACGCCGCAGTAAGAGCGAGTTAGTGACAACACTAACAGAACTGAAAGCCATCAAGGCACCAGCAGCAGCTGGGTTGAGGACAATTCCAAATCCTGGTAATAAAACACCACAGGCAGCAGGAATTCCCAAAACGTTGTAACCAAACGCCCAGAAGAGGTTCTGACGGATTTTGTTGAAGGTGGCGCGTGAAAGCTCAATTGACTTAACGACATCCAGCAAGCGAACGTCTTTTGGACTCGCTCCGAAGTGGCGCATCAGAATAATTCCCGCCGTTTCCCTGGCAATATCAGTTCCCGCGTGCAGAGAAATGCCGACATCCGCTTGTGCCAAGGCTGGACCATCATTGATCCCATCTCCTACCATTGCCACACGCCGTCCCTGATCTTGCAGCTGAGCGATCGCTAATGCCTTACCATCGGGACGAACCCCAGCAATCACATCAGCTGAGTCAATTCCTAGCCCAAGAGCGATCGCAGCAGCAGAGTTAGGCTGATCGCCAGTCAGCAGCATCACCCGGAATCCCATCGCTTTGAGGCGTCCCACTGTCTCTTTGGCATCAGATCTGGGTACATCACACACGGCAATCACCCCAGCAAGTACACCGTCAGCTGCCACGTAAACCACAGTTTTACCCGCATCTGCTAACGCTTGAACTTGACGCTGAACCGTGTCACTAATCGTAACGCCTTGCTTACTCAACCAGTCTGCATTCCCTAGCAACACCCGCCGATTTTCTACCAGCGCCGATATCCCCAGTCCCGCTTCCGTATAAAAATCTTGAGCCTCCAAAATGGGTAACTGCTGCTCGTGCGCTTCGTTACGAATTGCCGAGGCTAGGGGATGAGAGGTGCCACTTTCTGCTGCTGCTGCTAGTTGAAGTAGTTCTAAGTTTTGAGTTTTGTTAGCGTAGCGGGACGAAGTCGGTTTTGAGTTAAGAAATTCTCCCCTGCTCCCCATTCCCCATCCCCCAAGGGACAGGCAATCAGTGACGATAGGTTGTCCGCTGGTGAGAGTACCCGTCTTGTCAAACACCACGGTATCCAGCTGATGAACCCGTTCTAAAATGTCGCCACCTTTAATTAATAATCCCCGCTCTGCGCCAATGCTTGTACCTACCAAAATTGCCGTCGGTGTTGCTAGACCAAGGGCACAGGGACAGGCGATTACTAAAACCGCGATCGCTAGCTTCAAACTCAAGAGCAAGGGAGAAGTAGGCTGAACCATCATGTGACCCATTTCGTGAGCCATTGGTGACAAAACATCAGGCCAGATTTTGGTTCCAGCAACGTACCAAAATAAGAACGTCAGCAAGGCGATCGCTAGCACCCCGTAAGTAAAATAACCCGCCACCGTATCCGCTAGATGCTGTACAGGGGCCTTACGGGTTTGGGCTTCCTCAACCAGTGCCACAATCTGCGCCAGCGTTGTCTCCTTACCCGTGCGAGTTGCTTTAAGTGCGATCGCTCCTGACTGATTCAAGGTACCCGCCGTGACGGGATCTCCGGGTTGCTTCAATACCGGCATTGGCTCCCCCGTCAGCATCGACTCATCCACCAATGACTGACCAGCCATCACTTCACCATCTACCGGCAGCTTTTCTCCTGGCAATACTCGTAACCACTCACCGACACGGACTTGATCGACGGGAATTTCGATTCCTGATTGTTCGGTTGCTGCCGATTTCCCAATCAAACGCGCCACCTGCGGCTGTAGTGCCAACAATGACTCAAATGCCGTTGACGCCTGACGCCGAGCCCGTTGCTCCAAGGTGCGACCCAAAAGAATGAAGCCCAACAACATCACTGGCTCATCAAAAAAGCACTCCCATCCCAGTTGGGGAAAGAGCAACGCGACACAGCTAGTAGTGTACGCCGTCAGCGTACCCAGCCCTACCAAGGTGTTCATGTTGGGAGCTTGATGCCACCAACCGCGCCAGCCATCCACAAAAATAGGACGCCCTGGTCCTAGTAAGGCTACAGTTGCCAGCCCCCAGTGGAACCAGATATTGCTCAACACTGGTATCATCGGATGGCCTAACCAATGACCGATATGCCCCACTAGGGAGAGGAAGATCAGAACGCCAGCAATTACCAATCGCCTCACTTGCTCCCTTGCTTCTTGTTCACGCCGCTGGGCTGGCGTTAGGGTATCTTGGGAAGCAGGGGCAAGACCTGCTTGGGGAAAACGGGGTTGAGAGGGAAAGCCTGTAGAAGTCAATTGCTCAGCTAGCGCTGCTGCGTCAACCGTACCCGCTTGGCACTCTACAACGGCTACCTCTGTTACCAAATTGACACGGGCAGAAACGACCCCTGGATGCTGCCCTAGCTGCCGTTCCACGACACTGACGCAGCCTGCACATTTCATGCCACCGACATCTAACGCGATCGTCTCTACGGGCGACGCTGGTGTTGTTTGAGCGATTTCAGAAGAAGCTTGCATAGGAGAGTTAACAACTTCGGTAATTCGTGCGACACTTGAGCGCTTGAACGCTTGAGTGCCTCTATTTTTGAGCGTATGCGAAATATCGTACTGTTAACTCAAACCGATTAAGTTGCTAGTAGGGGCGACCCATCTGAATAACTCAAGTACGAAGCGAGGTAACTGCTATCGGGTCGCCCTACTTAATGGGAGCCACTGCCTAAGACGAAAAGGCTCAGGAGAGTGCCAGCGTTCCAAAGACCGTGAAGGAGCATGGAAGCGAGGAGATTGCGCGATCGCGTATACACCACCCCCAAGACCATCCCCAACGTTGCTAGTGGCAGCACTTCCGAAAGACTCAGGT
>CBDTXL010000817.1:0-2858 GCA_965364435.1 uncultured bacterium
TATCAAAGCAGGAGGGGATATTGCTTACCCTTTGGGCGTAATTTTCTTTGGGGAAGGTGGCAACGCTACCATCACTGGATACCTCACAGGGACGATTCCAACTGCACTCAGGTTTTGTCAAGGCATCATCATTTACAGCTGTGTTGATGATCGCAACAACTCGATTAGTTTCGAGAGACACTAAAGGCGATCCTGACATTCCACCTACAGCACTGCAACGATTGCGAATGGATTGCTCCCATTGATAGACGTCTTCTCGGAGATTAACTGACTCTCCAACTTCACAAACTGTTTTGTGAAGGAAACGAAGAGAAGGCTCAACTTCAGTCATCGGAATGCCAATTACTTCAACAGGTTCTCCAACAGGCGCAGGAACCCCATCAATCGTTAAAGGAGTAAATCCCTCCTTCACCAATTGCTTAAAGGTGGTAGCAAGTTCCAAAATCGTGATATCAGTACCTTTCATCGTCGCGTAAACTACCCGTCGAACCCGAACGGGACGAACGCGAGTTTGCTCATTGGCGAAATAATTCAATTTAAAGACTATATTAGAGGGTCGATTAATAATAATTTCCTTAGCCTTTGGAAATACCAAACCGTCATAGCAATGACCATTCGTTATAGCATAGGCTGGTGCCTTATCATCACCACCAGTATTAAAAAAAAAGGCTGTACAAAACCCCTCTCCTTGATGCTCAAGCAGACCGACTCCATTGTAATTCCTGCCTTGTTCAGCCGACAAAAGGTTCCAATTAACTTCTGAAGAGTTCACCTCAGCATCGGGGATTTTGTTTCCGTTCCGGTCGTAAATCGCCGCTTGTGTCAAGTTTGACACTAGAGCTAATCCTAATCCAAGGGATGCAAGCAGAGTTTTTTGTGTCCAGGTTTTTCCCATGCTACAGGTACTGGGTCCTTCTTGGTTGATAATGTTGATAATAAAGATAACCCTCAGGCATAGTCTTTAAATAGCTCAAATGACAACTCACTTCATCACAGCAGAAATTGACCTCCAGGAAACGCCAGTGCAGCTGCAACAAGAAATTGAGGCAGAGTTGCAAAAACGAGGGGAACCTCTACGCTGGGCAGTTACTCGTGTAGATACCGCTCGCCAGAAAGCACAGGTAGAGGCGATAGTCACTGTAGAACAGGCTGAAGGGTGAAGGATGAAGTGTAAAACTTTTCAACCTTCAACCTTCAGATGACTCAACGTCCTTACACGGTTGTCTTGATTGTCCCTACTGGTGTTGGGGCGGCGATTGGTGGCTATGCGGGGGATGCCCTGCCAGTGGCAAGAGCGATCGCTTCCTGCTGCGATCGCCTAATCACTCACCCCAACGTCCTCAACGGTGCCCAGTTGTACTGGAACTTACCCAACGCCCTCTATGTTGAAGGTTACGGACTTGACAAATTTGCCGCTGGGTGCTGGGGGCTGCAACCTGTGCATCAGAATCGGGTGGGGTTAATCCTCGATCAGGGCATTGAACCTGACTTGCGCGTCCGGCACCTACAAGCCGCTGATGCCACCAGAGCCACATTGGGGCTGAATCTGACTGATTATGTAGTGACAGACGCTCCCTTAAACGTGGAACTGCGAACAGCGGCATCTGGGGCGAGTTGGGGAACAATTGGGAATCCTGAGAGTTTATTACGAGCTGCTGAAGTACTGATTCATCAGGCAAGGGCAGAAGCGATCGCTGTTGTTGCCCGTTTCCCAGATGACACTGGCAGTGACGCCTTGCAAGCTTACCGTCATGGACAAGGAGTAGACCCCCTCGCTGGTGCCGAAGCCGTGATTAGCCACCTCGTCGTTCGCACCTTTCAAGTCCCTTGTGCTCATGCACCAGCACTAATGCCCCTACCCCTCGACCCAGACTTGTCTCCTCGCTCAGCGGCTGAAGAATTGGGCTATACCTTCTTACCCTGCGTTCTCGTCGGCTTGAGTCGCGCCCCCCAGTTTGTTGTAAAGACGGGAAATTGTGCGTCTCTACCTGGAGACCTCTGGGCAACAGATGTGGATGCCGTCGTTGTCCCAGAAACCGCCTGTGGCGGTAGTGCCCTGCTGAGTTTAAGCCAATTGCAAACGCAGATTATTGCCGTTGAGGAAAACCAGACCTCAATGCAAGTTCCCCCAGAACATTTAGGGATTAAAGCAATAAGAGTACACTCGTATTTAGAGGCTCTCGGCGTTCTGGTCGCCCATCGCGCAGGTATCAGCGCCCAAGCCCTCAGCCCGTCCCTATCCTCCCTGCGTTGCTTATCTTCTAGTGGCAAAACAGCTTCCCGAAACTCCCGAACTTGAACCCCTGACGCGCACCCAAGTTTTAGTCGCTATGGGTGTAACCGCTGTCCTGTTGCTAGTCGCTGCCAAGCTATGGCTGCATCTTGGCTCCGTGACGCTCCTGCCCCTACGAGGAACCCCTGAAGCCTTACTCTTGGGGCTGGGCATAGCGGTAGCAATTACTGTTGGTAGTAGCCTGGTCTATCGTCTTTGGCCTGCTTACCGCCAAAGCGCAGACTTCTACCTGCAATTGGTTCTTACACCTTTAGTCTTACCGGATCTAATTTGGCTAGGGTTGCTGCCCGGTATGAGTGAAGAATTGTTGTTTCGAGGCGTCATGTTGCCAGCGGTTGGCTTGAACGCCACGGGCCTTGTTGCCTCAAGTTTATTATTTGGTATATTGCACCTGAGCGGTCCACAACAATGGCCTTATGTGGTTTGGGCAACAGCTGTAGGGTTGCTCTTAGGGTTTAGCGCCCTGGCAACAGGCAATTTGCTAGTCCCGATTGTGGCTCATATTGTCACAAACTTGGTTTCCAGCTACCTGTGGAAACGGGGAAATAAACAAGTTGAAGCTTAG
>CBDTXL010000818.1:0-2851 GCA_965364435.1 uncultured bacterium
GTGTGCCAGATAAGTGATGTTATCCAAGTCGTACATTTGGATAAAAATCATGTCAGCAAAAAATCAGTCAACCTTGGAAGCTCAAGTAACTGAGCGGAAAAATTTCGTCTCCATTTATTGGGATTACGAGAACATTAGCAAGATTGAAAATAGAGCAAAATTGTTAAACAAGGGAAACCGGCAACATTTTCGTTTATTGACAACCTAATGCGTCTTAATCAGCAGTTTCCTAACTATCAGGGTGTGTCATCTATCCGTAAACCTGATGGAACTACCTTTAGCAAATTCAGTAAGTTTGTTGAAGCGGTTGAAGCTGAGGGTAAAGTCCAAGTAGAAACTGTTGGGAAACTTAAGTAACGGTTTCTAGTCAAGAAAGACATACAGGCTGATTGAAGCAGATACTGTACCAAAGCCGTTAGACTAAACATTGCTGTCACTAGAGATGTTTAGTCTAACAAAATTTGTCTTGTGATTTATTCCATTCAATTAATTTCCCGTTTTAATAAACAGATAGAAATGCCGAAGCTTCCGTGCTTTAGCGACCAATCGCTTCTGCGCCGTGCGCTTACCCACCGCTCATACTTTAACGAACACCCGGAAGAAGGCGAAGACAATGAGCGTCTGGAATTCTTGGGTGATGCTTTGCTCGGTTTTCTGGTCGGAGAGTTGATTTATGGTCGTTATCCGAAGCTGAGTGAAGGTCAACTGACCTCTTTGCGCTCGGAGTTAGTGCGGGAAAAGCAACTGGTTAAATTTGCAACTGAACTGGGTATAGGTAAGCAACTACGGCTAGGCAAAGGCACTATCCAAGATGGAGGTCGCCAAAACCCATCATTGCTCAGTGATGCCTTTGAAGCAATTATTGGTGCTTATTTCTTGGACTCAGGTATTGATAAGGTTCGCGAGTTTGTGGAACCGTTATTTATTCCGGTAGCTGACGATATTGTTCTTGCTCAGTCTGCTCTCAACTCTAAAAGTATGTTTCAGGAATGGGCGCTAGGGAAGTATGGTGAAATTCCTCAATATTTCCTAATCAAAGAGTCTGGCCCTGACCATGCCAAAGTGTACACCACTGAAGTGCGCCTGAAGGGTAAACTGTACGGTACTGGTATGGGTCGCAGCAAACAAGCCGCTGAGAAAAGCGCTGCTCAAAACGCACTGAAAAAAGTTGGGCTGTTGTAGAAAGGAACTCGTTTCTATAGCAGTCCCAAATGATTCGTGAGGGCGAGATACCCGACTTCTCCAAGAAGTCGGGTATCTGAGCCGCTAGCACCTGACAACTAAAATAGGATGGCTATAGGTTCAAGCGGCACACAGAACTTGCCGCATTTTCCGCATATTGTCTGGCAATTCCATGTGCATCGCCTGTTGAATGAAAACTGCCGGTATCGGAATGTTAGGCGTTGCTTGCACAGTGTAGGTGAGCAACGTACCATTGCCGCAATCTTGCAGTTTCAGGTCTGCGGTAAAATCGGTAAAGCTGCCTTTTTCTAGCCGGAACTGAATGTGCTGCCCAAGTACTTCAAAGACGTTCAGGTAAATTTCGACTTCAGCAGTGAGAAACAGAAAGGCTTTTTTGGCAACTTGATACAGACGTTTTACCTCACCTCGGTGCAAGACTTCGCTCTTGGTGAGATCAGGGAAGTATTGCACCCAGCGGGGGTAATCGGTTAGTTGTTGCCAAACGTGCGATCGCGCTATTGGTAAGTACATTTGTGCAGTAACAGCACCACCCCAAGCTGAGTGCGCTCGCGTTTCAACCAAAACCTCTCCTTGCAAAAGCGCCTTTTGCTGACTCCACGCTAGGTCTGGGACTGGATTATTCAAGTCTGACAAAGAAAGTGTAGTCATAAATAGTTTAGCCACTCCTCACCAATATGGATACGGTTTAACTTGGGCATCTTCACACTTGATACCAAATCCGCTTTTATAACCCCCCTTTCAATGCAAGGGATTGTTCTCCCCCAGCTTCCCCAGCTTCCCCAGCTTGCTTAAAAAGGGGCTAGTCAACCCGGATTTGGTATGAGTAGACCAGGCAACTGGTCTAATTTCCAAATTTATAGAAAACTCTTTAAAGAAATCATAAAGTTCCTGTAAAGCTTCCAACAAATTTGGGGGATTGGGGACTCTTGACTGGGGGCTACTACGGGGATTTTACGTAGTCCATGTATTATCCATTACCGATTACCGATTACCCATTACCGATTACCGATTACCGATTACCGATTACCGATTACCCATTACCGATTACCCATTGTCTCTACTTCCAACCCGCACGATCCATTATCTTCAGCGCCTCTGGATTATTCTTACCGAAGGCAGCAGCGTTGGTGGAATCAGCCTTGAACTTACCAAAGCTAGCGACAACGGGATCGAGAGCAACCCCCTCCAGCACTGGATATTCATAGCTGCTCTTAGCGAAACTTTCTTGAACCTCTGGGCTTACCATGTGTTCCAGAAACTTAATTGCTCCCTCTTTATTAGGAGCAGTTTTCACAACACCAGCGCCACTAATATTGACATGGGTACCGCGTTCATTCTGGTTGGGGAAGAACACGCCAATTTTTTGCGCGATCGCTTTGTCTTCCGGCTTGTCTGATTTTAGAAGACGAGCGACGTAGTAGGTGTTTGCGATCGTAATATCACCCTGACCAGCAGCTACAGCTTTGATTTGCGACGTATCATTACCTTCTGGCGGTCGTGCCAAGTTTGCGACAACACCACGCACCCACTCCTCAGTCTTCTGAGGACCATTAACTTCGAGCATTGACCCGACGAGCGATTGGTTATAAACATTGTTAGACGATCGCACCAAGATGCGACCCTTCCATTTCGGGTCAGTCAGCGCCTC
>CBDTXL010000819.1:0-2848 GCA_965364435.1 uncultured bacterium
ATGCCATCTCCCCAGCAGTTGCCTTGTCCGCAAGTCAGTTTGTAACTGCTGTAAGCTAACCAGCTGCCCAAGCGTTGTTGACCGTAGATTGCCTTACCAGCAACACAAACATAGTGAACGTCTGGATAAAAAGCCCCTGGATAGTTGATTTTCACAAAATCGAGATTGCGTTTTGTCCAGCGCTCTTGACTAACATGGGGTGTACCCAGGGTCACTAGAGTCCTGACGTAGGGGTAAGCGTGCCATAAACCCGCTGACTCAGTGACATCATTGTGTATGTTGTAGGGTTTTTCTCCTAGATAAATCCGAGCAATCCAGCCACCAGCCGAGTGACCAATCAGGTTAATCTTAGAGGCGTGGTATTCAAATAGCACCTGTTTAACTGTTTGGTCAATTTTCCGCAAAATCGGCACCATTGAGCGACCGCCGAGGGTAGGGAACCAATCCTGTTGGCGCAGCGGTACTGTGACAGTGGGAAACCCTATCTGTTTTAGAGATTGTTCTAAAAGACGGTATTCAAGGGCACTGGCAAAATAGCCCGGTAAAATGACAGTCGGTAATGGCATTTTGGATTTACAGTCCAAAAGAAGTAATTATTAATAATTATTAATCATCCTTGACAAGTGACTTTCGTACAAGTTGGCACACTCTACGGGATTAGTGTTGGACCGGGTGACCCTGAATTGATTACCCTCAAAGGGCTGCGTATCCTGAAACAGGTCCCAGTGGTGGCTTTCCCCGCTGGCATCCACGGATCGCCAGGGATCGCTCAGCAGATTGTGGATGAATGGCTAGGGGTTCATCAAGTGCAACTGGCGTTGACCTTTCCTTATGTGCAGGATATTGCCATCCTGACTCAATCATGGGAAATCGCGGCTGAGCAGGTCTGGCAATATCTACGTTTAGGACAAGATGTTGCATTTGTCTGTGAAGGGGATGTCAGTTTTTACAGCACATTTACTTATTTAGCGCAGATGCTGCAACAGCTGCATCCTGAGAGTGTTGTGAAGACGGTACCGGGAGTCTGTTCTCCAATGGCAGCAGCCTCAGCCTTAGGAGTGCCTTTGACAGTGCGGCAAGAGCGCCTCGCGGTGCTTCCTGCTCTCTATAATGTGGGGGAACTGGAAACAATTTTGGACTGGGCAGATGTCGTGGTACTAATGAAAGTGAGTTCGGTCTACCATGAGGTGTGGAAAGTGCTAAACCGGCGTCAGTTATTGGAGAGCGCTTGTGTGGTGGAACGAGCGACACTACCAGAGCAAGTGATTTATGCTGATTTACGCGATCGCCCTACCTTGAAATTGCCCTACTTTTCCCTACTAATCGTGAAAATGACTAAATTCGCTGGTTAAATCGACTCAAATCAAGTGAATAGACAGCAAGTTTCCGGCTGAAGGTGTGGTCGTTGTCCCAGAGCAAGACAAATCAAAAACTGGCACAACTTGACTGTCCTGTTCTGAAACGGCTGAGACTATCATTAAAAATCAATAAGCTATATAAGCGGATAATTCTTTCAATACCCTGACCTGATAACCTGCCTGCAACGATGCAGCGGAGTGAACTGTAACTGCTATGTCCTACGCTTCTTTTACTCAAAGCTTCCCTGACTTCATTAAAAGCTTCCCTCAAAAGCTGTTTGAGCCAACTGGTATTGCTGTTATGTCTTCCGTAGGCATCCATGCACTACTGGCAGTAACCCTACCTTATTTGCCAATCGCCTCCCAGGACAAGCCGCAGCCCCTACGGAATGTCAAACTGGTGCAGTTAACACCAGCAGAGCAGAGCCGCCTAGCACAGCTTTCACCGCCGTCGCTGTCGCCTCTGCCCAATCAGCTTCAGTCGTTGTATCCCTTGCCCGCCTATCCATCGACCCCTTTACCATCCCTATCTTCTTCTAGGGACTCGTACCTCTACAATTTGCCCCCGATAAGCCCATTGCCACCAGCTAGCAACGGGTTATCTTCGTCACGCACATCGCAATCATCCAATAAACAGTCACAATCATCTAAGCAAAAGCCGACGCCCAACTATAGTTTTTACAAAGGTTCCGCTCGATTCAATCCGAGTAATCAGCGATCGCTCAAGCTGGCTGATCTCCCCCCACTGCCAACAGATCCCACCTCCAAGCCGTCAATCCTTTCCAGAGAGCGCGGACTGCCGTTGTTAGGTCTCACTAGCGCTGCCCTGCCGGATCAAATAAATCAGATAACGCAATCTGGCTCTTCCACTCAGACGTCCCTGGGGGCTGCTCCTGAGGGAACAAATCAGGCTATGGCTCCGGCTTCAGGTCAGAGGAATTCAACAGATAACAGCAGCCCTAGCGTTTACAACGATTACAACAAACTTGTCACCGACTGGTTAAGGCGTAATGAGATAGCTACCCGTCCGGAAACAATTAAAATCTCTCGCAACTATCCACAAAAAGAGATCTCTTCCGGAGAGCCAAACGGCGGCGCAGTCGTTGTTGCAGTAAAGGTAGATGAAAACGGCAAAATCATCTCCGACAGTCTTCAGCCGATGGGGAGTTCTTTCTCTGACGGAGCTTTTGATAAGGAAGCGCTCTCCAGTGTTGGGGGGTATGCATTTCCAGCCACAGGCAAGGCTGAGGCTTACCTTGTTCAGGTTCAGTTTAAAGACGACAGCAGAGTCCCTAGTAATTTAACGAGACCGCAAGCCCCATCTGAGAGCCCAAGCTCCCC
Source organism: uncultured bacterium (assembly GCA_965364435.1). GTDB lineage: Bacteria > Cyanobacteriota > Cyanobacteriia > Cyanobacteriales > Coleofasciculaceae > CBDTXL01. The sequence goes on from CBDTXL010000819.1 coordinate 2,700, forward strand.
TGAGCGTCCAAACGCCGATAAGCCCCAAGGCTCCACCGAACGCCCAAGCGTCGATAAGCCCCAAGACTCCACCGAACGCCCAGCCTCCACTGAGCGCCCAAGCGCCGATAAGCCCCAAGGCTCCACCGAACGCCCAAGCGCCGATAAGC
>CBDTXL010000820.1:0-2848 GCA_965364435.1 uncultured bacterium
CAGGAATTCGCAAGAATTTGGCAATTTGGCGCTTGGTGATGCGGAACTTTTGAGCGGGTTTGATGCGGCGAAATAAGATGGTCATGGTTGCGCGATTAGACCTTCTGCAAGAATCAATAGATGACCTCCTCACTCTCATCTCCGGCTCAATCCTCCCGTAAATCAGGGGGGAGTAAGCAGAATCTGGCTCCCTCCCCTTAGCAAGGCTCCAGTGTATACACATCTCTGTTCCACTGGATGAATCGCCTCGGAGATCCCCCCCAGCCCCCCTTGAAAAGGGGGGAGAATCCAGTCAAAGTCCCCCTTTTTAAGGGGGATTTAGGGGGATCTTGAGCGCAAAACTTCAGACCCAAAACTTGTGTATACACGGTAGCCTTAGTAAGGGGAGGGCTGGGGAGAGGTTCTTTCAGGATTAGCGACCTGATGTTCTTGTTCTAGGGCGAATATCACCTTGCTTCGGCTGTGGTAAGTCGGGGTTGAACATCACCTCAAATTCAGCATTAGGCATCAGGCGACGAATAATCTGTAGATGACCGTCCGCATCGGAACGATTGCGATACTGACCAACAGTCACCCGTTGCAGATTGGGCAGCAAGCGAACCAGTACCCAAGGGTTAAGGCGTTCTCTGTAAGGCATAATGAACTTGTCTCCATGTGAAATGGGAGTCAGAGCCAGTGCTTAGAGGTTGGTAGCCGTGACGCACTGGCTTTCTGACCTTGTGAAGTCATGCCCTCATAATACGGAAAAATTCTGGTTAAGTCAACTTAACTCTGCTAATTCTGGAATAACACAGTAATGACTAGTGTGGGGGAAAAGCTCAAACAACGACGCCAATCGCTAAATTTGACGCAACAGCAAGTCGCTGATGAATTGGGTGTGACTGTAACCACTGTGAAAAATTGGGAAGCTGGCAGACATATCCCGAAGCTTTATCTACCACAGACGAAAGCCTTGTGTGACCTTCTGAAGCTTACCTTAGAGGAACTGGTAGAGTAACTAACGAAAATGAACTCAAGCAGGGAGCCAAAACGTCATAAAATTGAGATCAAAATGGTGCAGTAAGGGAGTTAAATATTGTCTCAAACAGCACCTGAGGAAGTAACGGCTACTGTCCGCTTGATAGGACAAGAGATGGAGAACTATGAAGTTCCCGTCTCAATTCTGGTTAATACTCTCAGCGGGCTACAAAAAATTGTTTACTACCTCGCTACAGTACAAGAGGAACTCACTGTAGGGCAACGGTTCAGGCTACCACAAGAAATTCAGCAACGTTACACTTTGCTTTGCAAGGTGCCTCAACCTGGAAGCTATGCCATGCCCATAGTTTTGAAGCAGCTAGATCGCCTAGCTTCAGACCAGTCAGTTATTATGGAAAGTCTGGAAAGCTTTCTGGCGAGTCTAAACGGGACTGATATTAACCCTATCCAGAACATCTTCCCAGATGATAACCTAAGGTTCCGCGCATTACGTGAAGCCCGAGAGTTTCTTCCAAAAGCTGGTGATGATTGGCAACTGCGGTTTGCACAAAATGATCGTGATGAAATTGTGCTTACAAGTGATGCAGTCGCCCATATTGATAGTTGGCTAGAACTAGAAAATACCGTTATGACAGTGACGGGTAAATTAATTCGTATTGACTTTGATGAACATATATTAATTTTACGTTACCCATCTACGTACCGGAAGAGCCGAAAGATCAGGTGTACTTATCACTCAGAATTAGAAGATAAAGCAATCAAAAATAGACTAAAGCTAGTCCAGGTTACAGGTTTATGTTATCTAGATTCAGAAGGAAATCCTACTAAATTAACAGATGTCACAAGACTAGAAACAGTTGACCTTTCACCTTTGATTTTTGAAGAGGTTTATTGGGGTGAACAAAGATTACGCTTCAGAGAATCTATGAATTTAATACCTTTTCTTGATGAGGAAACACAGCAGCTTTTTGTTGTTGAAGAACCTGTGATCTGCCTTTATGCTTTTGCTTATACTCGGGAACAACTGATTCAAGAAATATATGAACAAATTGTATTTATGTGGAATGAATATGTCAAATCAACAGATGCTAACTTAGCATTAGATGCTTTAAGATTACGTAGAGAACTACTAAACCGACTTGAAGAGGTAAATAATGCCACGCCCAAAAGCTAAAGTAGAGTCCTCTTTACTAGCTAAAGGATTTGAAAAACGACAGGGCGATCATAATTATTTTATATATGTTACTACAGATGGCAAGATAACAACAGTTAAAACCAAAACTAGCCATACTAAGAAAATGAAAGATATAGGTGATAATCTACTATCTCAAATGGCCAAGCAACGTTACCTCAATAAATCAAATTTACTGAACTTAATTGATTGCCCTCTTAGTCAAGAAGAATATGAAAATATTCTTCACAATCAAGGGCTTATATGAGAGTACTACAGTGATGCTTGATGAGTACTGGCACCACGGAGCTTGTTCCAGGTCTGTGATAGTCATGGACATAAAGACAATCTCTAAATAGCTGTGAACCTAATCTAATAGTAGCGATAGGCATCAACTCTTTTCCCGTCGCCACCAAGCTCGCACCAATTGAATTTCTTCGTAACCGTATTCTTCTCCTAAGTGTTCCCGTATAGTTTTGAGCGAGTCAGCACCTACAGTTTGAATCGCTTGAAGTATCAGCTTTTGCTGTTCTGGAGAGACTAGCCGATCTATATCTACTGGCTGTTTCATCTCCAGCAACTCACTTAGATGAGTAATAATTGTCCGAGGGCTGAAACCCCGTTTTTGGGCAATTTCTTCAATACTCAACCCTTGCTGGTAGTGTTGCAGCGTTACCATATGGGTATTGGAAGGGAGGG
>CBDTXL010000821.1:0-2848 GCA_965364435.1 uncultured bacterium
TCCTATTGACTTTGACTATACCTGCGATTTTCAGGTCCAGCCAAAGAGTATCCTCAGTAAGGCTACAAGATTGGCGGGAAGCATAGTACGGGAGATTGGCGATGAATTTGATGAATTGCACGAAGGTGTCAAATACCGCTGGAAACATCGACCAGACTACCGACCAGAAAACTTGAAAAAGCTCCTAGACAAACTAGACGTATAACCCCACAATAGAGATGCTGAGGGTGCGTTTTAGATGCACCCTAGCTAGATGGTTAACTAATCAATCACACCTATCCAGATTCCAAAAAAAGAACAATTATGGCTTCAAAAAGAGACACATCAAGAGACGGCTTTAAAAATACCGTTGAGACTTTGTTGTTAACTAACTTTAAGCCGATTTGGAGCTTTATTCAAAGCAACGATTCTCTCAAGAAAAAAGTTAACAAAACTCTCATTAATAATGCAATCAATAAAATCCCTCCTCGTCCCTATCCGTTTAGTACAATGTCTCCCTACACGTCTTGGGAGTCATTAAACGATCGTACTTATTCCGGACTCCATCTACCGCTACTGATTGGGAACCTTTAACCGATAAAAACTATCTAGACGTTAACTTAACTCCACCTGAAAAGTTTGAGAAAAATCTTCCCCCCGTGGAAGACCTAGCCGTCTTATATAAGAAGACCGGAGAGACGAAATATTCCCCAAAATCTAACCTGATTTTCCCATACTTTGTCCAATGGTTTACCGATAGTTTTCTGCGTACAGACCGCCAGAATCACCTCAGAAATAGTTCAAATCACCAAATCGACCTATGTAACGTCTATGGATTGAACCCAAACATTACTCATCTGTTGAGGTCTTATCAAGGGGGTAAACTAAAAAGCCAAATTCTCAATGGGGAAGAATATCCTCTTTTTTACTACGATGAGAGTCGAAAACCCAGGACATTATTGTTCACAATTCAGAGTTTTTCTTTGTAAAAACCATCAGAGACTACTACGGCTTTTTTAGTGCCGTCGTTGAGTCAAAGGAGGCGACAAAGAAGTGGCTCTATCAACATCCTAGGCAGTTCTTAGCACTCCTCAAGGGTACGGGGAGCCAGACTCCGAAAAGTTTACTAACACAACGATATTGGAGTAGTTCAGCCTCGGCTTTGGGCCTCAACCCCGATTTTGATGCTTCGCAGACTGATCGAATTCCTGTCGAATATCCCGCTGTCATTAAATATGCGTTTACTCCGGTTTCATCTGAACCACCACACAACAGGATTCCATTCCAGTCCCGACCAGGGATTCCTAAACTTCCCTTCATCAATCGCGCTAAAGCACTCGGCTTAGATCCCAATCAACCCGACAACTACTACCGGGATGACATCATTCAATCTCTGGCAAAACCGGATGCCCAATACTGTTGGGACTTTGGCATTCAGTTCCAAACCAGCCCAAACATGTCCATTGACGATACCACGGTTACCTGGAAGGAAAGCGAATCACCCTTCTTCACAGTCGGTCGTCTCACCGTCAAGCATCAAATCATTAATTTTGAAAAACAATTCGATTTCTGTGAAAACCTGCGATTTTCTCCCTGGAACGGTCTGGTGGTCCATCGTCCGGTTGGTTCGATAAATCGGCTACGCGGCGTTGTTTACCCCATTGTCGCCTCCTATCGCCATCAGAAGCGAGGTCTTGTCAACCAAGAGCCAACTGGGAATGAGACCTTTTGAATAGCCTTTTAAGCATTACCTTAGGTATTTAAAAGGTCTTTATCTTCCGCGAAGCATTCTGAGTTACTGGTGATTGATGCCCAAAACTTCACCGCTGAACTTGTGGCGCGGGTACTCATGCCTCAGCGCGTTCCTTTCGGCTTCCACGCCGGGTAGATTTCTGAGGCACAAATGCTCCCTTCCCAGTTAGAGATTACCTAGCTATCTAAGTTGCCAAGTTTAGGCTGTACTTCACCTAAGTGAAACCCCTGATCAACAAATCGTAAGTATAAATCATCTACCCATGGAAATAAATTTTATGAATAATCTGCTCTGACTGGTGGTACACTTCTATTTCAGATCTATTACTTACACAAACAGCGAGGTTAAGAGACTATGGAAGGTTGCAAAATTGAAGATCTGAAGGTTCACAGCAAGCAGAATTGCTACGTGCTGAATCCTGATGAGATGAAGAAAATCGAGGAGCAAATTTCTGTTCGCGCAGATCTGGAACAGGGAACCTACGTGATCAGAATCCGCAGTGGTTCCTTCGATTACGTAGAGGGTGATGTGCAAAAGGGTGAACCCTTAGTCATGCTCTGGATCTACGGTGGTAAGTTCATCAACAAGAAAAATGATGTGGCAGTCACGGCAACCTGGTCAACATTAAACGGCTATGACGATACCCTGACGCTAGATGTTCTAGAACCTGCAAAACTTTCAGCATTCTTCTTCGATACGCACCTTGACGACAACGAAGGAGAAGTGATTATTTCCGTCGTGAAGATTTAAGGCGAAAGGTGGAGAAAGTTTTCTGGCTTACCCCACCAAGAGAAAGACGCCATGCGCGATCGCTCGTTTCGACAGGCAAACCCCTACCGTTACTGAAGCAGATTTGGGCGAAAATCGCTATGCTTCAGAACCCCTGTATGTTCAAGATGCCCATAATCCTGAGGGAAGTTGGGTGCTAACCGCAGTCTGGGATGGCAATTCCGAAACGAGCGAAGTTTGGGTGTTTGATAGCGAGGCACTTGATCGCTAGCCTATTTGTCGGTTGGGATTGCCCGGTATCGTGCCCTTTGGCTTTCATTGCACTTGGAACCCCGACTGTTAAAACGGTACGCGATCGCGATTCTCGATTCAAGGTTTCAAGCGTTG
>CBDTXL010000822.1:0-2842 GCA_965364435.1 uncultured bacterium
AATAAGTCGATTGAAAGTAGACAAACCACTTTTTCCCCAGCTGTTCAAAGGCATTGCGATGTTCACGCCGGGGGGAGATTTAATTTATGGCATTGACCCCAGTAAGTTAGTTCACTGGCACTTGCATCTGTGTGTAGCTCTACAAGAAATCTTGGGGTTGCCGGAACCGCCTCATTTTCTAGTACCGGGGTACACTGCCACTATTGATCGGTGGCTCGACCCTCGAACCCAGCAACTGCGAACATCAGCGGAAATTCATCGACCGGTGCTACATCATCAGACCCTGCTCAATGCTGTGTTTGGCACCCGCAACCTGATTTGGCAAGTAGCTCCTTGGCAGGAAGAGTCATGCGATCCGATTGTGGTGGCAACTTATCGTTCTCAATTCCCTCAACTTTGGGAAGACCACGACTTGATTGTGCGTTTTGAGCGCCCTGAGCGATTCTCCTACTTCCACTCCTTGGGAGAAGGTTACCCTACAGGTTCTCCCAAGGACTACCCAAACAAAGAAGGTTTTATGAACAAACAGACTACCTCCTGGGACGTTACCTCGTTTCCCTATGCGGCTGAGGTACCAACCTCTGCAAACGCTAACGCTACAGGAGATCTTCAGGTGAGCAAAGCCAGCAGCGATTCGGAAGGAATTAACGCTCACTCCCTGCAACCAAACGCCCAGGGCTATGTGCTGCGGTTGTTTGTTTCTGGAAACAGTGAGGCAACTGAGTATACTCTCAAGAGCCTGCATCAGTTGTTAGAGCATTCTCTTAATCATCCTTACACCCTAAAAGTTATTGACGTTTCCAAACACCCGGATCAGGCTGAGGCGAATCAGATCTCAGCAACACCAACACTTCTCAGACTTTGGCCTCAGCCTGTCCGACGGATTGTCGGTGACTTAAATGATTTTGAGACTCTATTGCGGGTACTCGCTGCACCAGAGACGTAGAAAGAGGATCTAGAAATTAGGAGTGTGTAGTGCCGGGAAGACACAGCTCTGGGGTACATAATCCTGGGAATTCCAAGGTTGTTACCTTAAGGGTACCAAGATCAACGTGACGTATGGCGTGGTTATTTGTATCGGCAATGTATAGGTAATTTGCAACGCTTTCTAGCTCCTTCGGAGTCCCTACGCTAATGGGAAGCCGATGAGCGATCGCACTCAAACCTGATGGTTCTGAAAAGCGGGTAGCAGTACCCTCACCGTCCTGATGACCTGCTGTTCCATCTCCCAACATGGTCTGGCAGCTGCCGGTACGGGGGTCAACACGCTTGATTTTGTGATTGTAGGTATCAGCCACCCAAAGGGAATTTTGGGCATATTCCACGCCCAGGCAGTGTTGGAGTTGCACATCAAGACCCTCACCATCAAGATCACCAAAACCAAAAAGTTCACCACTGCCGCAGACCGTTCGCACCGACAGATTGTCAATTAGACCAACACCGCGAATTGAACTAACTTCACTGTCAGCGACATATAACTCTCTACCATCAGTGGTGATACCGCTAGGTTGAGCAAAAGCAGACTCATTGAGTAAACCATCGACGCAAGCTTCGGCACCTGTACCAGCGTAGGTGCTAATCCTGCCAGTTTCTAACTGCATTTCCCAAATTTGGTGGGGACCAGCCATCGCAATCAAGAGGCTATTGCCCACTTTTTCCAAGTCCCAAGGGGAATTTAGGGCAGTCTCCAAAGCCACCCCACTGTGAGGACGAATATGGTGGCTTTGTTCACCAGTCCCAGCAATGGTCTTAACCCGCTGAGTATTGAAGTCAATCTGCCGCAGAGCATGATTTTCTGTATCGGCAACGTAGAGAAGTTGATTTTCGCTATCAAAGGCCATTCCCTGTGGCGCGAAAAACTGAGCTTCTGAGAAGGAACCATCAGTTAAGCCGGATTTTCCAGAACCGATTACATACTGAACCTCGCCAGTCAGCGTACTAACAACAATCCGGTGATGACCAGAGTCTGCAATAAATAGGCGCTCACTAACTCCATCTGCCAACACCTTACCCGGAAAAGCCAAGGGCGTTGCTAGGGGTTGCCGCTGTTTTTCCAGGGTAAGCGTCAGTTCCTGAAAGTTGGTTGTGCCTTTCTCTTGGTGTTCATGGATTATTTGGCTGATCAGCTGATCCAAAACATCCCGATTGCCTTCACCCGATACATAGCCAATAACGTATCCTTCAGGGTCAATCACCATCAATGTTGGCCAAGCACGAACCGCATACTGCTGCCAGACATCGAAGTTACTGTCAACCAGGACTGGATGCTCGATATCGTAGCGGAGGACAGCTTGGCGGATATTTTCAGCTTCTTTCTCGTTATCAAATTTAGCCGAATGGATGCCAATTACAGTGAGGCTGTCCTTATATTTTTTTTCCAAATATTTCAGTTCTGGTAGGACGTGTAGGCAATTAATGCAGCAGTATGTCCAAAAGTCTAAAATGACGACTCGTCCTTTCAAATCTTTCAGAGACAGGGGGTGGTCTGTATTTAACCAGGTTCTGTTTTGGGGAAGTTCTGGCGATCGCACACGAGACTTCATCTGAGCAGTTTCCTTTTCTCAGGGTGTTGCAGATGATGACTTTTCCTCTGGAGCGATCGATTGCTCTGCTTGAGGAGGCACACCTTCAGGCTCTGAGAGTTCTGGGAACGGTGTTTCCACAATCTCCGGCAGCGTTGGCGGCAAGCCAGAACCGGGAATCGCTTCACCAGCATCTGAACCCTGTTTACGGTTTAAGAAGCTATTCGCTTTGGGTTTTTCAGGCTGTATTGGTTTAACTGGCACTGGTTCAATCACTGGGGTTGGTTCTACTTCCGGCGTTATCGGCTCAGCTGCTGGGG
>CBDTXL010000823.1:0-2840 GCA_965364435.1 uncultured bacterium
AAATAATAATTGTATTTAAAAAGCTAGTTTCATTAATAAAGTCAAGAGATTTTGATAAATAAAAAATAAAAATGCTTCCCCCGCTCTCAATGTTGTTGAGAATGCCTCACGAAAGAACACGGGTTCCCAAGGCGGACTTGAATTGTAAAGAAAGATGTGACTAAGGGATAGGGAGCTGTCTAATGGATAAAGTCCAGCTTAGGGTGAGTTTTCCCAGTCTGAGGTGAGACTGCGGTAGTTATACTGGGCAACCCCAGGATGACAAGTGACGCAGCTACCAGGATTCACGGGTTGGGGGAAGTCAACTCGTGGATGGAGTGCTTTGAAAAAAGGAGATTCTGAAACACGATATGGAGTTGGTTCTTTTGCCGCTTGGGGACGGGAGAATGTCCGCAGATAGTCCCACATAACGAGGAGAGAGGGACCAATCATCGGCTGTAACTTCTGACCATAGTGCTGTTCTGGCTCTAAAAGCAGCCGACGCCAAGTTTCTGTGGGCAGAACCTCCGGTGGCAGAGCAACGTGGCAGCTAGCACAGTTTTCCAAGTAAAGTTCTTGCCCCAGCTGGTAGCGAGCAGGCACTGGGTCAACTGTACCGGGCACTGCTGGAGTGGATTGAGCAACGATGTCTGGTTTAACAGGGGTACCTAATGCGATCGCCATTCCCCATCCCAGGCAGATACTCCACACTAGCAGCAATAGGAACAAAACAGCTAGCGATCGCTTCTGCCGTTTCCCTTTGGGCAATCCCCCTCGTTTTCGCCGTCTAATTCTTGACCTCACACGCCTTAACCTAGCTGAAAGAAACAATTCTAAGGAATGGGAACCGAGCGCAGCAACTGCTCAACAATTGACTTAGCTCGACGCCCACCTGCTGGAATTAGACGATGGGAAAGCACATGAGGTGCCAGTAACTTAACATCATCAGGAATGGTATACTCTCGACCGTCAAGGAAAGCAAATGCCTGAGCCGTTTTCTGCAAGGCTACACTACCACGAGGACTGACCCCCAGCGTCACTTCTTCAGCGTCACGGGACGCTCGTACCAAGTTGAGGATGTACTCTTGCAAAGACCTCTCCACCTTCACCTGATTGCAAAGACGGCGTAACTCCAGAACATCTTCTGTGGAGATACAGGGACTCAGTTCTGAAACCCTCATACCATCCTGATGTCGTTGCAACATCTGGAGTTCTTCCTCCTGGGTAGGATAGCCCAAGCTTAAAGACAGCATGAATCGATCCATTTGTGCCTCTGGTAACGGGAAGGTACCTTGATACTCAATCGGATTTTGGGTGGCAATCACAAAAAACGGTTTGGGTACGCTACGAGAAACACCATCCACAGTCACCTGCTGCTCCTCCATCACCTCTAACAAGGCAGACTGAGTACGGGGCGTCGCCCGATTGATTTCATCCGCCAGTAGAATATTCGCAAAGGCTGGTCCCGGCAGAAATTCAAACTCCCCGCTGCGCTGATTCCAGATATTGGTACCAGTGATATCTGTAGGCAGGAGGTCAGGAGTACATTGAATACGCTGAAATCGCCCGTCGATGGAACGAGCCAGGGATTTAGCGAGAAGAGTTTTACCAACGCCGGGGACATCTTCTAGCAAAGCATGACCCCCAGCAAGCAGCGCCACTAGCACCAAGCGAATGGCATCAGCTTTGCCAACAATAGTACGACCTAAATTTTCAGTCAGTTGCTCAATACGTTGTCTCATGACCCCGACATCCTAACTCTCAGTCCGGAAAAACGCTCTTGCTGCTGCACAGTCTGTCTGGATTTGCGTCTTGAGAGCCTCTAAAGACGCAAATTTTTGTTCAGGTCGCAAAAACTGTTCTAAGCTTACCGTTAATGTCTGTCCATATAAGTCTCCAGACCAATCTAACAGGTGAATCTCTACTGTCAAACTGCTGCCATTTACTGTGGGACGTTGTCCAATATTCATGACTGCGCACTGGGCGGATAGCAGTGATGTCAGTGAGGATTCGCATACTCGCACACAGTAGACACCTTGCCTTGGCAAAAACTTTTCCGGGGGCAGTTGGAGGTTAGCCGTAGGAAATCCGATAGTTCTGCCCAGCTGTTGCCCTTTCACCACCACCCCGGTAAGGGTGTAAGGTCGTCCTAATAGCTGATTGGCTTGAGTGATATCGCCTTGCTGTAGAGATTGGCGAATGACAGAACTACTAATGCGTTCTCCCTGACAAGTTTGCAAAGACACGATTGTGACATCAATACCATAGGAGGACGCGATCGCCTGTAAGTCAGCTGATGTACCAGATCGTCGATACCCAAAGCAAAAATCTTGTCCCACACTCACCCGCCTTGCTCGCAACTGATGCACCAAAATCTTTTCGACAAATTGCTGTGGACTCAGGGATGCTAGTTCCCGGTCAAAGGGCAATAGTACCAGCTGTTCGACACCCAGGATACTCAACTGTTGTACCTTTTCTGACTGTGGCGTCAGCAGCTTCCACTTTTGACCTGAAAAGAATTCACGCGGATGAGGATTAAATGTCGCTACCGTAGCATAAGTGTGCCCTGTCTCCGCACCGGCTTTACTCTCAAAATTTTCCTTGAAGATTGGCACCTTGATACTTTCAAGCCGACTTTGCCAATCCACTGCTGGTGGCGTCACAGCAATTGCTTGAGAAGCTTCAGATTTTTGCAAAATTGGCTCAATAACCTGTTTGTGCCCTCGGTGAACGCCATCAAAGTTTCCCAGGGCAACAGCGGTTGGTGTTAAAGCAGTGGCTAGAGAGGAAGTAACCCACACGCTTTACATTTTTACATATTTATCAGGTGTTAGCCTATCGCTGTTGGCAATATAATTAGA
>CBDTXL010000824.1:0-2837 GCA_965364435.1 uncultured bacterium
AGCCCTTTGATTGACTGGAGCCACTGTGCCACCCGTTTGGACTTTGGCAAGTCGGGGGGCAGCTTTATTAAGGCTTCCTGCCAGAGAGCCGCCGCCTGCTCCTGATCGTTTTGTTGTATAGAGAGAATACCCATATTTGCCAGCGTCTGAGCTTCCCCATAGCTGTCTGTTAGCTCACGGAAGGTGTCTAAGCTCTGCTTGTAGCACTCACTGGCCTTCCCCCAATAGTCTTGGCGAAAGTAAACATTACCCAGGTTGCCTAGAGTCTTAGCCACTCCGGGGCGGTCTCCTAGCTCACCAAAGATGCCTAGAGCCTTCTCGTAGCACTCGCGGGCTTTCCCCCAGTTACTCTGTAACGAGTGAACGTTGCCTAGATTAGTCAAAGTCTGAGCTTCCTGGTTGTGTGTTAGCGATCGCGAATCGGTAGCAAGTCTTGGATCATCCGATTCGCGATCGCACAAAGGCAAATCACCAAGTTTGCGGGTTGCCTCCAACGCCAATAAGTGAGTGCGTTCCCAGTCAGCCCAGTAGGCATAGGTATTAAAAAAGTTAACCAAGTTCCGAGCAAGCGGTACCACTATTTCCCAAGCCTGAGCCTGGGAAGCCCACTCTACAGACGCCAAAAGGTTCGCCCGCTCAATCTCGAACCAGTTCAGGGCTTTAATGAGCAAGTTCCGCTCGATCGCTTCTAGAGATTGGTCTTTCCCTTTTACCAGAACCTTCGCTAGCTGGCGACGAGTTTCTGAGTTGAGAGCTAGATCCATCATCTCAGAGGTCTCAAGGTACCAGCGACTGGCTCTCTTACGAGCGGCTTGCCGTGCCTCAGCCACCTCCTCCTGAGCCAACTGCCCTCTGGCAAACAGGCGGACCAAATCGTGGAAACGGTAGCGTCCTTCGCTCGCTGACTCTAGCAATTGCCTATTTAGGAGACACTTTACAGACTCTTCGGCTGTTGCTAGCTCAGACTCTAACAGGGCAGCAGCTAATGCGATCGCAACGTTTGATCCCGTCAGCAGCCCTAGTAAGCGGAAGAGACGGGCAGCTGTTGCATCCAAATCCTGATAACTCAGGGCAAGCGCCGCTCGTACATCCAGATCGCTGAGGCGCAATTCTACCATTCGTTGCCGCTCCTGAGCAAGTTGAAGAGCGTAATCTTCTAGTTTCCCTTGAGGCTGACTCCTTAGCGTGCCCCCAGTGATACGGATGGCTAGGGGAAGCCCACCGCAAAGGTCGATAATGTTTTTGGCAGCTTCCAGTTCAGCCTGTGTTCTATCTACCCCTGCCAGCTTCTCCAGCAGTTCTAAAGCCTCCGGTTGTGTCATCACTGGGAGATCAAGGACGGTAGCCCCCTCTAGATCAGTGAGGTGTCTGTGCGTTGTGACTACGACAGCACAGGTGGAGCTATCCGGCAGCAAAGGGCGTACCTGAGCCTCATCACGGGCGTTATCCAGCAGCACCAAGACCCGTTTTTCAGACAGCAATGAACGGTAGAGGTCAGACCTCTCTGTTAGATCCTCAGGTATCGACTGGTCATCCACACCCCAGACCCGCACAAAGCTAGCTAGCACCTCCAATGGATCTAGGGGCTGGCTGTCTGTCCCGCGTAGGTTGACATATAGCTGAGCATCCGGGAAATCATTCTTCAATTGATGGGCAAGATGGATAGCCAAAGCCGACTTGCCCACACCTGCCGTGCCAGTTACAACAGAGATCGCAAGTGCTGTCTCTCCATCTTGCGTTGCCTGTCGTAGCAGAGATGTCAGCCTATCTAGTTCTTCTTGGCGACCTGTGAAGTCGGCAATATCAGTAGGAAGCTGATGTCCAGGCAGAGAAGTGGGTCGGGCTAAGCTATCCTGAAATATCTGCGTAACCTTGTTGTAATCATCAACAACAGCACTTTGCACTAGACCGTGAAAGTGCAGTTCGTACCTTGGTCTATCCCCAACCATTTCTCGCTCCGGTAGCTTATCGCTTAAGTCATCGTGTACTTATTCACCCTGAGCAAAGATTTCTTTTCTTCTTTAGAATACTCCGGACAAAATTTAGATTGAAGGACGGATCAACCAAATAATGCGGGATACAGGCTCCAGCGTCCAAATCAAAACTGTCCGATGTATTGCTTTAAGGAGTCTGAGTTAATTTCACGTCACTACCCTCAATCAGGAGAGCCATCAAAATCAGCAAAGCTTCAATTACTGAAGTTCGATCCTTTGGATTAACATTCACAATTGGAGGGCAATTTTTCTCGTGCATATTATAGCCCAGACTCATCAGAATATCCTCTGAAGCTAGTGCGCCTGGACAATCCATATGAGTCAGACCAATAAGCATCGGGATTTGTACTCGCTGGTTTATAAACGAGATAATCTCACGAGCGTAGTGAAATTCATTAGGTCGATGAGCGGCTACCAGCAGAATATAGGTATGAGCATTTTGAATCAAAAGATCCCACATGAAATCAAAGCGAGCTTGACCTGGGGTGCCGTAGATGTGCAGATTCATATTGGGACTAAGGGCGAGTCTGCCAAAGTCTAGGGCAACAGTGGTTTCTGGTTTCAAATGGAATGTATCATCGCTGGCAGTACGGTTTGTGTTTACGACTTCAATTTCACTGAGTGTCCGAACAAAGGTAGATTTGCCCGCACCTACAGTTCCTGCTATTACTGAACGCATGGTTTTCATTCGATTTTGCTCCGCAAAAACTATTTTTATTTGTTCTCAGACTCAATTTGGGCATGGGGTAAAATTGATGTGAGTTAGTGAATTACCCTCTAAAGTAGAGCTTGCTTGAGTTGGGCGATCGCACGCTTAATTTCCAACATCAAGACTCCTTGCTT
>CBDTXL010000825.1:0-2829 GCA_965364435.1 uncultured bacterium
TAATTGATGAGGAGACCAGATTTTGAGGATTTGGAAGTATACCAACTGGCTGAGAAGCTGGCAAATGAGATTTGGTACATTGTCAAGGAATGGGACTGCTTCACCAAAGATACAATGGGGAAGCAAATTGTACGCGCCGCTGATAGCGTCTGTGCCAATATCGCTGAGGGACGAGGGCGGTATAACTTCCAAGATAATCGGCGTTTTGTAAAGATTGCTAGAGGGTCTTTGTACGAAACTATAAGCTGGTTGAGACTAGCTTACGTCAGACAGCTTTTGACAAGTGAACAGGTCAGCAGATTCAAACCAATCATTGATGACCTATTGCCCAAGCTAAACGCTTACCTAAAATCTATAGGGAATGGGTAATAACTAATAGCTAAGGAGTACTCTCCATTACCCATTACCCATTACCTATTACCCATTACCCATTACCCATTACCCATTACCTATTACCCATTACCTATTACCCATTACCCATTACCCATTACCTATTACCCATTAGTAATATGGCAAAGCAGCTAATCAAGACAATCAAGTCGAGTGGTATTTTAGGAGCGATCGCCTTCCTAACGGTACTCCTCTTTGGCGGTTGGAGTGGTGCGGTAATTGGTTGGCTACTGGGTACGGCGGCTGGCTTCATGCGTTGTCAAGGCAAGAGGATTCTTAGCCCACAAGTCGGGGCGCAAATCGGTGTGAAGGCTGGACTTGAATTGGGGATTTGGCTGTTGATTGCGAGTCTGATTCAAGGACTGCTGGCACCTGTTTTCGGACAACCCACGGTAAGCATGCCTCAAAGTCTGCTGTATGGCGTCGTAGCGCTAGGAATTTCTACCCTAGGGGGACTGATTATGGGAGCATTGCAGGGTCTACCGATTGAACGTAGGCGACAGGCAACGCTGGTGACCCTAGCCTTTATCCTGATTATCTTTCCCTTTGTGGATCAAGTGGCTCAGACTAGCTGGATAGCCACCGTGATTCAAATTCAAATCTTTATCATTTTAGCCCTGGGGTTAAATATTACTGTAGGCTTTGCTGGGTTACTGGATTTGGGCTATGTTGCATTTTTTGCCATTGGTGCTTATACCACTGCCTTGTTGTCTTCTCCACAGTTGAACATTGAGTGGAACTTCTGGCTGGTACTGCCAATTGCAGCATTTGTCGCAGCGATCGCGGGTGTGATTTTGGGGGCACCGACGTTGCGCCTGCGGGGAGATTACCTGGCAATTGTTACCCTGGGCTTCGGGGAAATTATCCCTGTTGTGTTTCGCAATTTAACCGAGGTGCGGATTAATGAGCCAATTTCCGCGATTTTCGCTTCGCTCTTGGGTCGTCCAGAGATGGTAATTTGTTTACTGGGATGTGATCGCCCAATTAATCTCACGGGTGGTGAAGCGGGAATTAACCCCATTGGTCGTCCAGTCCTCCCGGTCATCGGCACCTTTGAATCCAGCAACTATCTGCCCTGGTACTACTTAATCCTGTTGCTGGTCGTGTTTGCCTACTTCATGATTAGTCGCCTGCGTGATTCCCGCTTGGGACGGTCTTGGGCTGCTATCCGTGAAGATGAGCTAGCTGCTAGTGCAATGGGGATTAACCTAGTCAAGACTAAGTTATTAGCCTTTGCGATGGGGGCAACCTTCTCCGGGTTTGGGGGTGCCTTTTATGCCGCCTACATTAGCGCTATCTTTCCCAGCGCCTTCGATTTTTCCGTTTCCGTCATCATCCTGTGCATGGTGATTTTGGGCGGACTGGGCAATATGACCGGGGTAATCCTGGGTGGGATTATCATTATGTCAGCAGACCGACTTTATCTCCCTCAACTGGCGCAAGTCCTGAAGAGTTTCCTGAATTCATCCGTATTGCCCAACATTGGCAATCCCCAGTTGAAAGACTTTGTGGCTACCAGTATCGATCCGATCCAAATGCGCCTGTTTCTCTTTGGTTTGACCCTAGTAATCATGATGATTGTGCGTCCAGAGGGACTGGTGCCTGATGCGATGCATCAAGCCGAACTGCATGATGAGGCGAGTAACGAGTCGTTAGCGGATGCAAGGAGTCAGTGATGGCACTGTTGGAAGCACGCCAACTTACGATGCGCTTCGGCGGTCTGACAGCCGTTAAACAGGTTGATTTTACGATTGAAGAAGGCATGATTGCCAGCCTGATTGGTCCAAATGGCGCAGGCAAGACCACATTTTTTAATATGCTCACGGGGATTTATATCCCCACTTCTGGTCAGTTACAACTGGCGAATAGAGATATCACCGGAGCAAAGCCTGACAAGCTTACCAGTTTGGGAATTGCTCGAACGTTTCAGAATATCCGCCTATTCAACAACATGACGGTGCTGGAAAATGTACTGGTGGGTAGGCACAGTCGATTAAAGACGGGTTTAGTGGGCACTTTACTCCGTCCCCCGGCGGTAAAGCAAGAGGAACGCCAAGCTAGGCAAAAAGCGTTGAGTCTCCTGGACTTCGTGAGTTTAGGTGCCTCAAAAGCCCAAGAGTTGGCAAAAAACCTCTCCTATGGAGATCAGCGACGACTGGAGATTGCAAGGGCGTTGGCAAGTGAGCCGAAGATACTACTATTGGATGAGCCAACGGCTGGGATGAACCCCAACGAAACGGCTGACTTAACCCGCTTTATCCACCGCATCCGTGACGAACTGGATTTGAGCATCTTGCTGATTGAACATGATATGAAAGTGGTGATGGGAATTAGCGATCGCGTGAGTGTGATGGAGTACGGCTCTAAAATTGCAGAGGGGACTCCTGCTGAAGTTCGCGCTGACCCCCGTGTGATTGAGGCTTATCTGGGGAAAGAAGA
>CBDTXL010000826.1:0-2827 GCA_965364435.1 uncultured bacterium
CATGACTACCTGATGAAAAGCAATTTAGCACGGCTAGTTCCCGCTGTTGAGCGTGAATTGCGTGAGGCGATAGAGCGACACAAACGCCGTGAAGCGGAACAGGCTTTGCGTGAGAATGAAGAACGCTTTCGAGCCTTGATCGAAAATGCCTTAGATATCATCGCCGTTCTGGGTACCGACGGAATTATTCGCTATAAAAGTCCATCCGTTGAAAGGGTTTTGGGGTACAAATCAGCGGATTTAGTGGGCAAAAATATCGTTAAGTATATTCACCATGAGGATGTAGAAGCCTTCCTTAATACCCTGAATCAAGCCGCCCAAAACCCTAGTATTGCCCTATCCATAGAGTTTCGTTTTCAGCATAAAGATGGCTCTTGGCGTATTCTTGAGGCAGTAGGCAAGAAGTTTTTGGATCATTCAAAAACTTCGAGTATTGTGATCAACGCTCGCGACATCACAGAACGGAAGCGAGCGGAAGAAATTCGCAATGCATTGGAAAGGGAAAGAGAACTGAGCGAAAGTAGATTCAATTTTGTTTCTATGATGTCGCACGAGTTCCGCAACCCCCTCACCACAATCAGAGTATCTAGCGAATTACTCAAAAATTTTAACCACAGAACGACTGAAGAGCAAAAAAGCCGATGCCTCTATCACATTGAAGCTGCCGCCAAAGAGATGACGCAGCTCTTAGAGGATATTCTGAGCATCACTAGAGCAGAAGTCGGAAAATTAGAGTTCAATCCACAGCCATTTGACCTAGAAGAATTCTGCCACAACTTGATGAAAAAAATGCAGGTTGTTGGTGACAATAAACACATACTTACCTTGAGCCTTCGAGGTGAATGCAACAAGGCTTGCATGGATGAAACTCTACTTGAGCATATTCTCATTAATTTGCTCTCGAATGCAATTAAGTATTCCCCCCAAGGAGGTAATATTCAGTTTGAAGTTTCCTGTCAGAAAGGGGAAGCAATCTTCCAAATTCAGGATCAGGGCATTGGCATTCCTCTAAAAGATCAACAACGCCTGTTTGAGTCGTTTCATCGAGGGCAAAATGTCGGCAAGATTCCCGGTACGGGATTGGGATTGTGCATTGTCAAAAGGTTTGTGGACTTGCACGACGGCAAGATAGCGATCAAAAGTAACGTTGGAGTGGGCAGCACCTTTACAGTCACGCTGCCATTGCATAGCCAGATATCAACAAATATCAACAGAGGGGCAGCGTGACACCAGTGGATGTTGGGCAATCTAATATCGCAGTTATCGCGGTGCGGTTTGACGACGATCGCTTTGTCTGAACTCACACTACCATTGACACTTTAGTACATGTGTACTAAAGTGTAATGCGCTACATTCAGCAGATTGGTGAAGCGTTGACGTTGGTTCACAACAGTGGCTTACTGCATAGGGACATCAAACCGCTTAACATTATGCTGCGAAAAAGTCAATCAGAAGCCGTCTTGATTGACTTTGGCATTGCCCGCGAATTTACTCCGAATTTAACTCAGACGCATACACAGTCTCTGTCGGATGGCTTTGCGCCAATTGAGCAGTATGACTGGCGAGCCAAACGGGGTGCTTACACGGATGTTTATGCCTTAGCGGCGACGCTATATTCTCTGCTAACGGGAGAAATGCCGATGCCTTCACCCGTGAGGGCGTTTGGAACACCATTAGATCCACCACAGCAGCTTAATTCAAAAATTAGCGATCGCGTTAATCAGGCAATCCTCAAAGGCATGACGATGAAGCCAGAGGAGCGTCCTCAATCGGTGGCAGAATGGCTAGTAATGTTGGGCAGCAGCAATATTATGCCTGGGCTTTCTCCGGCTGATTACAGCAAACTGCGGGACTTACTCGCGGTGGGGAAATGGCTTGAGGCAGATCAGCAAACAGCGACACTAATGCTTAAAGCATCAGGGAGAGAAGGCTGGCTGAGAGTCGCAGATATTGAAAAATTTCCCGTTCAAGAATTACGGACTATCGACCAACTTTGGAGAGAGTATAGCAGCGATCGCTTCGGCTTAAGTGTGCAAAAGCGCATCTGGCAGGGCATAGTGGATACCCAGAAGACACAGTGGAAGGCTTGGTGTAGCTTTGGCGACGCGATTGGCTGGCGTGTGAAAGGTAACTGGCTTGCCCACTCCAGCCTTAACTTCACGTCAGAAGCCCCAAAAGGTGAACTCCCGGCATTGGTTGTTTCCGATAGCTTTGCATTACGCCATCAGGAGTCTGTGGTGTCTTTGCTCTCGCGTAAAGACTTTTATACCATGATGGCTGCTAATTGCTAATGGCTAATAGATTCTTTTTAATTCAATTAGCAATTAGCAAAAAACCAGCTAAAGGAAAAACCCCGTCTTAGATTTTGTAGGACGGGGTTTTCGCCGTGGAAATTGGTCTTTCCAAGTAAAGACGTTTACAGCTTAGAATTAGGTCGAGGAGCAGTTAAAGCATCCCAAGCAGCTTTAGCAGCATCAGCAAGGCGATCGCCAAAACTAGACACTTCCTTAAGAATCGACTCCCAATTCTTCTCAGCATCCATCTGGAGCAGTTTAAACGAGTATTCAATCCGCTCCTTATCGAAGAGCTTGTCTTGTTCAATCGCTTCCCGCGCTTGCCGTACTGCCGTCAGATAGGTGTCACGGGTTAGTTCACCGGCACCTTTTGCCTCTGACTGTGCCCGTCTCCTAATCGCCTCAATCAGCGCCATCGTTTCATTCTTGACCTCATCAGATTCACCAGCCATCTTTGGATCTGCCGAGACAATCGCTTTCGTTTCTTCGCTATATTCAACCAGAGCGCGATTTTCTGGAACAGGGGATTCAGA
>CBDTXL010000827.1:0-2826 GCA_965364435.1 uncultured bacterium
GGCTCAAGTACAATAGCACCTGTACTGGATACGGGTCCATTTAAGTCGATCTCGTCTCCTGTTAGGGTAATGTTACCCGTGCCAGTGGTTATTGCCACATTGCTCATACTACTAATAACATTGCCAGCGATCGCGATTGCCTGGTTATTCGTAGTGAGGTTGGCGTTCAGGGTGGTTGAACCTTTGAGCGTTATTGAGGCGTTGTCTTGTCCCTGAATTTTCCCAGCAACCGTAATTGAACCATCCTGTGCCTGAATCGTCACTGGGTCTGTAAAGGTTCTGGAGTCAATTGTGATATTGCCACTGCCGGTGGTTTTGCCAATGGTAATCGAGCTAAAGCCTTCTTGCAGTTGATCCAGCTCTGTTGCGGTCAGATCCAAAGCGTCGGTATTGTTGGCAATGTTACCAATAGCGATCGCTTTGTCTTCTGTCAATGGCTCAAGTACAATAGAACCTGTGCCGGATACGGGTCCATTTAAGTCGATCTCGTCTGCTGTTAGGGTAATGTTGCCAGTGCCTGAGGTTATTGCAACATTGCCAGCACTACGAATAGTATTGCCAGCGATCGCGAGCGCCTGGTTATTCGTAGTGAGGTTGGCATTCAGGGTGGTTGAACCTTTGAGCGTTATTGAGGCGTTGTCTTGTCCCTGAATTTTCCCAGCAACCGTAATTGAACCATCCTGTGCCTGAATCGTCACTGGGTCTGTAAAGGTTCTGGAGTCAATTGTGATATTGCCACTGCCGGTGGTTTTGCCAATGGTAATCGAGCTAAAGCCTTCTTGCAGTTGAGCCAGTTCTGTTGCGGTCAGATCCAAAGCATCCGTATTGTTGTTAGAGCCAGCAATAGCGATCGCTTTGTTGTCCGTCAATGGCTCAAGCACAAGAGCGCCAGTGCCGGATACTTTGTTATTGAAGTCGATCTCATCTGCTGTCAGAGTAAGGTTATGGCTACCTCCTGCTAAGGTAGAGCCGAATGAAATCTTGGCAGTTCCAGCATCGAATGCCAAATTGCCAGTACCAGGCATAGTGACATTGCCACTGATGCTGATGTTGTCGTTAGTCGTGGTGATGTTGCCAGCGGTGGAGACAACTCCTCCCCCAGTTTGACTGAAAGCTCCACCCAGGTTTAAGTTGGCACCCGTTGCAATGTTCAGGGCGCTTGTGCTGTTGATACTCAGACCGCCCTTGAGCGTCATGCCAGCATTCAAGTTTACGGTGGGAGCATTCAACTCTAGATCGTGAGTATTAGAATTGCTACTGGCATTAACAGCACTGTTGACATCGATCATCTGGTTGGCGGCAATCAACACATTGCCACTGTTGAGCATGGTGACAACCTTATCAGCAGAAATCAGGAATCTGCCCATGCCGTCACGATCCAGGATACGCCCATCATCGAGTTCGGAATTGTTTGTTCTGTCAGTCCCGATGACAACGCTATCTGGGTCTAATAGTAACTGACCGCTTTGTCCCGCTGCGGCTCCCATATCTACTAGACCATCAAAGTCCAGATTTTGTTTGCCCGACACTTCTACAAACCCACCGTTGCCAGAATTAGCACCACCACGAGCTGTAATCTTGCCGTAGAAGCGGGTTGTTTCCTCAGCCCAGACAATCGCACGACCGCCATTGCCCTGTGTAAGGCTGTCTGCGGTAATCACAGAGTCACTACTGACGTAAGTGCGAGACGCTCTTGGCACTGTACCCTTACCCTGATAATCGCCGCCAATTAGCACCGTTCCACCGCCCTGGGTGCCTGATGCGTTAATATTGGCAGCGACTAGCCCAACTTTCTCGCCTAGAACCTGTACTGTGCCCCCGGTCTGACCCAGCCCAGTGTTTGATACATCCAGGGTACCGGAAGCGATCGCTACGCCGCTTCCTGATGGGAGAATCGTTTTACCCGTGTCTGTGGGTATCCCAATACCCGACCCGGTCAGTACTACCTGTCCTTCACTGTTGAGTGTAACTCTAGTTGCATGCTCTCCACCCTCGCCTGTCAACAACTGAGGTAAGGAAGCCACCGGCAGCGTCCAGTTTTCTGGCTTACTGTCTGATGCTTTTAGAGGTTGAATTTCCAGACTCAGCAGAGAACCCCGTTGAGAGATGCGTACCAGGTTCTTACCAGGCACCGCTGCCACGGTAATATTACCCCCTGGTGCCGACAACCCCCCGGTGCTGACCACCGTGCCACCTGCCAAGGTTAAATTCTGCCCTTCTTTCACTGCCAAGTCCCCGGCATTGATGATTGCTCCTGGCTGACTCATCGTAAAGGCAAAGCGACTGGGCGTACCCACTAAAGCGGCATAGTCATTGGGTCCGCTAGCGTTGAACCAATTGTCACCAAAGCCAATGCCAGTCGCTGTGGTGGCTGTAAACGAGGCAGGCAGATTCAATCTCGCCCCCGGTCCAAAAATAATCCCACTGGGATTGATTAAAAATAAGTTAGAGTTACCACCCGTAACCTGGATGAGTCCATTAATAATAGAGGGATTGCCACCATTGACCCGTCCTAGGATATTCTGAATCGATGGGTTGGAGAGAAAGTTGGCAATCTCGTCGTGAGTCAGACCAAACTGAGTGAAGCTGTGGAAGAGATTGGTTCCATCCTGTGAAAGACTCCCTCCTTTGATATCAATGCGCTTCCCATCTGGAGTCACTACAGTACCCGTGCCGTCAGCAGATGGAACAATCGATTGAGATTGAGCGGGTTTTACACCATTGGTGTAAGCAGCCAGTGCCAGTAATGCCAACAGCAACCTGATTTTTCTCTCGGTGGATTTCATAGGACCAACGGGGATGCACAGATGAGAGGAGCTTGACACA
>CBDTXL010000828.1:0-2821 GCA_965364435.1 uncultured bacterium
CAACAATCAGGAAAACCAGTACGATTTTAGAGACGGGAGCTAGATACTCGTCCACCAGTTGATATTTAGCCCCCAGCATGTACCCCAAGAAAGTTAGTAGCATTACCCATGCGGTAGTGCCGAGTGTTGAGTAAATCAAAAAAGGTGCCAAAGGCATATCGCTGAGTCCTGCGGGGAGGGAGATTAAGGTACGAACTCCCGGTACGAGGCGACCAACTAACACAGCTTTGTTGCCGTACCGACTAAACCATCGCGTTGCCTTATCAATATCCTGACTTGATACTGTAATCCACTTGCCGTACTTGTCAGCTAAATGCTTCAAGCGCTCCTCACCCAAGAGTTTTCCTGCGTAGTACCAAGGAAACGCGCCCAAGATAGTGCCAATTACTCCTGCCAAAACGGCAAGCGTAAAGTTCATCTTGCCTTGTGCAACCGTAAATCCTGCCAACGGCATGATTAATTCTGATGGGATGGGAGGGAAGAGATTTTCTGCAAACATTAGTAGCCCAATTCCCACGTAACCGAGGGAAGTCATGGTGCTAATTATCCATTCCTGCATACGTGAGTACTCGATATTAGGAGAGAGTTATTTAAAGTCAAAACTCAAATACTGTTAACGCAGCCAGCCTTTTATCAGATCCAGTAGACTAGTGCCACCCACGAACAGAGCAATCAGAATTGAGGCGCTGAGAATACCTCCCATCAAACAAAGGACTAAACCCCCCAAACTGATTGCACCGTCATCTTCCATTAACCCAAAGCCTGTGACAAAAATCCCCATAGCAGGTAGAGTATTTGTACCCGGAATGGGAATCATCATCGAAATGCCCATCAAGGCGATCGCAATCCCAATCGTCACACGTCCCGGCAAACTAGTGCAAATATAACTCAGACGCGGACGCGATAGCAGCTCAATGCGCCGCAACCAAGGTATTCCCGCCTTCACAACCCCTTGCACTTGCTTGATTTCAATTGGCTGACTACTAATCTTTTGGGGTAACCAGGGGAGTTTAGCACCAGCAATCAACTGCACCGCTAATAGAAAAAGCACCAAGCCAAACGGGGTAGAGTAACCAGGAGCAGGAACTGGTAAAGCAGAAGGCAGCGAAAGGATAACGAACAAAAAACCAAAAATTCGCTCCCCTGCTAGTTGTAAAACTTCAGTCAAAGTTACCTTTTGAGGGCGTTCTTCCTCAAAAAAATAGCGTTGTAGTTCTACAGAGAGTCTAGCCATAAAACTTCTTAGAAAAATTTGAGTACTGCAAATCCCTGAATTAGCACTTATAGAAAGTCCCAAGCCAGCCAATTAAAGTATTTTTCGATATTCCCACAGATGGTGAAAACTTTTGCCGACTCATGACGAGTAAACCTCTTGGTTAAAGAAAGAAGGGTGGGGAATGCCCACCCTAACTTATCTAGGTTCCGGAAGTCCAAGAGTTGATGTACTCAGTTTGCTCTGGGGTTAGGGTATCAATGGAGATGCCCATCGCCTGCAACTTCAGCCGCGCAATTTCTTTATCTAGCTCAACCGGGATGGAGTGGATACCGGGTTCCAGCTTACCCTTGTTCTTGACTAGGTACTCGCAAGCTAAAGCCTGGTTAGCGAAGCTCATATCCATCACAGCGCTGGGGTGTCCTTCAGCCGCTGCTAGGTTAACCAAACGCCCTTCGCCGAGTACGATGATGGATTTCCCGTTGGGAAGTTGGTACTGCTGGGTGAAGTTCCGTACCTCTTTTACTTCAGTTGCCTTGGCACCCAGCGATTTGAGGTCAATTTCGATATCGAAGTGACCGGAATTGCAAACCATTGCTCCGTCTTTCATCACGTCGAAATGTTCGGCGCGGATGACGTGCTTGTTACCTGTGACGGTGACAAAGACATCGCCTTGGGATGCGGCTTCGTCCATTGGCATGACTCGGAAGCCATCCATTACGGCTTCGATCGCTTTTGTCGGGTCAATTTCTGTGACAATCACATTAGAACCCAGTCCACGCGCCCGCAGAGCAACGCCTTTGCCGCACCAGCCGTAACCCGCAACGACCATGGTTTTACCAGCAAGTAGTACGTTGGTGGCGCGGATGATGCCATCAAGGGTAGATTGACCTGTGCCGTAGCGGTTGTCAAAGAAGTGCTTGGTGTCGGCATCATTGACATTCACCGCAGGAAAGGTCAAGACGCCATCTTTAAACATGGCACGAAGACGAACAATCCCTGTAGTAGTTTCTTCTGTGGTGCCAATGAGATCAGCAATCTGGTCTTGGCGGTGCTGCACCAGGCTGGCAACCACATCGCTGCCGTCATCAATGATGATGTTGGGGCGGTGATCGAGGGCAATTTCAACGTGGCGAGTATAGGTTTCGGCGTCTTCGCCTTTCATGGCATAGACGGGAATGCCATGATCAGCAACGAGGCTAGCGGCGACATCATCTTGTGTGGAGAGGGGATTGCTGGCGATTAGGACAGCGTCAGCACCACCGGCTTTGAGAGCGATCGCTAAATGAGCAGTTTCGGTCGTGACGTGGCAGCAGGCGACTAACCGAATCCCTGCAAATGGCTTTTCTTGAGCAAAGCGATCGCGAATTTGCCGCAGCACGGGCATTTCCCGCCCCGCCCATTCAATGCGTTGTCTACCGTGGGGCGCGAGGGACAGGTCTTTGACTTCGTGCTTGGCCTTAGTGGAAGTTGCAGTCATAAAGAAAGTTTTTCCAACAAACGTTTCACTAGATTAACCTTTATCACTTTAATCGCTCTGGCATCGCCCTTAAATTTTGCCCAGGATAAATTCAGATTTCCCCACGGGTTCCGCCAAAGGCTAATGCC
>CBDTXL010000829.1:0-2817 GCA_965364435.1 uncultured bacterium
ACCACTCGCTTTTCGCATTGAAGCTTTTCTCGGCACTAGGCTGCGGGCTGATAGCTGGAGTCTTCTTCGCCTTCTCGACCTTCGTGATGAGCGCCCTTGCCCGACTCCAGCCATCACAGGGCATTGCCGCCATGCAATCGATTAATATCACGGCGATCAATCCGTGGTTTATGACAGTGCTGTTCGGAACGGCTGCGGCTTGTATCTTTCTGGCTATCTCCTCGCTGTTAAAGTGGCATCAACCCGGTGCCGCCTACCTGCTCCTCGGCAGCCTACTCTATCTCGTCGGCACAGTAGGAGTGACAATCGTGTTCAATGTGCCGCTGAACGATGCGCTGGCGACCGTCAAGCCGGGTAGCCCTGACGGCGTGAACCTATGGGCTAGCTACCTTGCCAACTGGACAGTCTGGAATCACGTTCGGACGGCAGCGGCGCTTGCGGCAGCAGCATCGTTCACCATCGCGCTCGGTAGTTGAGCAGCGAACAGATCCATGCTGTGTTCGTTCGCTCACACCAGTCCTCAGTTTACAGGTTCTAAGCGCGATCGCGCTTACGTCGAACTCAGGTAGAGTTTAGTGGGAGATACAGAGGCTGAAGCACTGGCACAAAAAAGCCACCGTTAGCGGTGGCTGAAATTATCTTTTTTTGCTAATGGCTGAGATTAGCAATCGTAGTAGAGGGCAAACTCATAGGGATGAGGCCGCAAACTCATTGGGATGACCTCATTGTCGAGTTTGTAAGCAATCCAGGTCATGATCAAGTCTTCAGTGAACACACCTGATTCTGTTAAGAAAGCGTGATCATTCTCCAGTGCCTCTAGCGCCAGACTCAGGGAACCTGGGGTGGAGGGAATCTTGCTCAATTCCTCTGGACTCAAGTCGTAGATATCCACATCGAGGGAGTCACCAGGGTCAATCTGGTTCTTGATGCCATCTAAACCTGCACAGAGCATGGCCGCAAATGCCAGGTAAGGGTTAGAAGTCGCATCAGGGCAACGGAACTCCAAGCGCTTCGCCTTGGGATTAGTGCCAGACAGAGGGATACGAATTGAGGCGGAACGGTTGCCTTGGGAGTAAGCCAAGTTCACAGGTGCTTCAAAACCAGGCACCAAGCGCTTGTAAGAATTAGTCGTCGGGTTGGTCAAAGCCAACAGCGCTGGGGCATGTTTGAGGATGCCACCAATGTAATGCAGAGCCATTTGACTCAAGCCAGCGTAGCCATCACCCGCGAACAGCGGTTGGCCATCTTTCCAGATGGACTGGTGGGTGTGCATCCCGGAACCGTTATCGTTAAACACCGGCTTCGGCATGAAGGTGACGGTTTTGCCGTATTTCTTAGCAACGTTCTTGATGACATACTTATAAGTCATCAAGTAGTCAGCTGCATTCACCAAAGTATCAAAGCGGAAGCCGAGTTCGCACTGACCACCTGAGGCGACCTCATGGTGATGCTTTTCAATCGGCACCCCGCACTTTGCCATCGTCAGCAGCATTTCCGTCCGCATATCTTGCGAGGTATCCGTCGGGGAAACCGGGAAATACCCCTCTTTGTAGCGTGGCTTGTAACCCAGGTTCGGGCCTTCCTCTTTACCGGAATTCCAACGACCTTCTACAGAGTCTACGTAGTAATAGCCTGTGTTCTGCGTTTGATCAAAGCGAACATCATCGAAGATGAAGAACTCCGCCTCTGGACCAAAGAAAGCTGTATCACCAATGCCAGTAGAAATCAGGTAGTCTACCGCCTTCTGAGCAATAGTGCGGGGGTCGCGACTGTAAAATTCACCCGTCCGGGGTTCTTTGATGCTACAGATTACGCTTAAAGTTGGCTCTGCCATAAATGGGTCGATCCAGGCAGTTTTAGGATCGAGTACCATCGTCATGTCTGATTCGTTGATGGCCTTCCAGCCTCTGATGCTAGAGCCGTCGAAAGGTACGCCCTCGGTGAAGCTACTTTCATCAATTTGGTTCTGGAACACCGAGAGGTGCTGCCAGATCCCTGGCATGTCGATGAACTTTAGGTCAATAATCTGGATGTTTTTCTCTTTAACGTAATTCAGGAATTCTTGCGGCGTTTGGAACATGGGATTGACTCCTTAATCTCTAAAAATCTATTGCTCCAGGGAGAGGGTTCAACAATTCAACGATATTGACCATTAGTGGATGAATCAGTCCGCTAAGGCGCATGCTAGCCTTCGGCAACGGCTTCGCCAAACGCTAACGCGGACTTGCTCGAAGCGAAGTATCCCGAAGGGTATACGCTTCACTATCGAAGAGAGCTTACTCTCAAAAAATAGGGTTGCGTTGTACCTGAATCATCCTATGGATAGAAACTGTGAGCTTTTGTATCCAAGGTTACAGAATCTATTTTCCTAATTCTGCGTGTAGGGATAAAAATTTAAAAATGTAACAAAATTTACCAATTCTCGCTAAATGCATTCTCCAAGATTTAAAGTTGTAGCAAAAGCTACATTTTTTTAACTGGGGGGAAGTATGGGTTCTCTTTTCAATGCTGATAATTTTGACCAGGAAGAGGCACTCAGATACCGACCTGGACAGCGGGTGGAACTCAAAGATAGACCGGGTGTCGTTGATGTCATTGCTGAATATGACCCGATGCTGGTGCCCCCCATATGGTTAGCCAATGATCCAAAGCCGCGATATCCCCATGAGTTGAACTTACTTCCAAGGCAGGTCTTGGGCAGGGATTGGTTAAATTTATCAAGGCGTCCCTCAGGGGGGTATCCAGCGCGACAGTCTCGCGTTCACTTAGCAAAAGGTTCCAAGTAGGGTAGCCGGATTTGGTGGTATTCACAAAAAA
>CBDTXL010000830.1:0-2815 GCA_965364435.1 uncultured bacterium
ACAGGTCAAACTCTTTTGGCATTTGGCTTTGGGGGCGCTTGTCGCCCCCTGAAGCTTAAGGTACTGGGAGAAAGCCAGTTTCAGGCAGTTTGGCGAGAGGTAAGGGGTGAGGAATGTTCAGAAGAATGGCTTTCAGCCTTTCGGACAGCAAATGAAGCTGAGGAGGAGTGATACCAAATTTGTATCAGAACAGAACCTGTTAATGTTGGTTTAGAGGTTGGAATGAATTGTGAACCAAGCCCCTATGGATGAATCGGCTGCTAAGACTCTGCTGGCTCTCTGGCTGGCTCTGAAGGATACAGAAGTACGCCTGAGTCCTGCTGAAGGTTCCGCATTGCAAGAGATAGGATACCGACTAAACCAGCATCATGATACCTGGGAGTCCATTGAAAAAGATTTGATGGCTATCATTCAAGGAAATGCCAACTTAAACCAAGCGTTTCAAGAGATTAGACCGCAACTGGATGACATGGATGATGAGGAACTCCTCGACCTAATGCCCAGTGAAACCCAACAAGAGGTAACGTCAGATACTAGCGGTGTGGTGACCTATGATTCTGTAGCATCCTCTAGAAAAGGAGGTACTGAGCTAGGCATACTTGAGCAACTCCTCGTGCAACTTCGAGGCGAGATTAGTCTTAGGAAGACAAACCCTCAGTTGGCGTTTGAAGCACTTGCTTCCGAGTGGAAAGAGCAAGTTGGTGGCTCCTCATTTGTTGCTGAAAAAACACGTCATCCTGCCTATCAGAAAATTATAGAAATGGGGCAAGTGGTCGTTCCTTTTCTACTTCGAGAACTTGAACAAAAACCTACTCATTGGTTTGAGGCACTAAAAGCGATTACAGGTGCAAATCCCATCCAACCCGAACAACGCGGAAGAACAAAGAAAATGGCACAAGCTTGGCTCAAGTGGGGCAGAGAACAAGGATACGAGTGGTAAGGTAGGAATTGGGTGCCTAGAGTAGATTCCTGGATTAAAACTTATTGTCCCAACTTATCTCCTGACCAATATCAAATCACAAGCCCTGAGACATCAGATTATAACTGCATCGGTTGGGGTGCAGAAGAAGATGATCGCTGGTGGGACCCGACAGACCCAGATCAGTATTGGCCTGATGAAGTACCGAGAGAGTTAACAATAGCAGCCTTTATTCAAGCTTACGCCACTATTGGCTATGTACCTGGTGAAAGTGTTGAATTTGAGCCTGGATTTCAAAAACTAGCAATATATGCTAGAGATGATGGTCAACCTGATGGTGGACAGCCAACTCATGTAGCGAGACAGTTACCTAATGGTAGATGGACTAGCAAATTAGGCGAGTGGGAAGATATAGAACATGAACTTGAGGGACTGGCAGGCTTTTATTATGGAACAGTTGCACAGATATTAAAACGACCTGTCAGTTGATAAAGTTTGTGACAAAATTTAAACTTTAACCCCCCCAACCCCCCTTGCTAAGGGTGGAGCAAAAAGAGCAATGTAGCAAGTAATTAGTAGGCACAGTATGACAAATAGGAGTTGAGCGATCGCCTCAGCCGATAGACTCACATCCCAATCTACAGCACTTGTTAAAATTAGCGTACCAATGGGAATGAATTGTGAACCAAGCTTCTATGGATGGAGCGGCTGTTAAGACTTTAATTGCTCTCTGGCTGGCTAGGCAAGATACAGAAGTCCGCCTGAGTCCCGATGAGAGGGCTGCAATAGAAGACATAGGATACCGACTAGCGCTGCGCCCTGATACCTGGAAATCTATTGAAAAAGACTTGATGAGTGTCATCGAGGGAAACACCAACTTGAACCAAGCCTTTCAAGAGGTCACTCCCAAACTGGATCAAATGGATAAGGAGGAACTTCTCGACTTACTGCCTAGTAAAACCGAACCAGAGGCAACACTTGATACTAGCGGTGTTGTAACCTACGATTCTGTAGCCTCTGCAAATAAAGCAGCTAAAGCGTCAGGCGTACTTGAGCAACTTCTTGTTCAGCTTCGACGTGAGATGACGCTGCGGACGGCAGATACTGAGTCGGCAATTGCTGGAACTTCCCAGGAACACAGCCTTAAAGAGGAAGAAGAGAAAGATGAAGCCTTAGCCTTGGCTTGCGCGTTGGTGGATGAACTTGAATTAGGTTGGGAGAGTGAATGGCAGCAGGCAGGAATTACAGACTGGGAAGCATCTGGTTAGTAAGCTTCGATCCATCAGTCGGTACCGAAATTCAAAAAAACCGTCCAGCCCTCGTGATTTCTGGAACCCTGTTTAACGCCAAGCGCAGCAAAGTTACGGTTTTGCCGTTCACTTCAAAACGACCCAGTGACCCCCGGATTTCGCCAGCAGTGGTGGTAGTGCCCTCATCAGCAGAGAATGGATTGTCAGTGGATAGCTTGCTAGTGTGCGTTTGTCCCGCAACCTTTGACAAAGTACGCTTTGTTAGACATTTGGGTCAGCTAGAAGATGAACTACTAGAGCAGGCACAGAATATCCTATGCCGATATCTAAGCTTGGGGTAGCAAGCAGCGATCGCACTATACTACGAGCAGATTTCGTCTCTCTATCCTCCTGGCGCTGAGGAGCGATCGCTCTTGTACAATCAAAATGCGATCGCCCTTGACAAAGAACAGTGGAGCGATCGCCTATTCACGCTATTCTTAAAATTCAGATTCCTACTCCCCTGGTGGTGGGGGCTGATCGCCAGCAGTTGACTGCTTCAGTTTCCGAGACTCCAACCATCCCGGAACCACAAACCAGGCAATCACTAGGAAAAGAGCAACGATCGCAAATCGAGCCATCCAAGAGATTAATTGTTCCAGAGGCA
>CBDTXL010000831.1:0-2805 GCA_965364435.1 uncultured bacterium
ACTGGATACTCACGATTATCCTGATTGTTTACTTGAACACCAGCAATGGCACTTTGGGCACTGAGTAGAACAAATCCTAAAACTAAAAGAATTTTCTTCATAATTTCAAAGCTTCCCAATCTGCCAGAAAATTGTATGACTTAAACTGTCGCGATCGCGTTTTCCTAAAAGCTTAATAACCAACGATAACAGCCCAGAGACAGACACCCAACACGACTGCCCCTAAATGTTGTGCTAAAAGCGATCGCATTGATTGACCGGCAATTTTTTGGGTCAGGATCATTGTTAGAATCGTACCAACAATTAGTGTTAGCGCTTGCAAAAACTCGATTACAGCAGGGTGAGCAACAAACACCGGCAACCCTTCACCACCCAAGCCAAACGTGGCAAACATTACGGGTAAGATTTGTCCACTTTCTCCCAAACCTAAGCGTAAATAATGAGCGAGATTGCCTGCCAACACCAGTGGCAAGTATCCATAAGCCAACTCAATAAATGGTCGAGGCTTCGGTAAAGACCATTTCAGCGCATTGCCTAATCGTTGAAACAGCAGTATTCCACCATAGGCAATTAACGGGATAGTAGCGGGGATGCTTAAAGCAGCAACAGAGAATCCCAAATGAGGCAAAAACTGATGCAAATCGACTGATAATCCTAACTCAGCCTGTAACTCCGGTAACCGATGGAGAAATACTCCACCGAGTAGCAACAACAACAACGCCACTTCATAAGTACGGGGTACATGGGTTGTCCATAGTTCAATCCCTGGAGGACGCAGATTTACCTCGACTGACCGATGGGGACAAGCCTTCAGACAAGTCATACACAATACGCAGTCTCGATTATCTGGCAACTGGGCTGGGTGAGAGTACAACGGACACCCATCTGTTGTCTTACCTTCCCCTTTTTGGGGTCCGCCTTTGTAACATTGATAGGTCGTACATTCAGCCGAACAGGTGCCTTGCTGCGCTCGTAATTCGGTCATCGATAACTTAGCAAATAGACCATTCATTCCGCCAATGGGACACAAATACCGGCACCAAAAACGCCGCTCAAAAATTGCTGAGAAAATCATTGCCCCAGCAGTAATCAACAAAAGTAAACAAGCAGAGAGGTAAGCTGTATTTTCTAAATTCCAAAGTTCTTCCCACAAGAAAATTAAGGCAAATAAGCCAAATAAAAACCATCCTCCCCACTTCTCTGCTGACTCTCTGGGCCAACGTTTCAACTGCCGAGGCCAAAGCCAAAGGGAAAGCTTTTGGGTAACTTCCCCATAAATCATAAACGGGCAATAAGCGCACCAGAGGCGTCCCACGAAGGGAAAGCCAACGAGAATTAAAGGCCACCACCACGCCCAAAACAGATTTAACGTAAAATTTTCCTGGCGATTTTGCGGACCAATAAAGCCGATAATTACAACTAAGGCAAAAAACCATAAGGTAAAGCCGTAATTAAGGCGATCGGGCCACCAATCACTCCTTAAAAATCGCCTCAATCCGGGATAGGCATTGAGGAGATTCAACCGGAATTGTTTTTTCTTGCTTTGGGAAGGCCAAACAATTTCTTCTGTGAGTTCTTTCGCACCCGCAGATTGAACGATCGCTCTTTCTACGAGATTTTGCAATTCCCTCAAATTGCCCGGAAAATCATACGCTTGTAACTGGCGCAGGGCTTCTGGTGTAATCCGGGGTTTATCAATTCCTCTGCCTCGACATAAAAGGCTGAGATAGTAGTCCATCTGAGCGCTAATATCAACTTTTCGCACCCGCAGCGGTGGGACTTTAATTAAATGAGTCACCCGGCGTTCGATCTCTGGCAGGGTTCTCTCGGAAACCATGATGATATGTGCTTGACACGCACGGGGTTTGGCAGGTGGTTCTTCCGGACGGCTAACGGGAATGTAAGTACCCGTTTTTAGTAACTTAGCGATCGTTGGCCTTAGTTCCGAGGGCAGTTCCTGAATATTGTTGAGAATCAAACTGCCTTGTCCGAGGGCTTCAATTAGCCCTGGTTTGCCATTTGCACGACCAAATAGTTCTGCACCACTCGCTTGTACTGTGCTGCAATCCACTTTAATGATGGGTTCGCGTCGATAAACGGAACCAAAGTGAATGAGAGTGGCGATGTTGTCTTTTTCCAGTCCAGGTTCGCCGAAAATCAGAGCTGATTTGCGGTCTTCTGCGGCTTTTTTAATTTGTTGCCTGAGCCGCACGGCATAGCGGCTTTTACCAATAATCCCACGTTTTGCCTTGGTTACTAGATAAGGTCGTAAGGCAGTTTGACGTTCTTGCTCATAGCTTAGCTGAGAGGACAGCTTTGCGAGTTCAGCCGCGAGTTGTGGTGAGAAAGCCTGGGAAATTTCAGGGTATTGAGCAACTAATTCCCGAAATCGCTCAGCAGGCACTACCCAGAGGTGACACTCGCTGAGAGTCGTTGCCGTTCTCTGAGCAGGCTGGTCAAATAGCAGCTCTTGTAAATGAATGATTGCTCCAGGAAGCCAGCTGACTGCCCAGGCGGTACTGATTTGGTTAGTGCGATCGCTTTCTAGCTGTCCTTGTTGGAGAATGTAGAGATGTTCAACAGCAGTGTCTTCTTGAACCAAGCGTGTGTTGGCACTTACCACACGTTCTTCCATGACGCTGGCGATCGAATTTAACACCTCTGCCGAAAGAATACCGAAGGCTGTTCGTTCTTGTAGCCACGTCACCAAGTCTGGAAAGGTCATCATTCAACCGACGAATAGCGCTTGTTGATCATTATGAATGATTGACTAGACCTGTTGCACACATTGAATTCACCCCCCCA
>CBDTXL010000832.1:0-2803 GCA_965364435.1 uncultured bacterium
CTTGCAACAGTCCATCCAGCCGTTTTTCATGCCAATGATTAGAATAGCGATCGCCAAACTCTGCCAGTGCTGCGGGTAATGCCTGAGAAGTCAGCACCCAACGACTGGGAAATGCTGGGTGGGTGAGACACCGCTGCAAAAATGTTACCCACAACTCATCCGAAAAGGCTGTATTCTCTGGGTTGAGTAGCCGTTCAACGGAGTCTAGCTGAATCCAATAGGGATGAGTTTGAAGTTTTTTAAGGAGGCGATCGCTTAACCATTTTGGGTCATTACGCTGTTGGGGTTCTATGTTTTGCTCGCCTAATTTTTCTAGAAGTTCCGCTGCAACTGTGGCAAAGTCCGGGCTTTGTCCCTCCAAAATTTCGAGGCAATACCAATTAAAGGGATGATTGACATGCCAGGTTCTGACGGCAAGACATTCTGCCAGGGTAGTCTTGCCTACGCCCGAAATGCCTGTCAGCCAAAGTAGGCGTGTCTGTCCCTTTAGTTTGCTTAGAAGGTCATCATTCAGCGAGTCCCGCTCCACCCAAGTATCTGAGTGATAGACATAAGGATGGGGTGCTCCAGCAGAAAGCGATTGTTCCTGGTGCGAGGATTGAGCGGAACAGTCTGCGATCTCTTGCCAATCTTCAATTCCAACAGCTTTACAGATGCTCTCAAAAATATCAGCTTGAATGGATTTCTTTGACCAAAACCGCTTGAGAGTCGATGCTGAAGTGTTTGCAAGACCATACCAAGCTTTTTCGGATTTACTCCACTGCTTCTTACGTCGTGCCTGATCAACTCGCTGTAATCCTACTTCAGAGGCTCTGACAGTCGCTGTCATATGCTAGCCTGCTTTGCTAATTCTTGGTTCAATTTTGGCTCAGGTTTGGGTCAGCGTCACGATGAACTGAATAATGAACTGAACCTAAACCCAATTTCAAGAACTCCGGTTCGATGATAAAGATGTCGAGTTCAGATAAGCACGATGTCATCCCAATCACCGCCGACCACAACGAACCAAACCATTCCATCGATTGCCCCAATTGACCCCACAACTCTTGTGGAAAATGGGGAGTCACCGACTGCGATTATTTTAGCGATCGCGATTCTGATTGCTATCCTAATTGGATCTATGACTGGACTTGTTCGAGTAATTGTAGTTGCTATTCTACGCCAAACAAAGTCCTCTCGATAGAAGGACTTCATCGTGGTCGTACCTCTGTGACAGAGGTGCGACTTTTTCAAAGAAGACGGGCTTGAGGGATTTTAAATTTACGAATTCCTTCTCCTAGGACACTTTCTTGCTAAACATTAAAGCGGAAAAGCATCACATCCCCTTCCTGTACAACATATTCTTTACCTTCAGAGCGGACTAAACCTTTCTCCTTCGCCGCATTCATTGAGCCATTTGCCACAAGGTCATTGTATGCAACCGTTTCCGCCCGAATAAAGCCGCGTTCAAAATCAGTGTGAATCGTACCTGCGGCTTGGGGAGCTTTCATTCCGGCATTGATTGTCCAGGCGCGTGTTTCCTTGGGACCCGTGGTAAAGTAAGTACGCAAGCCCAAAAGTTCATAAGTAGCGCGAATTAAGGATTTCAAACCACCTTCTTCGACACCGAGAGACGCGAGAAAGTCCGCTCTCTCCTCCTCTGGTAATTCAACAAGTTCTGACTCTACTTGAGCAGAAACAACCACAACTTGGGCGTTATCTGTAGCCGCAATTTGCCGCACTTGCTCCACCCATTCATTGCCAGTTGCTAAGTCGTCTTCAGATACATTCGCGGCGTAGATGACAGGTTTGGCGGTGAGTAACCCAAACGCCTTCACCGACTCGGCTTCTTCTTCTGTTAAGCTAATCTGCCGCGCCGCTTTCCCTTCATTCAACCCAGCGTCCAACTTTTCCAAGGCACCGAGTTCAATCTGGGCGTCTTTATTAGTACGAGCTTGTTTGCGGGTGCGCTCTATCCTTCGCTCGACTTGCGATAAATCTGATAAAGCCAACTCCAGATTAATCACTTCAATATCACGCACTGGGTCAACGGAACCAGAGACATGGATAATGTCATCATCATCAAAGCAGCGTACCACATGGACGATCGCATCTACTTCCCGAATATTAGCCAAAAATTGGTTACCCAATCCTTCACCTTTACTGGCACCCTTGACTAAACCTGCAATATCGACAAACTCCACACGAGTCGGCACAATTTGCTCTGAGTCGGAAATATGAGCCAGAACTTGCAACCGCTCATCCGGAACTGCCACGACGCCTACATTCGGCTCAATTGTGCAGAAAGGGAAGTTAGCAGCATCAGCCTTGGCATTGGCAACCAGGGCGTTAAATAAAGTGGATTTGCCAACGTTGGGCAGTCCGACAATTCCGGCTCTTAACATGACAGTTTAAGGATGAGTTATTTCAGCAATTGGATGAAAACCAAGTCTTCTTGATTTTATTGCGGTTCAGGAATGGGTTGGGGAATTGGTCCAGGTACTGTCTGAGGAATCGGAGAAGGCACTACCTCTGGGACTGGCTCTGGTACAGCAGGCTGAGGAATCGGAGCAGGCACTGGCTCTGGTACTGGACTCGGAATAGGCTGGGGAATGGGGTCAGGTCCTGGTTCTGGCAGGGGTTGGGGAGTTGGCGACGGTAAGGGGTTTGGCTCGGTACCGGGAATCTCTGGCTGTGGAGTAGGGAGAGGATTGGGATTAATCATGGTAGTTCGATTCTATGCTCAACCTCACCACGGTAGAGGGAAATCACAAACCTCACATCTCCCTAAATGGCTACGCCTTTGCACAAGTTAGATTAGTGA
>CBDTXL010000833.1:0-2801 GCA_965364435.1 uncultured bacterium
CTCTCGACCTGTGGATAGTCATACGGCTGGGGAGTTGATCGCGGCACAGTTGTAGGGGTGAATATTGCTCACACTTTTGGCGTCATTTCTCGGCATTTTTCCCAAATTATTTTCAAACCCTAGTAGGGGCAATCCCCCCGTGGTTGCCCCTACCATTAATAGACCGATCTAGATACCGTTAACCCTTACAATTGGTTAGTCATAATGGACTTGTTAGTTCCCACAAAGAGCAAAGGTAGATAAGAGCTATGACACTCACAGCTACCGAGTACAGATATATAAAACTGGATGAGCGCAATGTCCCTGTTATTGAAGGGACTTCCATGAAAATTGTTGAATTAATTACCTCTGTAAAGGCTTACGGCTGGAGTCCTGAACAATTGCTCGAAAACTACCCCCACCTAACGCTGAGCAAGATTTACTCAGCATTAGCTTACTACTGGGATAATAAACAGGAAATCGATGCGGATATAGAGCGGCGAGAGCAGTATGCAGAACAGCTACAACAGGAAGCTGGTGAATCTCCTTTTGCGGCGAAGCTACGTGCTCAAGGACTTTTGCAGTGAGCCTATCCCTCTACATGGATGAGAATGTACCCTTACCAATTACAGAGGGGTTACGTATGCGCGGTGTGGATGTTCTGACAGTTCAAGAAGATGGACTGACAAGTTTCTCCGATCCTGTTGTATTCGACCGTGCCGTCGAACTGCAACGGATGGTATTCTCACAAGACCAGGACTTTCTAGCGGAAGCAAAACGCCGTCAAGCGGAGGGAATAAGTTTTCCTGGCGTTATCTATGCTCGTCAATTACGTGTCTCCATTGGAAATTGCGTGCGCGATTTAGAGATTATTGCTAAAGTGGGCAATCCTGAAGATTTTGCTAACCGCGTTCAATACTTACCCTTGTAGTTTCACATTGGACTTGAGTGCTTTACGACAACTGCGTAAAAGGGAAGTGCGATAGCGTTAGCGAAAGCGACGTAAGGAGCGTCAGCGGGGCGCTCTTAGCGCACAGCGCTGCTGCTTACAGCAGATCGCATTGATAACACCAGCGACGAGGAAGAATAGAGCTGGTGGGCAGTTCTAAAATAGGGACGTTGAGGTTGGAAAATATTGATGCCTGTGCCGGAAACGAACGAAAAGACAGCAATGCCTGCACCAAACCTCTACGAAATAGATTTCTATGCCTGGACGCAGGAACAAGCGTCCTTACTCCGCAAACATCAGTGGAGTCAGCTTGACTTGCTCAACCTGATCGAGGAGATTGAATCGTTGGGGAAACAGCAACGTCAGGAACTGCGAAATCGGTTGAGTGTGTTGATTGGTCATTTACTGAAATGGCAGTATCAATCCTCGAAGCGTAGCCGCAGTTGGCTGGCGACGATTCGTGTGCAGCGCCGTGATACGTTACGGTTACTCAAAGACAACCCAAGCCTAAAGTCTTACCTAGAGGATGCACTGCCAGAAGCCTACGAGAATGGCAGAGATTTAGCAATGGGAGAAACTGATTTGCCAGAGGAAACTTTTCCGAAGAAGTGTCCCTACAGTTTGACGGAAATTTTAGGCGATCGCTTTTATCCTGGGGAAGCGAGTGAGTTGCTAAGCGAATCGGAGTAGATGTTGGGTTTCCTTCGTCAAGCCGATCTACGGGTAAGCGATCGCACTCTTAAGAATTTTTGAGTCTCACATACATCTCTTTATCAAGAACGTAAAGGTGTTCCTCTTTATCATGAAGCGAATATGGAACAAGCTTAGAATATGTCATACCCAGCTTTTTGAGGA
This sequence comes from uncultured bacterium, assembly GCA_965364435.1. Taxonomy (GTDB): domain Bacteria; phylum Cyanobacteriota; class Cyanobacteriia; order Cyanobacteriales; family Coleofasciculaceae; genus CBDTXL01. The sequence continues at coordinate 1,784 of CBDTXL010000833.1, forward strand.
TACAAACGCTTGCAGCATTATCTGAATTCACTCGCGCCACTACTCGCTCCAGTTTAAGGACTTCAAAAGCAGACTCTATAAGCTTTGTGGCTATTTCAGTTGCATATCGCTGCCTGCGAAAGTGTGGCATTATCGCATAAAAGATACCGATATCTTCTCCAGACTGATCATGATCTAGCCCACACAGACCAATTACTCGGCTCGATGAAAGTTCATAAGCCATCAATGCTCCCAATCCTGACGATCCATATCCTTCGATTACCCGTTGAAGTTGTCGGTTTGCTTGCTCCTGAGTTACTGGAGAGCCAAGATACTTTATATAATCCTCATCACTTAACAGTTGGTAGTATAGACTCTTCATCCTGTTCAGTAAATTGCTTGATAACCAGTCTTTCTGTTTGGAGTGGTAAGGTCAGTCTCATCTTGTCTCTAAATCGCTGCCTAACTATCTATTACTATTATGCTGCTCACTAATGACCCTTACTTTTGACCAAGCTGCTTATCGCAATCTACTAGCTGAAGTCGCTCCCAAAGTGATTGAGACACAAGAGGAGTACGATCGCGCCTTGGCAGTGGCAGAGCGGCTAACTTTTAAGAAAAATCGTACTCCAGAGGAGCGGGCTTTACACAAATTGCTAGTGACGCTGATTGAAGCGTATGAGGCACAGAATTATCCTATGGATCAATCTGCACCTCATGAAATCCTCCAACACATCCTGGAATCCAGTGGCACCCGTCAAGCAGACTTGGTAGGTGTTATTGGATCGAGTGGCGTGGTGTCCGAGGTTGTGAATGGCAAGCGCTCAATAAGTAAGGCACAAGCCAAGGCACTTGGTGATTACTTCAAGGTGTCGCCGACGCTGTTTATCTGATGCATCTTGCCAATGTCAGGCTTGATAGTCGATGGACAAATCTTGTCTGTTACAACTCACATCTTGCACCAAACTCAATAAAAGGTTTGTAGGGGCGGGTTTTTCGATCAGTGTTGCTGCCAACAGACAATTCTGGTAAACCCGCC
>CBDTXL010000834.1:0-2794 GCA_965364435.1 uncultured bacterium
TTAGGCTATCCCTAGCACTTTGAGCGGAACTAACAGGCACCATTTGGTCTTGTCTGCCATGCACAATCAAGACAGGTGGGAAGGATTTCCTGGAAGTTGGCTCTCGCTTTGAATGCAGATAGCCACTAATAGACACTAAGCCTGCCAACGGCAGAGTTAGCCCCACATCCAGCGTCATTGCTCCGCCTTGAGAAAATCCAGCCAAAATCGTGCGCGACAGGGAAACGCCAGTGCTACTTTCTAGAGACTTCAGCCAGTCCGTTAGTTGCTGCCGACTTTCTTTTAAGCCCTGATAATCCTGACCTCGCAGGTTGTACCACATCTTACCTCCATAGGGATTGGAGTAAGGGGCATCGGGGAAAAGGAACTGGTATTCCGGCAGATTGAACATTGGCGCGAAAGGTGCCAACTGCTGAGAGTTGCCAGTAAAGCCATGTAAGCACACAATCAACCCGGCTGGCGCTTGACCATTTGCCGGGGGAACTGAGATCAATTGTAAGGACAAAGACTTATCTCCCAAATCCAACACAGCTGCATCGATCATTATTTTGCCTCTGGTTGCGATCGCATCTCCATCACCAAGAAGGCGTAAGTTCTGAGTGTGCTGGGCGATACATTAGTCTCAGTGTAGCGACGCACTTCAGCCTGTCCACCAATTATTCTGTCAAGGTGTTTGCATAATAACGGTTAAAGCTTGCTTTATCACCTTTGTCCTTTAATACAAGGAACACCCCTGTGATACCCACTAAGAAAGGAACCCGATCATCCACCAAATGATTTCAGTGGTGCTTACGCTTACACCCTGATAGAGTATGTCACTACGTAAGAAAACTCTACTCGCGATCGCTACCACCCTCATCGGTCTAAATACCGTTCTGTATGCTGTCTCGTCAGCGGTTTTAAGCAGGAATTCCACAATAGCCGAGGAAAAAGATATCCGCCGGACTGTTCAGGAAGCACTGAATATTTTTTCTCAATACCAAAATCAATTTGTTGATAAATGGGATGATTGGGGCTGGTGGGATGATGCCTACAATTTTCTTGAAGATGGCAACAAGACCTTTATCAAAGTGAATCTCGTTGATTCATACTTTGTCAAAGGGCGGGTGAATTTAGTTATCTTCGCCGATACATCAGGTCGGGTTGTCTTCGGTACAGGCTTCGATTTGGAGAAGGGAAAAAGAGTACCGATTCCCAAAGGTATCAGGCAACACCTCTCTGTTGGAGATTTGCTTTTTGGGCAGCGTACTGATCCTAACAAGAGTCTGGCAGGAATCATTATGCTGCCAGAAGGTCCAATGTTGATTTCTGCACAGCCCAGCCTTACTAGTGCGGGCAAGGGCCCTATCCGTGGGACGATCATTTGGGGACGGTATTTGACTAATTCCCAGAGCAAACAGTTGGCTAAGCCAATTAATTTATCTTTGAGAGTGCATCGATTTGATGAGGCTAAGTTACCACCAGACTTTCTATTAGCGCGTTCCTCTTTGTCAGAGACAAACCCAATTTTCATTCGACCTCTGAGTGAGCAACTGATTGCGGGATATACCCTAATTAAGGATATTTATGGCAAGCCTGCTCTCCTGTTACGAGTGGATAACAAGAGAGACATTTATCAAATAAATAAAAAGGCGTTGCGTTATTTAACGGGGGTGACCATTGTCGTAGGTTTCGTATTTGGTTGTGTTACCTTACTCTTATTAGAAAACTGGGTGCTGTGGCGGTTAGCTGATCTGAGTGCCGAAGTCACCCACATTGGTACTAAAGGCGACCTATCGGTACGGCTGTCGATGCCTGGAAGTGACGAATTATCTAGCCTTGCTACTGCTATTAATAATATGCTGAAGTCGCTGGAGAATCAGGAGCAGGAGCAAAAACATCTCATTACACGGCTACAACAAGAAATCAGCGATCGCATATCAGCAGAAGCCGCACTACGCTTGTCAGAAGAAAAGTTCTCCAAAGCCTTTCGTTCCAGTCCTCACCCCATCTCGCTCACGACGGTTGAAGGGGGACAGTTTATCGAAGTAAACAATAGCTTTCTGGAGCTTTTTGGTTATCGCATTGAAGAAGTCATTGGTCGTACCATAACCCAACTCAATTTTTGGGTAAATCTAGAAGACCGCACTCGAATCTTGCAGATGGTTCGAGACACTGGAGTAGTTTACAACGAGGAAGTTCATTTCCGTACTAAGTCTGGTGCGGTGAAGACAGTCTTATTGTCATCAGAGGAGATTAATATTGATGGAAACCCCTGTCTAGTTGGTGTCATTAATGATATTACCGAGCGCAAGCTTGCGGAGGAAGCCCTACGTGTAGAACAAGAAAAATCGGAGCGATTGTTACTGAATATTTTGCCCAAAGCGATCGCTGACGAGTTGAAACAAAACCAAAGTGTTAAACCCACGCAATTCGATGAGGTAACAATTCTGTTTGCCGACATTGTTGGCTTCACGCCCCTTGCCTCCGGCATGTCTCCTACAGAAGTGGTCAACTTACTGAATCAGATTTTTTCTACCTTCGATCAACTCGCCCAGCAGCATAATTTAGAGAAAATTAAAACAATTGGGGATGCCTACATGGTAGCAGGAGGTCTGCCAGTACCTCGAAAAGGCCATGCCGAGGCAGTTGCTGAGATGGCACTGGATATGCAACGGGAAGTTGCTAAGTTCCAGCGAGATAATAGCGAACCCCTTTGCATCCGCATTGGTATAAATACTGGTCCAGTTGTGGCGGGAGTAATTGGCATTAAAAAGTTTATCTATGACCTATGGGGAGATACCGTGAATGTTGC
>CBDTXL010000835.1:0-2794 GCA_965364435.1 uncultured bacterium
ACGCCCGTACCGTCTTGGCTCAACTCGACCCAAGGCGGTATGGCTGTATCAGGAGTTACCCAACTCTCAAGCGCGATCGCACTGGGATGTTGAAGATAACTCTTCACGAGTAAGCGCTACGATTGAGTCAAACATGACCCTTTGTCGGCATTGGGTCCCTTGCTAGGGCTTAAATTAAAGAGTAGCCCTGATAAAAGGTGGGGAAGAGTGACTACATCCAACGTTCAGATCACAATCGCTCCTAAAGGTTCCGATTTAGGGGTCACCCTTGACTTGAGAAATTCAGAGCCTGATTTCGCGTCAGAGGAACTGGAAGCCTTAACGCAACGTCTTTTTCAACAAATGCGCGACCTGGATGAAGTTGAGCAAGTCAATCGCATACCAGAGCCAAATCCACCAGAAGGCAGCAAGCCACTGAGCGCTGCTTTTCTCGTTGGGTTGCTAACGGCTGAGGTAAATGCCAAAAATATCAAGGCGCTACTGGAATTTTTGTGGGAACGCCTGTCCGGAAAGCCGATTGAGTTAAAAGTAGAAGCCAACGGCAAAACACTTGAAGTTAAAGCTTATAGTCAGCAAGAGTTATCAGCCGCCGTTGAAGCAGCACAGAAATTTTTAGCATTAAATTAGGACATTGTAGATGGTTAAGCTAGCACTGCTGATTGGAACCAGTCAGTATGGACCTGGGTTCAACCAGCTCCCGGCTGCGACAAAAGATGTGGAAGCAATGCAGCGCGTTTTACTGCATCCAGATATGGGCGATTTCGATCAGGTACAGCCGCTCATCGATCCTGATCCGCAGGAGATGGGAACTGCGATCGAGAATTTGTTTGGCGGTGGTAGCAGGGATGACCTTTTACTGCTGTTTTTTTCGGGTCACGGTGTCAAGGATGAAAGCGGCAATCTCTACTTAGCAACTCGCGTCACTCGCAAAAATGATCGGGGGGGATTAATCCGGTCAACCGCGATCGCTGCTCGGTTTGTGCAAGAGATTATGAGGGATAGCCGTGCTAAGCGACAGGTGGTGATTCTCGACTGTTGCTTTAGTGGTGCGTTTGGTGATGGCTTGTTAGCCAAGGATGATAGTTCTGTAGATGTTAGAAGACAACTAGGCGGGGAGGGACGGGTTGTCCTCACTTCTTCAACGTCCACTCAGTATTCTTTTGAGCAGCAAGGAGCAGACCTCTCAATTTACACCCGTTACTTAGTTGAGGGGATTGAGACGGGAGCAGCAGATTTAGATGAGGATGATGTGATTTCGGTGGATGAGCTGCATGAATACGCGAATATGAAAGTCCAGAAAGCGTCTCCAGCGATGAAACCAGAAATCTATACAGTTAAAGAAGGCTACAAGATCATCATCGCTAAAGTCCCTATTGGTGACCCGAAGCTGAAGTATCGCAAAGAAGTGGAGCGTTATGTCCATGCTGGCAAGATTTCTCCGGTAGGTCGCCGAATCTTAAACGCAAGACGAGACAGTTTGGGATTGTTACCTGAGGAGGCGGCAACAATCGAGGCTGAGGTTCTAAAGCCTTACCGAGAGTACAAGAAAAAGTTACAAGAATTTCAGCAGGCGCTAGTTGAAGCGATTCAGCATGAATATCCCCTGAGTGACTATACTCGTGCTGAGTTGAAAGACTTGCAGCAGGTTTTGAGTCTTAGAGATGAAGATATCGCACCCATTGAAATGCGAGTAACTGCTCAGTTAGAATCTGCTATTGCCTTTAAAGATTCACCCCCAACTCAGCCAGCTCCTTTTGAGCTTAACGAAAGGTTAGAAGGTTCAACGAATGAGCTTGTTTCTGAGCGGGGAGTAGACTACACACTACTGCGGGATTTACTAGCAGCAGGCGAATGGCAAAAAGCAGATCGGGAAACTGAGACGGTGATGATTAAAGCATCGGGTCGAGAAGAAGACGGCTGGCTCAGCGAAGAAGACTTAGAAGAATTTCCCTGTGAAGACCTCCGTATTATTGACCAACTTTGGGTAAAGTACAGCAAGGGATATTTCGGCTTTAGTGTCCAAAAGCGCATTTGGGAGAGTATTGAGGGTACTAATAAAGATGAAGATGTAGAAGTTTGGAAAAAGTTTGGCGACAAGGTTGGCTGGCGTGTGAATGACTCTTGGGTTGGGTATCGAAACCTAACCTTCTCTCTCGATGCTCCCGAAGGGCACCTCCCAGAGTGGGTGTTTGTCAGTGGGTTTGTAGGTGGCGGCTTCTTTGGGAGCGGTCTCTTCTCTCGTGTCGAAAGTTGTGAAGAATAACATATCCTAGTTTCGGCGGAGCGTACTTAGCAAGTTCGAGGTAGCTATTTCCTACAGCTGTAACCGCCAACAGGAGTCCCATCGCTACGAGTGTAGCCATGAACGTAAGTTAAACTGGCGACTATGCCGCCTCCAGAATCCTTATTACCTGAACTTTTTAATCCTTCCGGACATACCCCAGTGGCTTTGTCACTAGAACTTCCAAAGAGACTGGAGCTAGTCATAGAACTACTAGAAACGCATAAACCCGTCAAATCTATAGTGCTTCCATTGTCCAGGTTCATATAGCACACTAAGGAGTCAGAATTTGTGGGTGTAACTGGATATCTAGATTCCATTGGAACAGCAGAAGCGATCGCCGCAAAAGAAACAGCGATCGCAGTGGAGAAAATCGCTGATAGAGAAGAGAAGCTTTTCACTAGAGTTACACCGGATTAATGTTCTTCTCTCCAGGATGTCGGTTCATCAGGTAGAGATGGGTGAAGCGCCTTTAAAGAAATTGTCCAAAGTCATGAAGTTTCTCTCGTCTTT
>CBDTXL010000836.1:0-2794 GCA_965364435.1 uncultured bacterium
TTAAACCAGCAGATTGCAGAACTAGAAGAACAAGCCCACGGAAGAAGCCGCAATCTCGATAATCCCGATGATTGGTACTTTGGCGTCAATCAAGACATGATGGCGGCGCGGAAAACAGAACCAATTGAGGGGGCGCAGTGGACGGGAATTGTTAGTACTATTGCCATTGAAATGCTCAATCGCGGCTTAGTTGAAGGTGTCGTCTGCGTGCAAAACACAAAAGAAGACCGCTTTCAACCCATGCCCGTTATTGCTCGGACTCCAGAAGAGATTCTGGCAGCACGGGTGAATAAGCCAACCCTCTCGCCTAATCTTTCAGTGTTGGAGCAAATTGAGCAATCTGGCATGAAGCGGCTCTTAGTGATTGGCGTCGGTTGCCAAATCCAGGCATTACGAGCCGTTGAGAAACAGCTGGGATTAGAAAAGCTCTATGTTTTGGGCACACCCTGTGTAGATAACGTCACCCGTGCTGGGTTGCAGAAATTCCTCGATACAACCAGCCGTTCCCCAGAAACCGTAGTGCATTATGAGTTCATGCAAGACTTCCGGGTTCACTTCAAACATGAGGATGGCTCAGTTGAAACCGTTCCCTTCTTTGGACTGAAGACAAATCAGCTCAAAGATGTCTTTGCCCCCTCTTGCATGAGCTGTTTTGACTATGTGAACTCCTTAGCAGATTTAGTTGTAGGCTACATGGGAGCGCCCTTTGGTTGGCAATGGATTGTGGTACGCAATGACACCGGACAGGAGATGCTAGATTTGGTGCAACAGCAGCTGGAAACGCAGCCGGTAATGTCAAAGGGAGACAGACACAACGCCGTACAACAAAGCATCCCTGCTTATGACAAAGGTGTGACCTTGCCAATGTGGGCGGCTAAGATGATGGGCGTTGTGATTGAAAAAATTGGCCCTAAAGGTTTAGAGTATGCTCGTTTTTCGATTGACTCCCACTTTACTCGCAACTACTTATATGTGAAGCGTCATCACCCAGAACAGTTGGAAGCGCACGTTCCAGAGTACGCCAAGCGAATTGTCGAGCAGTACCAACTGCCAGACTCTTGAGGATTAATACCAATTGGGGAGAGCATTTGACACAAATGGAACAAGTTGGTTTGTAGGGGCGGGTTTCACCAAGAGTCTATAAACTTAAAAGAGCAAATTTGTAAACCTGCCCCAAGCGAGAGATTATTCGTAGGATGAAGCGGGTTTAAGCTGTTCGTCATCTAGTTTTACAGGGCAATCTAAGACAGCAAACGGTTTCAAGCGCTAAATTATCAAATTTAGATGCGCGTCAGCTTACCAGAATTGTCTGTTGGCAGCAACACTGAGCGAAAAACCCGCCCCTACAAACCTACTTTCAACCTTCAACTGTTGTTTATGAATCAGCAAGAACAGTTGCCGGTCATAGGCTGGCGGGAGCAGCTTGCCTTACCTGACCTTGGGATTAAAGAGGTTAAGGCGAAAATTGACACTGGGGCACGCTCATCCGCCTTACATGCCTTTGATGTCGAAACCTTCTATCGCGACGGTAAACGGATGGTTCGGTTCAAGGTACATCCCTACCAAAGGGATGCTCACCGAACAGTGACGGCTGAAGCGGAACTTTTAGAACAGCGACAGGTTCGCAATTCCGGGGGACAAGCTCAAGTTAGACCCGTCATCAAGACCACTGTAGAACTGGATGGCTACACTTTCCCGATTGAACTCACCTTAACTAATCGGGATGTGATGGGTTTTCGGATGTTGCTGGGGCGTCAGGCAGTGCGTAAACGTTTTTTGGTAGATGCGGGTAGGTCATTCCTACATAGTGCAACTGGGAGCGGCAAAATTAAGAACAAGAGTAACAAATAAGATGAAAATCGCAATTTTATCCCAGGATGCTTCGCTATACTCCACCCATCGCCTTAAGGAGGCTGGAGAGGAGCGCGGACATGAAATGCGAGTCATTAATTATGTGCGCTGTTATATGAACATTACCTCTCACAAGCCGATGGTAATTTACCAAGGCAACCCCTTAGAGAATTTTGATGCTGTCATCCCCCGCATCGCGGCATCCAAGACCTTCTACGGTGCAGCGGTTGTGCGGCAGTTTGAAGTAATGGGCGTCTTCACTGCCAACGAATCCCAGGCGATTTCCCGTTCCCGCGATAAGCTTCGCTGTCTCCAGATTCTCTCTCGCGAAGGAATTGGCTTGCCAGTCACGGGCTTTGCCCACTCAACGCAAGATATTGATGGCTTAATCGACATTGTTGGTGGTGCCCCCCTTGTGATCAAACTGTTGGAGGGAACTCAAGGAATTGGTGTGGTGCTGGCGGAAACTCACCACGCTGCTAAGTCGGTGATTGAAGCCTTTCGCGGTCTGGATGCGAATATTCTGGTGCAGGAGTTCATCAAAGAAGCGGACGGTATGGATATTCGCTGTTTCGTGATTGACAACAAGGTGGTAGCGTCGATGAAGCGGCAGAGTGCGCCGGGGGAATTCCGCTCAAACCTACACCGAGGCGGAACCGCTGACAAAATCAAATTGACGCCGGAGGAACGCAGCACAGCCGTGCGGGCAGCAAAAGCGATGGGACTGAGAGTAGCGGGTGTGGATATGCTGCGCTCAAATCATGGACCCGTGGTGATGGAGGTAAATTCTTCTCCCGGTCTCCAAGGCATTGAGCAAGCAACTGGGATCGATGTGGCAGGAAAGATTATTGAGTATTTGGAAAAAAATGCCACGAACGGGAAAACACGCGATCGCAACCAGTATTAAGAGCCTATCCGAAAAATCATGTCCATGATGACTAAG
>CBDTXL010000837.1:0-2793 GCA_965364435.1 uncultured bacterium
CTTATGTGGGTAAGGATGCCAAGCCCTTCACCCATCGGGATGTGTAATACGAGGTAGCGATCGCATGACTACCGACAAACAACATCCCAAGTCCTTAAGCTCAAAAGCGTTAAAACTCCTCTGCTAGAAGTATCTCTTCAAGCAATTAATGCTGATTTATAGTTATACTGCGCTCGGTCACTTGCTGATATTTTTTCGTCCGAGCTGTTCATGGTTCTAAGATATTACTCTTGACCAATGAACCATGAACTATGAGCAATGAACGACCCAGAGTGAAAAACGTCAATCTCTGACCGCGCAAAGTATATGTGTACCAAGACTTTAAAAATTGCATATCAACACAATATGTTTCGATTTATAACATATAAACGTTGGGTGTATTACATATAGATAAACAAGTATGACAAATACTATAATAGAATATGTTGAAGCATTAAAATGTAGAACTAATGAAACCACGTGGCGGGCGGGTAACCGCTTATCTACCAGAAGAAATCCAGATAGCGTTAGAACAATGGGCTGAAGAAGAAAGTCGGTCATTGAGTAGCCTAGCAACCTACTTATTAACTCAGGCTGTAAAAGAGCGCCAAAAACAAGACAAAAAAGATTAAGACAACCAGAGTGAGGCGGCGCGTTAGCAAAGCGGCTCTCTCAGGAGCCAGGACTCAATGTGAACGTGCAGAATCTCAGAAAAGCTGCCTCTTTCACAAAATATTCACACTCGCTGATTAATCTTAGGTTTATAGCTTTTGAATTACTTGTGCTCTCTCACTGGAAGATCCGGGAGGGCATTTTCTTTTATTAGATTCGCCGGGAAGACCGCGTACCCTCGTGGTCGCGGATGAGAGGCGAGTCAATTGCGTCGGGTTTGACCGACCGCAATTGACAAACTACCCAGATTTATATAAAATCAAGAAATTAGATAAGTAAAGATTAATGGCAAATAAAGGTTACAAATTTCGGCTGTATCCAACACCTGATCAAGAGAAATATTTAGCTAGGTGTTTTGGATGCAGCCGTTTTGTATACAACCATTTCTTGCGGTTAATCACTGACGCTTACGCTGAATCAAAGAAGCATCTAAAGTATACTGATACAGCCAAGTTGTTGACTCTTATAAAGAAAGACGAGCAGTATTCATGGCTGACAGAAGTTAACAGTCAGTCTCTCCAACAGACGCTCAAGGATTTAGAGTCGGCATTTGTACGCTTTTTTAAGAAGTTAGGAGGCTTTCCAGTATTCAAGAAAAAGCGTAATCGCCAATCATTCCGTATTCCGCAACACTGGAGTATTACTGAAAAAGGATATTTGAAGCTCCCTAAAATGCAGCCTATTAAAATGGTGCAGCATCGAGAAATAGAGGGAATTCCAAGTAGTGTCACTATCAGTAAAACCCCTACAGGTAAGTATTACGCCTCTATCTTGGTTGAATATGACCCCAAAGTTGCTCCATTCAATGGAGGAAAGATTGGCGCTGACTTAGGACTGAAAGAATTCTTGATTACTAGTGAGGGAAAGAAGTATCCAAATCCTCGATTCTACAAACGTGCATTAAAGCGATTGAAACGGTTACAGCGCTCTTTGTCTCGTAAGATAAAAGGGTCTAACAACCGCAACAAACAACGGTTGCTTGTTGCAAGATCGCACGAGAAAGTAACCAACCAGCGCTCAAGTTTGCAACACAAACTCTCTCTACAGTTAACGTGCGATAACCAAGTTGTGGCTGTGGAAGCCTTGCAGATCAAGGGAATGGTTAAAAACCACAAATTAGCACAAGCCATTAGTGATGCGGCTTGGGGGCAATTTCTAACAATGTTGGAGTACAAAGGAAGACTCTACGGCTGCGAAATTCGCAAACTAGATAGATTTTTCCCTAGCTCCAAGCGTTGCTCAAAATGCGGATACATCCATGAGCATCTGACACTAGATATCAGAGAGTGGACCTGTCCAGAGTGCGGCACTCACCACGATAGGGATGTGAATGCCGCAACTAATATACTGGTCTTTTGTGACCCACAAATACGGCAGGGATTGCCGGAATCTACGCCCAAAGAGCCTGTTGCAAGACAGGGACACCAAGGGGGTTACTCCTTGGGCTTGGGAAGCTGCGCGGGCTTGTCCCCGCAGTAATTCACTAAAATTAATCTAGTGGAGCAAGGCGCTAGGGATTGGGGGCTAGGGAGTCGGGCGTGCACCCACCTGCTTAATAAGTACAGATTGAGAGCTGATGGATTGCATTCAATTAACAGGAATTCGTTGCTACGGTTATACAGGCTACCTGCAAGAGGAACAGGTGCTAGGACAGTGGTTTGAAGTTGACCTAACTTTGTGGCTGGATTTGGCTCCAGCAGGAGAGAGTGACGAAATTACCGATACTCTTGATTACCGTAGTGCCATTGAGACAGTAAAGCAGTTAGTGAAGACATCAAAGTTTGCGTTGGTGGAAAAATTGGCAAGTGCGATCGCTGATTCCATACTGCAATTAGATCAGGTGCAGCAAGTCCAGGTTCGGTTAAGCAAACTCGCCGCCCCCATTCCCGACTTTGGCGGCAAAATCACAATTGACATCACCAGAACCCAATCTATCAAGTAAGGGCGACCCCTCTGAATATAGCGGTTTGCATTTGGATGAGGTACTTTCGTCCTGGGTTTTAGGGAGTAGGGAGTGGGGAGTGGGGAGTGGGCAAGAAAATTAAATGTACCTCACTCATTTGAGAAAGGCTATAACTCAACAGGATGAAGCGAGGTAACTGCTATCGGGCCGCCCCTACTCGCCCCCAGCTTGCAGTTGTA
>CBDTXL010000838.1:0-2791 GCA_965364435.1 uncultured bacterium
ATGAATAATCATGCCGTACATCGAGAGCCTTCAGTGGATAAGGAAGAGATTTCTATCCATCTGGATGCGGACTTATTAGACCAGATCAAGCACCTGACCAATGATCCGAGTAAGGTAATTGAAACGGCAATTCGTCAGTGGCTCAGGGGGGAACGCGATCGCGATGACGAACTGACCCGTACTTTAGACCGGAATCCGCCCGTGCCGCCGCGAGGCGAATGGAACGATTGAGATACAAAAGGTAAAGTGGTCCTGCCGTGAACGGTTGCCTTTACACCTGAGAGTCCACGATATTATTATCCTCCTCTTGCAGTTTCCAGGTTTTTGCTGATGACTGCTCCCGCTAATTTTAAAAGTCCTCGATCTGGGTATACAAATATGGAAGCGGCTACTGCACTAGGCAAGTCGGGCTTTTTGCAGGGGCTAGGGTCCGAACTTGTGTTTACTCAGGATGCATCTGGTCAGTACCACTCGTTTTACTGGGAAGCAGCTGAGCAATATGGTCTGACGAATGAGCAAGTGGTTGGACTGCCCCTGACTGAGACATTTTGTCCCCTAGCCCTTGAAGCGTATCGGGATCAAATCCAGCGGATTTTGGAGCAACGAACTCCCGAACGTTGCATCCATTCGTTTTGTTACCAAGATCAATGTTTCCCATTTGAGTTGGTCATCAGCCCGATTTTGCAGTCCGATGGAAAAGCAACGACTGTTCTGGTTATGGGTCACCTTTTGCCTGAGGCATCGGTGCAGACGGTGATCGACGAACTCGTACCCTTAAGTCTAGACCCCAATCAAAAACTGCTAACCCAGATTGCCCGGAAGATCCGTCGAACCCTCAATCTTGATACGATTCGGCAGGAGACTGTGAAAAGTCTGGGGAAGGCGCTTCAGGTTAGTCGCTGCATCGTTTGCTCCTACAACCCAGACGAGTTGCAAGTAAAGGTGGAGGCGGAATACTGCCAGAAGCCTTTTGTATCAATGCTGGGTAAACAGCTGGATATGGAGTCTGAGCCTTACTTGAACCAAGCGCTCTTTAGTCATGATCCGGTGGTGGTAGACAACATCGCCAACAGTGAATGCCAGCAGCAGTCAGTGCTAGTGGTTTCTACCTCCTATAAAGACGAACCGAATGGTCTGATTAGCCTGCAACAGTGCGATCGCCACCGTCAATGGAGTGAGGCAGAAATCGAGTTGGTGCGAGAATTGGCTGAACAAGTCGGCACGGCGATCGCTCATGGGACGCTCTACAAAGAGCTCGAGCTAGCCAGTGAACGAGCTGAAGAAGCATCTCGTCTCAAAAGTGAGTTTCTTGCCAATACCTCTCATGAGCTACGAACCCCTCTCAATGGCATGATTGGGTTTCTCAAACTCGTCCTCGAAGGGATGGCAGATGATCCAGAGGAGCAACGGGAATTTATCCAGGAAGCTCATCGTTCCGCACTACATCTGCTCAACCTGATCAACGACATCCTTGATATTGCAAAAATTGAAGCAGGCAAAATGGAGCTTGAGCTTGGTCCAGTCAGGCTCGATGATCTGATGAGTGCTGTGGAAAATTTTACTCAAAATCAGGCGCAACAAAAGAACCTGAGCCTCAATATCGAGTTGCCTGCAATTAATGACGAAGTGGTTCTGTACGGAAACTATCAGCGGCTGTTACAGGTGATGTTAAACCTGGTTGGCAACGCCATCAAATTTACCAATGAAGGTGGAGTGACGATTAGTGCCGAGATTCTTAAGAAGAAGGTAACCTTTAAAGATCAGGAACTACCAGGCATGGTCAAAGTTCGAGTGGCAGATACTGGCATCGGTGTTTCTCTCGACAAGCAAGACAAGCTGTTTCAATCGTTCAGCCAAGTGGATGGTTCCCGTACTCGCCAATACGGTGGCACGGGTTTGGGATTGGCAATCTCCCAAAGGCTTGTAGAAACGATGGGTGGCGTGGTCAATTTTTACAGTCTGGGTGAAGGACTGGGTTCAACCGTTACCTTCACTGTGCCGCTATACCAAGCCCCTGTGATGGTTTACAGCCCTCGGACTGATTAAATTGATTTGTTAATAGAATGTGTCTTTTGCCAAAAAGCCCAATACTCTGCGAAGATTTTTAAACGAGAGATGTTGATTGAACAAAGGTTTTATGACAGAGCAAAAAAGCGCTCGTGAATTGTTTCAGGCAGCCTACGAAAACCGCTACACTTGGGACGAAAACTTCCCCGGTTATAGTGCGGACATCGAAATCAAGCAAGGGGATGAAGTCTATACGGGCAAAGTTCGCATTAATGGCGACCTCACGGTAGAAGTCACCGGCATCGAAGACGAAAAGGTGCAAGAAAGCGTCTATAACCAGATGCGAGATATCGTTACCCACCGCAAGCGATCGCCTTTTGAAAAGGCTCATGGGAAGAATGAGTTTAACCTGGGTGAAGAAGACTCCACTGGTGCTGTGGAGATTTTCGTCAAGGGCGATGCAATGGGGTCTAACTACAAAGTCCGAGGCACCGAAATTTGCCAGGTAAGCCGGGTGATGGGACCGATGGCTTTCACGATTAATACTAAGGAAAGCTTGGATACGGGGGAAGGCTATATTTCAGCAGGTTACAACGTTATCTTCCGTAGTTCTAAGACGGGGGAACTGACAGCCAAACGGGACTTTGAGGATACTTTCGAGAAAGTCGGCGACTACTATGTCATGACTCGTCAAGTCGTTCACGCGATCGAGGGAGAGGCGCGGATAACCACCGAGTTCAACTTTTCTAATATCAAGCTACTGGAACCGGCAGTGGTTTAACAT
>CBDTXL010000839.1:0-2790 GCA_965364435.1 uncultured bacterium
ATCCCAATTCTACTCATCCCCTAGAAGTTTGGACTGGCATCAACTTTGGACTGGCGGCATTTTTGACGAAGTTGGGGATGAAGGATGAAGCCTTTAAACTAACGGAGGTAGTGGTTCAGCAAGTTTATGAGAATGGACTGCAATTTAGAACGCCGGAAGCCATAACAGCGGCTGGTACCTTTCGCGCCAGTCACTACCTGCGAGCAATGGCAATTTGGGCCATTTATCTGGCAATTAGCAATTAAGTAGGTCGGTGTAAATAAGTTGATGAGCATTCAAATTGCATTGCTGAAGCGCTTCCGGAGCTAGGGAGAGTAGGTATCAAAGCCAGACGCTGATTATTAAACATTGTTTGCATTGTTTGCTGAAGGAGTAACAAGCCGCTTAAAAACTTGATTGCTATTGCTTTTCACCCACTTAACCGTCATAAATTAAGAATTTTAAAGTGAATAAAGCGATTTTTTTAGTAAAAGTATAATTGACTTATGTTTGAATTTGGCTGAATTGAAAGCTCAAAGCTAGTCTGTCTTGCGGAGTGTAAAATGAGAAAATTATTCAGGACGTCTATTCCTATTATTGTAGCTTCTGTTGTGGGGTCTATGTCATTTACAAGAGAGGCAAGCGCAGGTTCTAGAATCTTTATTCCTGGAGGAACTTGTACTACAATCAATTGCAATTCTATTACAATATATGGGACACCTCTGACTACTCAAACCAGTGATGCCGATCCATTTACAATTCAGGTTTTTAGTTTTGGTAATCAATGCATGCGTCTTGATGTAACTGGACAATCAAACGACATGCAAGCTGTACTTGTATCACCCTCTGGTCAAGTATGGAGAAATGATGACAGAAGTGGCACTGATACAAAACCTCTAATTAAGGCTAATACGGCTCTCAAAGGATGGTATACCCTACAGATTCACCACAAAAATGGTACAGGTCCTTTGGGAACATATAATTTCACCTTACTCTATGGTCTTTATAATAGCGGTAATGCTAATTGTTCTAGTCCAACGCCATCAATTTAATTAGGAATGTCAGTGAACAAAAGGTGGCACATATTGCGGAACTGAAACGTAGATTTTTTCTGGGCTTTAGTAAACATTGGGGATTTTGGGTATTTTGTTCTTGCTCCAGAAGTATCTGGAAGGTAGCTAATTCCACAAACTATCAAAGCGACCAGGAGCCATCTGGGTGTATTTGACGGTGTGTTGAATATGGGTGCATCATCTTGCCCCATCGTGGCTACTTACACCCTTATGAGCCTCATATTTGCTAAGACAGGGAAGCAGCTGATTATCATTCTTGATAATTAGCCGTTGGCGATCGCACTCCGCTATTTTTGCAAAATTGGGATGCACCCGTTGAATATTCTTGTGACCCAGGTAGTCCTGAATCAGTCCAGTGTCATGACCTTTCATGGCTAGGGCATAGCCGCATTTGTGCCGGAGCATGTGGGGGGGGATGGAGAAGTCAAACCCCGCTGCCTTCCCATCCTTGGCGAGAATCTTACGCACCGCCTGGTCACCCCTTCAGCATTGTTGGTTTAGTGATTGGAGATTGAAATCCCCAGTCCCCAATCCCCTTCAGGACATGTTGTGTTTAATCAAGCCTAACTGTTTAGAAGTTTTTCAAGAGAAGCACCAAGCAATTAAAAATGAGGCAGCAATATAAGCAAACGCTTCAATCAATCCAGCACCAAGATTCGGGATTTCTTGATTGACAATTTCATCAGAAATTTTGACGCCTGGAACCAAAATTAAATCGGCTACCCAGCGAATTACTATGAGTGAGACTAGGCTAAATACCAGTATTAAGCCATATTGCGTAAAACTGACTAGCCAGTTTTGAAACTCAGGAGTAAAGGCAACTCGCACAATGTTACCTGTGGCAATCAGTAAACCTGCCAGCGCTACGCCTGCTGCTGGATTATTACGTTTTTGAATCTCTCCAAATACGTCGTATTTGGCAACGCGGGGATAGACAATACTCACTAAAACAAGTACACCTAATCCAATCAACCAGCACACTAGCGCCACCAACCAGCCACCGCTATCTCCAGCTAAGGCGGCGCTGAGTATCAGTCCATTGGCGATATGGTTACCCGCTTCTACTGCTGCTGCGCCTACATTTCGGTCTTGGATAATTTCGCGATCGCACTCAAAGCAACGTAGAATAAACTCAAAGGCTTCTTGGGCGTATACAGTAAGGCGATCGCTCTCTAAGCTGCCCTGATTAAACGGCTTAAAGACAGTTTGAGCCAGTTCTAAAACGTCTGGGTTGTAATCTACCAAATCAATGTAGTGAACTTCCGGAAAGCGCAAGACATCCCGTGCAGCTAATCCATCTCCACCGCCACAGATGAGGACACGCAAACCCGTGTCAGGGAAGCGCCCAACTGCCAGGGCAACCGCTGGAATAACCAAATACTCGTGATAGAGTGCCTCGTCAGCCGTATCAAACTGCAAATCGCCATTGATATAGAAGGCGAACCCATTGGTATGATGTTCGATAAATAGGGAAGTCGGCATCGTTTGGCTATCCAAATATCAGCATGAGAACCCCTCCTACTAGGAGGCTACATGCTCCCAGAAATTCCCAGATGGGGAATCCTGATGGCAGATTGACGACTCCCCCTTTCTGAATCTCATAAAAATCTTCAGGTTTGACCGCTTTTGTTTACAAACATCTCTAAAATTCGACGGCGTACTCAGCGATCCTCGCCTTGTGAAGGTTTTCGAGCGATCGCCCCTCCATTAAAAGCAACTGACCATTGACTATTTACGC
>CBDTXL010000840.1:0-2787 GCA_965364435.1 uncultured bacterium
ACTCATACACAGACTCAACGCGATCGCATTCGGATAGCACATCAGCATCCAAACTCCTCAGACGCTTCAATTCGGCTTCCCAATTAATTTCACGGGATTCCTTTTGCTGGAGCAGATTATCTAATTCCGCTTTCCGGGACTTAATGTCAGCATTCACCCGCTTTGCCAGTTCACGCTCATAAGCATCAAAACAATCTTTTACCGCTTGATGAATCGGTTCCCATTGCTCCTGTGCCAGCTGAGGCAGATATTTCACAAACTCTTTCTTTGTGGCTTTAATCAATTCTTTCCGGGCTTGATCGGCTTGCAACGCCCCAACTCCCAAACCTAGTAGGAGGATGCCCACTGGACCTGTAACCAAGGAAATAGAGAAAATAGATAAAAAGCTCCAGATTCCGATCACAGCCAGAGAGTTGAGCAGGATGTTTTTCCAATCAAAGCCTGCACCAGCAAGGGCAATACCCGCAACGTTACCCAACGCTAATGAAAAGAATCCCATCGCCCAATTCGCCCAGGATGGCGAATTCCCTTCCGCCTCGGTAGTTGTACCAGCGTACACCTTTTGTCCGATCAACTTCTGGGTGATTAAATCTGCCACTCGACTATAGTTCGCCCCATAATTGGCAGCACTCCGGGATAGTTGCAAGAAGGCTTCCTGCATTTCTCGTTCAGCAGTGAGTTCCCAAGCGGCAATCTTGTCATTGATATATTGCTCAAACGCCTGTTTGAATGAGGCATTGAACTCTTCACGTTTCCCCTTTTGCAGGGAATCCAGGAAGCTTATATCAGGCTGATAGCGTAGGAAATCTGATTCAAAGGTGTTGCCTAAATTCAAGATATAGCTACGGAAAGAATCTGCGGACGCTCTTGCCTTCCTGTCCCGGACTGTTTTAATTTCGTCCTGAAATTCATCGCGGATCTCATGCAGTTTCTCGAATTCGGGTTCAACGGAGTTAATCCGTTGTTTCAATTCATTGACATCCTGATCCAGCAAAGGGATTCGCCGTTCAATGGCTTCATGGACATGGTTGTAAGTGATGCGTGCTAGAGTTCTAGCTTGGCGCAGTTCAGCAACTGCCCGTTCCTTGGTCAAAAACGTGTTTAAGGCTCCCATAAATTCTGGAAAGCCAGTCCCTTCAAGAGACGCTGAAGAATCCTTCACTCTCCGACGCAGCGCATTAATTGAGGAAACCTCAAACACTCGTTCATCATAAATATCATGACCATCCACCTGACAATATTCCGCCAGGTTGGATTGGAAAACTCGCCTTAGTTTCCCTTCCGCCTCTGCTAATTCTTCGGTATCATCGGGGTCAATCAGTCCCTCACGAATCTCATCCCAAGCGTTGATTAGGAAGAAAACCGATAACCCTCGACCTTTGATATAATTTTCCAGATAGCGGCGCTCCTCAAGGGTACAAGGCTGCGACGCTCTGAACACAAAGAGGATTGCATGACAATTATTGATATAGCCTAAAGACAGTTCGTTTCGGGCTTCTGTATCATTTAAACCAGGACTATCAACAATTTCAATTCCCTTTTCCAGCAAGGGTAAGGGATACTCCACTACGGCATATTCAACATTAGGAAAGGCTTGCTTCTTCTCTTGTTCGAGTTGCTTCGCCTCAGTGGGGTCAATCGTGTATTTCTGCTTAAATTGCTTAAAATCAAGCTCTTCAGGACTTTGACCATCTTTAAAGTAGACGGTGACTTTCTTGAAAGGGCCATAGCGTAAAACTGTTAGGACTGCTGTACAAGGATTGACATCACTGGGTAATAAGTTTTCACCAATTAAGGCATTGAGAAAAGTGCTTTTTCCCCGTTTCATATCCCCTAAAACTAACAGCCGGAACACTCCTTTCCGTAAATTTTGACTGGCTATATTGATGTCATCTATGTCTGCCTCTAAACCCAGTTCCCCAGAGATCTGCTTCCCTTCTGATTCTGATTCTTTGAGGGTTTCGGCTATCTTCCCTAGACTGGTAGCTACCTCATAGCGGACTTTTGTGACTCGCTCCAAATCATTGAGGAAACTGTCTGTTTCAACTTTGTAAGTCATGTTGTTTACCTGGACGGGAAAATTGGCGTCTCTACAGTAGTTATCACCCTTTTGTTTGCCATTTATGCAAATAACGAGCATTGATGACAGGACATCCGGCGTTAACGTCGATCGCGATCTCTCTCAAAAAAGAGTTTGTAACCAACCCAGGCAACCCCGCCAATAATAACCACGCTAGCAAGCCAAGTCGCCAGCCTGATGCTGACCACGACAGCAACGACAATGGCTAAATACTTACCCAGGGGCACAAGTTTCCTAGACCACTGCTTTAGTGACCCCTCAGACTCTTGAGGCTTCACACTTTCATGCAACGGCACCAGCGGTTGATTGATTTCAGACTCTATTTCCCGGAGTCGAATTGCCCGCTCTCGCGCCTCAAGCTCTCGTTCCCGACGCCGAAGCTCCTTGTCTTTATCATCTTGAGAGTTCATGGATGTTTACCCTATCTCGGAGTATGAACTTTTGTAATTTCCGAAGCGCCAATCTAAGGTCTATGAGCTAGGAGTGTGCGGTATAAATTTTCTATCACCTTAACCTCACCGCCTCACTACTGCCTAGCAAGTTGCACCTCTTACCGTAACTTTCAGATGGGCAGGGGGGAGTGGGGAGTGACAATTTCTAGATTACTCAACAGATCTGCAACTAGGTATGAGTATCCCTGACATGCGCCGAGGGGTGCGGTCATCAGTGGTTGGTTGTTTTTCTGCTGGTGAAGGTAGGGAAGGTAG
>CBDTXL010000841.1:0-2787 GCA_965364435.1 uncultured bacterium
CCTTGTCTTCCAATCGAGAAAGGTATGACACCAACAGTCCAAACATTCGACAATAAAATATCCGCCCCTGTATTTGTCATGATACATATAGGGCGGATATCTTCAGTTATCTTGAGGGAACTGCCAGGGTACAGAGTTTGTAAATCTTAACCAACGGCTTCGAGCAACAATTTCTGCGGCTGACCCTGTAATACCTTCACCTGACCATCAGCATCGACATCAACAATAGCTGTGTCTCCATTTCCTACCTCACCCGATAGCATTGCCTCAGCCAAGCTGTCTTCTAGGAGGCGCATGATTGCCCGTCTTAACGGTCTTGCACCATAACTGGGTTCATAGCCTTCTTGCACCAAGCGGTCTTTGAACCGTTCCGTGACTTCCAGCGTGATTCCCTGCTCAAGTAAGCGAATCGAAATTTCACGGAGCATGATGTCAGCGATTTGCTTGACCTCGTCTCTCGTCAACTGACGGAAGACAATAATCTCGTCGAGGCGATTGAGGAACTCAGGGCGGAAGTACTGCTTGAGGTCTTCATTTACCTGATCGCGGATGCGGTTGTAGCGAGACTCAGCTTGGTTGTCGGAGTATTCAAATCCAAAACCACCGCCACCTTTTTCAATCACCTTGGAACCGATGTTAGAGGTCATGATTAACAGCGTGTTCTTGAAGTCCACGGTGCGACCTTGAGCATCAGTTAACCGACCATCATCCAACAGTTGCAGCAGTAAGTTGAAGACATCAGGGTGAGCTTTTTCGATTTCGTCGAACAGTACTACGGTGTAAGGCTTGCGTCGAACGGCTTCAGTGAGTTGACCACCTTCGTCATACCCCACATATCCTGGAGGCGAACCAATTAGCTTGGAGACGGTGTGAGACTCCATGAATTCGGACATATCCAGGCGAATCATCGCTTCTTCTGAACCGAAGAAGTAGGACGCCAAGGACTTGGCGAGTTCCGTCTTCCCAACTCCAGTAGGACCAGAGAAGATGAAGCTAGCAATCGGTCGATTGGGGTTCTTTAACCCGACTCTTGCCCGACGAATCGCACGGGAGACGGCTATAACTGCTTCATCTTGCCCAACCAGCCGCTGGTGCAGGGTGTCTTCCAGGTGAATCAGCTGTTCCGATTCAGATTCAGTCAGCTTGTTGACAGGCACTCCAGTCCAAAAGGCGACGATTTGAGCGATGTCTTCCTCATCAACGATGGGGGTGATTAAATCGCTGTGGTTTTCTTGGTTGTCGCTCATTGCCTTAAGCTTGACTTCAAGTTCCAATTCCCTATCGCGCAGTTGTCCCGCTTTGTCAAAATCCTGAGCTTTGACTGCCTCATCTTTTTCTTTAGTAACCTGACGCAGTTCCCGCTTCAGTTCTTTTGTAGCAGGGGATGGCCCAGAGTTCCTCAAATGAACCCGACTCCCTGCTTCATCAATCAGGTCGATCGCTTTATCGGGTAAATAGCGGTCTGAGATATAGCGGTCTGAGAGTTTGGCGGCTGCTTCCAGAGCCTTGTCAGAGATCTTAACCTTGTGGTACTGCTCATAAGCGTCGCGCAGACCATGCAGAATCTCAATCGTCTCCACCACTGAGGGTTCTCCGACCCTCACTGGCTGAAAACGGCGCTCTAAAGCTGCATCTCGCTCGAAGTGCTTGCGGTATTCATCCAGAGTAGTGGCTCCCAGGCACTGGATTTCACCCCGTGCCAAAGCAGGCTTGAGAATGTTCGCCGCATCCATTCCCCCTTGGATTGACCCTGCGCCAACCAGGGTGTGGATTTCGTCAATCACCAAGATGATGTTCCCAGATTGACGAACTTCATCCATAATTTGCTTGAGGCGTTCTTCAAAGTCTCCTCGGTAGCGCGTGCCTGCCACCAACAAGCCCATATCCAGCGTCATTACCTGCTTGTCTTCCAACAGGTCAGGGACGTTTTTGTCAACAATACGTTGGGCAAGACCTTCTGCGATCGCGGTTTTACCCACTCCTGGCTCCCCAAGCAACACGGGGTTGTTCTTGGTACGACGACCCAAAATCTGAACGACACGTTCGATTTCCTTAACTCGACCAACCACAGGGTCAAGCTTGCCTTCTGCTGCTAACTGGGTCAGATTGGTGCCAAACTCATTCAAGGTTGCTTTCTGTTCTGGGGCACTCCCCATAACCTGAGGGCCTTGTCTAACCGCAGTGGGGGCAGCCGCTACTTCTCCTAAAGCCCGAATCACTGCGTTGCGAACGTTTGAAAGGTCAATCTCCAGGTTTTGCATCACTTTGGCAGCCACGCCTTCCTTGTCCTGGGTGATTGCCAGTAACAAATGTTCCGTACCGATGTAGTTGTGTCCGAGTTGACGGGCTTCTTGAAAGGATTGCTCGAAAATACGCTTGGCTTTGGGGGTGAAGGGAAGTTCAGCCGGGACAGAGCGAGAAAAACGACCAATAATCTTTTCTACCTCTGTCCGTGTCTTTTCGAGGGTGATGCCAAAGTCAGTCAGCACCTTAGCCGCAACACCCGTTCCTTCTCCAATCAACCCCAAGAGAATCTGCTCGGTTCCTACGAGGTTGTGTCCCAGACGACGCGCTTCCTCTTGGGCAAGCATGATTGCTTTGACAGCTTTGTCTGTAAAATACTCAAACATGGTGGGTTCACCTTACCGAGCGGTTTAAGAAGTGGGTGACATAAGCATCACCCTCATATAAAGTTTTATGTACTTCACTCCCTACAATGTACCTATCTAAGGTAGAGGTTAGCAGTGGTCAAAACCGTAATCTTTGGGGGTAGTTGCCGCCTCATCT
>CBDTXL010000842.1:0-2786 GCA_965364435.1 uncultured bacterium
TTAGTTAATGAGCAAGGGAATAAACTCTTAATTGATTGTGGTTCAGATATCAGATTTTCTCTCTATGCCGCTGGATTTTCACATCTTGATATTACCGATATTTACATCAGTCATTTACATGCCGATCATGCAGGTGGGCTGGAATATATCGGGTTTAGTACAAAGTTTGACCCTAGATGCCAAAAACCCAATCTTTATCTGAATAAAGAATTAGTTAACGAACTGTGGAATGGAACTTTGTCGGGTGGCATGAGTTCTATTGAAGGGAAGATTGCGGATATAAACACTTACTTTAAAGTGAGGTTAACTGAAGAAAAGGGTTATTTTACCTGGATGGATATCAACTTTAACCTTGTTAAAGTTATTCATGTTGATAATGGAAACTTCATTATTCCTAGCTATGGCTTGTTTTTTGAGATACAGGGAATCAAGGTATTTTTGACGACTGATCACAAATTTTGTTTAAATGCGATTGCTGAATTTTATGAACAGGCTGATATTATCTTTCAAGACTGTGAAACTTCACCGTTTCAAACTAAGGTACATGCCCATTACAAAGAATTATTGAACTTGCCAGAAAACATCAAAAATAAAATGTGGTTGTACCATTACCAGCCCGGACTACTTCCCGATGCAAAAAAAGACGGATTTTGTGGGTTTGTGCAGCGAGGTCAGACGTTTGAATTTTCAGATATCTTCGTAACATCCGACAAAACATAATCTACTTAGAAAAAATTAGTCGGCAAACTGTTTTCAATCACCAGTTTATCAGCTAATAAAATTCCGAAAAAAGTTGTGGTGCCAGCCTTTAGCTACCCTAGGATACAACTAATGATTTATCCTCCTAGCATGGGTGCTAGCATGAGTGTTGAACCAAAGAACATCCAACTCTGGAGCAAAGCGATCGCAATTTTGTTAGCTCCTGTGTGTATTACTACACCCGTAAAAGCTCAGATACCTGCACAAACTGTAGCGACTGCTAACAACTGTACTAACTGCGAACAGCCCTTTACTGCTCAACAATTGAGTGAGTCGGTAGAACAAAACGTCTCACGCCTAACTACTGGCTCCTCACCTGAACTCCTCGAACAAACCGAGACTCCTACAACTCCTCTGGCTCAAGTCCCAAACTTGCCGCCAGACGCACCGCCCATTCCTCCTCCACAAAACATCGTCCCCCTCCCAAACTCGACTCCAAGAGAACCCCAACTACCGCCAACTCCAAAGCCACTGCCGCCGCCAGAAGAACTACTCCCAACTACTCCCACCACACCCGTTACCCCTGAAGTTAGTCCAGTAACAGTTCCCGATAAGTTCACTGTCGAACAATTTGAATTCACCGGCAATACGGCCTTCAGCAATAGCCAATTAGCCGAAGTCACAGCTGAGTTTACGGGTCGCCCCTTAACCTTTGCTGAGCTGCTTGAGGCGCGTTCGGCAGTAACAAAGCTGTACGTCGATAACGGGTATGTTACCTCTGGGGCTTTAATCCCACCCCAAAGTCTAGCTGGTGGTGTTGTGATGATTCAGGTCGTTGAGGGAAGCTTGGAAGCCATCCAGGTAAACGGCACTAGACGGCTGAATCCCAACTATGTGCGATCGCGTTTAGCGATTGCCACACCCAAACCCCTGAATGTTCCCCGTTTGTTAGAATCACTGCGCCTACTCCAACTCGATCCCCTAATCGAAAACTTATCTGCCGAACTTGCTGCTGGTCCCAACCCTGGAAGCAGTTTGCTGACAGTGAGAGTCCAAGAGGCAAATTCCTTCAGTGTCCAAACCAACCTCAATAATGGTCGTTCGCCAAGTGTCGGTAGCTTCCGTCGCAACGTGCAGTTAACAGAAGCTAACTTACTAGGGTTAGGAGATGGTCTGAGTGTTGGCTATACCAATACTGATGGCAGCAACGGTTTCGATATTAGCTACACCATTCCCCTCAATCCTCGCAACGGCACCCTCAATTTAAGCTACGGCAAGACATCAAGCCATGTCATCGAGCCTCCCTTCGATCTCATTGATATTGAGTCATCTTCTCGCTACTTTGACCTAACATTCCGGCAGCCAGTTATTCAAACCCCCTCACAGGAATTGGCTCTTGGTCTGACAGCTTCGCGTCGAGAGAGTAACACCTCACTTCTAGACATTCCCTTCCCGCTTTCGGAGGGGGCTGATGAGGAGGGACGCACGCGGGTTTCGGCACTACGATTTTTTCAAGAATGGACGCAGCGGGGTAGCCAAGAAGTCATTGCCCTGCGTTCGCAGTTCAATATTGGACTGGGTGTATTGAATGCCACCGTCAATGACAAGAGTCCGGATAGCCGCTTTTTGAGCTGGCGGGGTCAAGCCCAGTGGGTGCGTCTGCTAGCACCAGATACCCTATTATTAGTCCGTGGCGACCTCCAGCTGGCAGACCGATCGCTCCTACCCACTGAACAGATTGGTCTGGGGGGCTTTGGTAGCATCCGGGGGTACCGGCAAGACCTGCTCTTAGCGGATAATGGGGCTTTAGCATCTGCCGAACTGAGGCTGCCGATTTTACGGATTCGCCAGTGGCAGGGTATTTTACATCTAGTCCCTTTTGTCGATGTGGGCACAGCTTGGAACAACAGCGGTACAAACCCTGACCCTAATACTTTAGCGTCCGTTGGACTGGGTTTACAGCTAGCTTTGGGCAACGTTTTACAAGCCCGTCTGGATTGGGGCATTCCGTTAATCTCCGTTGATTCGAGCGAAAGAACATTGCAAGAACAGGGTCTGCTCTTTTCCATAATCGTTAATCCTTTCTG
>CBDTXL010000843.1:0-2783 GCA_965364435.1 uncultured bacterium
CTTGCTCTTCCCTAAGTAGTGTCATTGACAAATACTAATTATTTGTAAACATCGTCTAGCAATTTATCAACATTTAGGTAAGGCATTGCATCCTCAATTAGGTAGATTTCAGAACAGTACTTAGGCAAAAAGAACCTGCTAAGCAGGTGGGCGTAAATAAACCTCACACTCAGAAGTCGGGTTTTTTGAAGAAACCCGACTTCTCGACTACTGCGAGTTTGTAGTGTTTAGGCAGGGGAGCTAGTTGAGACGTTTTTAGAGTTTGTGCGTCCAGCGATCGAAGAATTTGGGGAATGGGATAAAGTCTATGCGATCGCACATGAAACAATGCAGAAAGGGAACGGTGCAGCACGGCAACGGGACGTGTACAAGCGCACTGGGTCGTTAGAGGATGTAGTTGATTTTATTGTCCGAGAGACTGCAAAAGGAACGACATCCGTTTAGTATTTAGAAAGTTAAACGGCTAAGATTAAGGCAGTGCAATAGTCCTAGCTATCTTGTTACTATCTATCCTAAGAGCTAAGCAAGCTTAGCATTCAAGTTGCTTGTTCCTCTTCCCTACCTCCCCCATCTTCCCAACTGGTGTCATTCGAGTCCTGCTCGATTTGCTCCTTGTATTCTAAGAGATGGGGGTAGATGGAGACAGAGTGGAGGTTCAATGATAAAAAGTGGTGTACAGAGCGTGTGGGAGAAGTTTAGATCTGGTGGTTCAATTAGCTGTTCAGTGTCCTGAAAGGCTAATTATTCCGTAGACTTAAGCCATCCGTAAGGCACCCTCTTATCGGTCTAGGAGGCTTTTCAAACACGCTCCAAGATGGATTGAAGTAACACTCTCTGAACAAGCGTTTCGGGAAGAACTATAACGGCATGACTAATGATAATCAAAAACCTGCACCTGGAAGTGTGAAAGATCTTTTAGCAGTTGGTGCCTCAACAATACTAAGTCTGTTTCCTGCTACAGCTCCCATAGGGGCAATGGGGAGTTATGGACTTTTTGTATGGCAAAGAGAGCAATTGAATAAGTTTATTGATGAATGTAAACAGAGATTTGATAGGCTTGACCAAGATAAGCTTGACCGAACAGCATTAGAGTCTGATGAATTTAAGTCTCTCCTTTTGCAGGCTGTAGAAATTGGAGCAGAAACTGCCTCTGATTTGAAACGAAAGGCTCTTGCTAGTGCAATATCTAATTCTGTCGTCTTACCAACAAGCCAGTTTACTGGTAAGCAGGCTCTCCTTCGTGTTCTTTCACAGCTAGATGACCAAGAAATGCTGGCACTCGGTGTTTTCTATGACGAAGAACCTCGTATTGTTGACTATGAAGCTACTAAGCAAGAACATGAACCTAGAGGCAGTGTAACTGAAGCGGATGTAGCTAGGAAATTAGGATGGAGTGAAGAAGAGGCTAGTGTTGTTTGTGAAGGTTTGTCTCAACTTGGTCTTATATATTCCACTACATTTGGAGCTGTATTGGCATACAAGCGTGATACGTGGCGTATCACTGTGCTGGCTAAAAAACTAATTAAGTGGTCTGGTGAATAATTTCCTGACTCACACTTGATGGTTGAGTAGTGCGATCGCATATCTTCTAGGTTGGGTTGACGTTAGCGTAGCGACTCCGTAGGAGTCAGGAAACCCAACACATGCTTTTTGCATAACATTCATACCATCTGTGCGATCGCGCAGCGAGTAGAGCTGCATCAGATCGCGGTGTAAGCGGACTAACATAAAGTCGTTGCAGTGGACAGGGGTGTTAGGCTGAAAAAGTTCCTCTTTCACGCTTACGATAGACTGAAAATTTCAGTACGGAGTTTTTCTTTATGCCCCAAGCTCTGAAAGCGATTTACCGTAACGGTGCATTCATTCTTCAGACAGCTTGCGACTTACCCGAAGGGGCTGAGGTTGAACTGTTTATCCAGTCGCCTCAAGTTGTGTCGCCGCCGATTTCTGATGCAAAAACTAAGCAGCGTTTCCTAAAATCGTTGATTGAGCGGATGCAGCAAAATCCGATACCACTGAATGCTCCTCGTTTCACACGGGAGATGCTGCATGAACGCCGTTGACACGAACATCTTGATTTACGTCAACGACCCACGCGATCCAGTCAAACAAGGAATAGCAGCTTCTCTAGTGTCATCTTTGGCTGATGGTGTGCTGTTGTGGCAGGTTGCGTGTGAGTATTTGGCAGCCAGCCGCAAGCTGGAACCGTTAGGGTACGATAGAGCGCAAGCATGGCAGTATATTCGGGACTTGCAACAAATTTGGCATACTGTTTTGCCAACATGGAGTGTTCTGAATCGAGCAGAGGATTTGCTCAATCGCTTCAGTTTGTCATATTGGGATGCCATGATTGTTGCTGCTTGTTTGGAAGCAAATGTTCAAACTCTTTACACTGAGGATTTTGGATACTCAAGTATTGAGGGATTGAGTATTGAGAATCCATTCAAAGCTCCTTGAGTTAGTGCGAAATATGGTTCCTCAAGTCTAAAGTACTGGCAATTCTATCGACTTGTCGGTACCTCAAACCTGTAAGTGTCGCCGTGATTCAGATATCTAACCGGGTTTTCCAACCCTTCAGACTAGCCAAATTTGATAAGCTCCCCAAGCGGCAGCGATAAGGGCAAGCATTGTTATCCAGATGGGATAGTTGGCTCGCGCCACTCTGCCACCTTGCGTGCGTAGGGTTTCAATGTCAATCCAAGGCGTCGCTCCCCGACGAAACCAGCCGGTGACTGTAACTTGCTGGTTTACCAAATCGCTAGGACGAGTAGGCTGAGGCAGGA
>CBDTXL010000844.1:0-2782 GCA_965364435.1 uncultured bacterium
TCAAAAAACTGACACACCGCACAACAAGCTTCTCCTGATGTCATGGCATCTTCTATTGCTTTTTCCGTTGCAATGTTTTTTTGCGTCACAGGACTCAGCTTAAGATGAAACCCATCCCACTTCGCTTTGAGTATCCCACTATTGGCGAAGATCGACCAGCGCGGATCAGTTTCAACAATTTCTTCTGGAATGCGTAACCACGCTCCCTCGACTTCGGCTTCAATTTCGACCTCAAACTCTTGTGGTAGGGCAATTTTACTGATTTGCTTGGAAGTTAAATGTTCTGGTGCTTGACCATACTCAACTTTTTCTCCGACATCTGGGATATGAATGTAGTGTTTGGATCTTAAATCTCCAGAGCGTGCTAATTCATGCAAAGCATTACCGCCGCCGTGGATTAAAACCAAGTGTTTGGGATTAACTTTGTTAATCACCTGAGTCAAGCCGATTTTATCGGCATGAGCCGAGAGATTAAAGCGTCGGATTTGTGCTTTAACAGTAACCTCTTTTCTGTCTAACTCAATTTTGTCTCCCGTTTGGAGATTTTGAAGCAATCGTCCTGGTGACTCTTCATCGGTGTAGCCAGAGATGAAGATTGCGGCATTTTCCCGTTCTAATAGCACTCCGGCATAGTAAACTGAGGGACCACCCGTGAGCATTCCGGAACTCGCAACAATGACACTCGGCTGTGCCATTGCCAGAGGTCGTTCTTTAGGGGAGCTAATCGGAATAATTGGGGGTGTTCCAGTGGGGTCACAAAATGGCTCTATTGCATTTTGTTTGACCAGGTTTTGCACTGAGTCTGGGAGGAACTCTAAGTTATCCCTAAATACGTCCGTGACGGCTCTGACTAACCCATCGACATAGACAGGAATCTTCAGTTTATGGAATAAATGGCTAGTACGAATCGCTAGCAAGATCTCTTGCGCTCTCCCCAAGGCAAAAGCGGGAATCAGGACGTTCCCCCCGGCTTGTACCACTTCAGCGATCGCTTCAATTAAAGCTGATTCTTGGGTTTTTCGAGCTGGGTGAACATCTGCTCCATAAGTAGATTCGGTAATCAGGATGTCTGCTGTGGGTAAGTCAGCCAAGCGCAGCCCCGTGGTGGTACGAGAGGAGGTGGTGTTGTAGTCTCCCGTATAAAGTAGCGATCGCTCACCATACCGGATATAGATGCAAGCCGCTCCGAGAATATGACCCGCATTGATAAAGCGTACCTTTAACCCTGGTAGAGGTTCAAAGTCGCTGCCAGTCGGTTGGGTTTCGAGGCGGAATAGGGTACGCTCCAAGTCGGTTTCATCAAACAGTTGGGGCGAATCTTCATTCAGCTGTTGTACCTTCAAACAATCCTGCAACATGACATGAGCAATTTCACGAGTGCCGTTCGTTGCAATGATTCGGACACCCGGAAAACGACTATGAAAAACAGGTACAGCTCCCAGATGGTCTTGATGAGCGTGGGAAATTAGCAACAAGTCTGGGTTTTCGAGGTACTCCAAAGCGGGTAAGGGGTCATAGCCTTTGGGACGAGTACCACAATCGAGAACAATTTCATAGGGACCAATCAAAATTTGGAAGCAAGAAGCGCCAATCCCACGCGCTGCTCCCAAGGGGGTGACCGCCAGTCGGTCACTAAGTAGTTCGTCTGGGGAGGAGTCTAAGAATGTTGGGTCTTCTAGAGCGTGCGAATTAGGCGGGGATGGATACTGGTAGACTATTGGTTGTTTGCGACCCCAAAAAACTTGCACTCTTGCATAACGTTGGGTGAGTGAGTGAACAGCCTCCCATTCCCAGGAACTTTTTGAGCGTTGTTTTGGAGTGCCTAACTGCCAATCATCCATTTGAGTTTCTGCAATCAGGGCAGCTAGTGCCTTTTCAGTGGGAGGAGAAACACTACCATTGAGGCTCAACGGTGGCTGGATATTGGTTAAAGTGCTGGCAGTAGCGATCGCGTTTTTGGCTGTAGCGTCTTGTGCTACCTCAATGCTGTTGCCGTTGGTTGTTGTGTTATTTTCTGGTTGTTCACTCTCGGTCTTGCCAGGAACCGGGTCACCTTCAACGTCTGGGTTGGTGTAATCGTCTAACTGTTGGTCTGGTTGTTTCTCTGTCTTGAGGGCAGTTTGACCCTTTGAGCCGACTGGCAGTAATTGTAGTGGACTAGAAGCGGATTGTGCCTCTTGGGATGCACCCTGTACTGCCTCGATTGGCTTGGCTTTGTGGATGTAGAGACCTTCTCCTCGGCGGATCGCTACTACCTCCCACAACTGCCCAATTTTCATGCGAGGGTCAGGAGAAAGAACACTGATCTTTAGAGTTTTCTCTCCAGGTCTAGAAATCTTAAACTGAACAAATTGACCCCGCTTCCCCAGTTGTACAACTCGTCCAGCAAGCAAGCATTTTTCACTTAGCTCCCTACTGGTCTCATCCAGAACGTAACTCTCTGCAATCAAACTTTGGAGATTACCGGCAGAATCTGTGGTAGGGATAACCTGCCATGAGGCTATTCCTACAGGAGGATCTAAGGGGGCTTCTTTGAGGCGAAATCTTGTGTCATCCCGGCACACCAGATAATTCACCCCGTCCACTGACTCGATATGTCCTGATAAGGTGAACTGGAAGTAGAAGTCTTGTGCAGTAGCGTTAGGCATGGAATGAGGTGATTGGAGAAAGCGCCAGAGTTAACGGAAGGCTGAAGTGTGAAGTATGTTCGGCGTAGCCGTTGCTTTGGCTAGGCTGAAAACACCCCACTTAGAGCCTATCCCAAAAGTAGAATATTGCTACT
>CBDTXL010000845.1:0-2780 GCA_965364435.1 uncultured bacterium
TCCGAGCCGTTACCGCGCCAATTGTTGCCCTGTCGATAGTAGCGTCAGTTTTAGAGTTGACACTCCCCCGTCTTGAAATGGGGAATACAGAGCCGTGAAGTACTCCGGCTTGCTTCGCTGAAGCCGGAGCTTCAACTTTCACAACCATCAACGCTTCCTGTCTCATTTGCCGCCGCCTCCTTGTATTGCTACAACTTGGTCTTACGCAGCATCTCTGGTCTTGCGACCTTTATCACCTCAATGGGTGAACCCAGGCAGACGCCCGTCTTCCACAGGCGTATTTCTCTTTGCACAACACAACTTGGGTTCTCTTTTACAGCAGGACGTAACCTTGCAAACCAGTGGTCATATTGCTTCCCCGATCTCTGCCGAGTACTTTTATACCTCAGGGGTAGCCTCTTAGTCATTCGGGTTGGTCATCGACCGTCTTTATGATAACATCAACGTGTTGAAAACTGCAACATA
Organism: uncultured bacterium; assembly: GCA_965364435.1. Taxonomy (GTDB): domain Bacteria; phylum Cyanobacteriota; class Cyanobacteriia; order Cyanobacteriales; family Coleofasciculaceae; genus CBDTXL01. Next base: position 466 of record CBDTXL010000845.1, read on the forward strand.
TCGATGAAAAACCAAAATCTCCACGTAAGAATTTCAGAGAAACGGATGCAAAAGCTCAAAACCTATGCAGGAGCCAAAGAGAAGACTCTTACGCAACTTATTGAGGACTGGATAGATCGTCTGCCCACAAAAGAGATTGACTGACTCCGTGCCTCCGTCAGTCCGCTCACAATCCCCGCCTTATCCATTGCGGGTACACGCTCATAGCGGCTCGATATATCCCGCTCGGATTGAAGGCGGGGATTTCCGCGTTTCTGTTAACCGAATTTCAGACCCTGCAATGAATCTCGCTAACATAGCAGTGAATGAAAGTATTGCTATTTCAAGTCATCTACCAGAGGTTAGATATGCCTCGACTCCATCGTCGTCAGTTCTTACAGTGTGCGGCATCTGCCCTGACTACTCTGGTCTCAATGCGATCGCGTTTTAAGCATCTTAATTTCATTACTGCAACGCTGCTACTGTCTCTGACTTCTCTTTTGTTAGCTTCTACCTGTGGCTTTGAGCCTCTGATCGCACAGGCACAGACAGCTCAAGACCGCCAAGCTGAAGTAGAGCGGCTACTGGAGGAGGCTAACCGCCAATTTAGTGAAGCTCAATTCGGGAATAGTGAAGGTCAACTCCGGAAGGCTTTAGAATCTTTTCAACAAATCCTATTAAGGCAACAAATCTTATCAATTTATAGAGAACTTGGCTATCGTCGTCAGGAAAGAGATCTCACCTTCATGATTGGTGTGATTTATGGAAAACTCGGTCAGTATGACCAATCGCTGAAATACTCTCAGCAGACTTTGGCTATTGACCGAGAACTTGGTAATAGCTGTCAGGAACAAGAAACCCTTTTCAGAATTAGTTCAGTTTATGGAGTGCTAGGTCAGTATGACCAGGTTTTAGAGGGCTTAGGAAAAATTCTAGCTATTAACAGAGAGCTTGACGAACCTTGTCAAAACTCCTCCCTTCTTTTCAATGTTCGTGATGTTTATCAGAGGCTAGGTCAGCCTGACCAAGCTTTGAAGACCTTGGAGCAACTTCTAGCGTTTGATAGAAAAGTTGGCGATCGCATTCGTGAACAATCTATCCTGCTCAATATTAGTGAGATTTATCAACAGCAAAAACAGTATGAGCAGGCGCTACAGTCCTATCAGCAGGCTTTAGCCATTAGTCGAGAACTAGGCGTTAGCGAAGGGACTCCGCAGGAGGGTCGTTCTCATGTTAGGGAACCCTATATTCTTACCAGAATTGGTGGGATTTATGAACAACAAGGTAACTATGATCAGGCCCTACAGTCCTATCAACAGGCTCTATCTATTGATCGAAAGAGTAATCGCAGTGGAGTAGCAACTCTCATGACCCTGAGTCGAGTCTATCAGAGATTAGGTCAGTACGAGCAGGCGTTGAAGTCCTATCAGCAAGCTCTAGCTGCCGACCGAAAAGAAGGCTCTGCCTCTGCTGAGAACCAATCTTATCCCATGAGCCTGACTCGGCAATATATATTCATGAGCCTAAGCCAGGTTTATCAGGAACTCGATCGGGATGAGCAGGCGCAAGAATCCTATCAACAAGCTCTGGCTATTGGCAAAAAACTTGGCAATTTTGAATCCTCAATTCGCGCACTGAATGATTGGGGTTCTATGCAAGCAATAAATAGACAATTTGCAGAAGCATTGGAGACATTTGAAAAAGCCTTAGCCATTGGCAAGGAAGTGGCTATGGAATTTCGCAATAGCTGCGGCTCAGCACAGCCTAAGACACCAAATTTGGAGGTAGCTAGACTTTATTCCCTCAAGTTTGGCGCAGGGAGCAAGTGCGGAAGTTTCATGGATCAAAGCAGTCTTGAAGGAGCTGAAACACTAATTTTAAAGAATCTAGGTTTTATTTATCGAAAGTTAGGTCAGCCTGAAAAGTCACGGGAGTCCTATGAACAAGCTCTAAAGCGCTATCAGCAAAAGTTTGCAAGGCTTAAGGAAATCAACCAAGACTGCTGGCTGCAAGATGAATTAAGAATCCCTAGAGAAATCGCTCAGGTTTACGAAATTCTGGGTGAGGCTAACCTAGCATGGGAGTTCTATCGGCAAGCCGAAAAGCTTGAGTTTGTTCAGGAGGCCAAAAATGTAGCGTGTGATGTGCTTGGTGAAGTTGGCAGTGGAATAGTCCTCACTGATGATAGATGACAGTTCTACTCCCAGGCAGAGCATACTCTTGATTTTCCCAATCCCCAATCCCCACTCCCCAATCCCCAATCCCCCCAGCCATGATTGAAGAAGTTGCCGACGCCTTTGAGCGCAAAGACTATCGAACAGCTGCCCGATTACTCA
>CBDTXL010000846.1:0-2777 GCA_965364435.1 uncultured bacterium
GCGATCGCGCTTTCTCAATCCCATAGCTGCCAAGGTTCTAAAGACCACCTTGCAACATCTTTGCTCGCCTCTTGCGTGCAATCTCTTGAAGGTCAACAATCCGATCAGTCTCATCGACTATTTCACCCGTTAGCACCTCAAGCACATCCTCCAGCGTTACCACTCCAGCAACTCCCCCATATTCATCCACTACGACCATGAGATGTTCACGGTTTTCCTGGAAAGCTTTGAGCAGTTTGTCCGCCCGAACCATCTCAGGGACAAAGCGAGCTTCACGGGTCAGGGTGGCGACCTTTTGCGTATTGTTTCCTTCAATCATTGCTGAGAGCAACTCATCTTTTAAAGCAACTCCAATCACTTGATCTATAGAGTCTTCCACCACAATCACCCGAGTATGTTGCGAGGCAAGAATTTTTTGTTTGCACTCAGCAAGAGTGAGACCACCCTCTAAATAGGTGAGAGCGACTCGCGGTGTCATCAGGTCAACGGCGGTCAGATCATTCAATCGAAAGACGCCTTGGATCATTTCGGCTTCATCGTCTTCAATAATTCCCTCCTCACGCCCAATATTTGCCAATAACTGTATTTCAGCTTCATTCGTTGTCGGTTGTTTGTTGCCTTGGGTAAGGGGTGCCGTAACCTTTTCCATCATCCACACTAGGGGGGTGAACAAAAAGGTAAGCCACGTAACAGGCAGGGCGATTAGTAGTGAAAATCTTTCGGCGTAGCGTTCACCTAGAGTTTTCGGGATGATTTCACCAAAAATTATGATCAGGAAAGTTAGGAAGGCTGAGAATAACCCTAACCAGCCATCGTCCAGTAGTGTAGCCGCTGTACTACCGATCACAATACTGCCAATGATATTGAAGACATTGTTAAGGATTACAAGAGTGGCAATGGGTCGATTCATTCTTTCACGAATCGCCAGGAGTGCTATTGCTGAAGGATTCTTTGACTGCGCCAACTGTCTGACTTTAATCGGAGAAACTGAAAACAGCGCTGCTTCTGAGCTAGAACAGATCGCTGAACCGAAGAGAACAATCAGCACAATGATCGCAAGATTAAACATGACATTTACCGGGTAGAGAGGGGAAGAGAATTGGGAGTACAGCCAAGAGCTTTAAAATTTTAGTAGAGCGATCGCATTTTTGTAGGGGTTGTTTTACCAGAAACCGATGTTTCCCACAGATCACCTGCCTAAACCCGTCCCCACCCAACTTTAAAAAAACTACATATAATTAAGTAAAAATACCCATTGCCTTGTGAACCCTCCCCACTTGAACCCTTAGATTACAAGTGGAGCTTGTGCTCCGTCATTTTCTGGTCAAAATTAGGGAGTCGGCAAGTAGTGACAAAGAGGACTGGGTGTGAATAGATCTGAAAACCGCAAACTGGACGCCTTTTCGCTAGCCGCCTTGCTGGTGTCCGCGCATTATGGCTTGGGGTTTCTCCTCGGAACCGCTGAGAAATCATTGACTTTGGGCGCAGCTGGCAGCCTCTACGCCGTCTGCCTTGGCTTAGGAACAATTGCTCTTTTGGGACTGGCGAAGTTTTACTGGACACGAGTAGATCAAATCTGGACATTGCTGGGAAACCTCTACGGGAACCAAGTAAAAATCATCGTAGGATTGATGTCGTGGTCATCGCTGATTGGCATTGAAGCCGTCCAGTTGATTTCTGGAGCCTTCATTCTTAAAGTCTTGGGGGTATCGGTGCTGCCCAGCATGGTTGTTTTGGCTATCTTGTTTACGATCGTTTCCTTACTGCCAGTGGAGAAAGCAGGCTTTCTATTTCGAGGATTGCTGGTTATAAATTTCTTGGCTATGCTTTACGGACTGTCTGTGTTGCATGGTTTCCCTAATTATGTGCGATCGCCGCTTGAGTTTATTGGCTCACTCAAACAAGTGAGTTCACCGGATTTAGTCGGCGTCTCGCTGTCTACAATTCTGCTGGTTCTCATCGAGATGAAGTATCAGCAATTTGTTGTCCAGGCAAAGGATTTGCGAAGTTTGTATCATGGCTGTATTTTATCGGCAATTTTGCTGCTGTTGCTCGCCTTTTTGCCCAGTTCAGTGGTGATAGCAGCTCAACATGCGGAAATTTTGCCCCCTGGAATCAATGGCAAAGAAACGCTCCCCTTTATCCTGTCCTGGATTGGCGGTGGGACTGACAAGCCTTTGGGTATAGTCCTGATTATGTCTTTATTGGTTCCGGCGCTGGGTGTTGGCAGCAGCATATTGCGGATGCAGATTAAGACTATCTTGGACTTCAATTTTCTGCCTGCATCCAACTTTAATCAGCTGCTTGTGGCTGTTACGAACGCCCTCTTGGCTCTAGCTGTTGCGTTGAAGGGCGGCGAGATCATCAATCTGATTGTGTGTTTTTATGCAAGCTATGTAGCCGCAGTGTTTGTTCCCTTTGTTGCCTACCTGCTGGCTCAAACAGGACGCTATACGTTCTCCGGAGCAAGCGTAAGGCTGTCTTTGATAATGGGGAGTATTGCAGCTTCTTTTGTGCTGATTTTAACTCTCATTAACCCCAATGTCGTAGTGTTTAGCAATGTTGAGTTGGACATTATGGTAATCGGAATCGGATTTGGGGTCTTAGGTTTGTTGGTTAGTCAGGTGATAGAGAAATATGGATCTGCATCCAAGGTAGGGGAAGAGATATAACGAAAACATGGCTTTTGCTGGCAATTTAGTATAAGACAGCGATCGCACTCAAGTTTGACAGGCCAGAGGTGCGATCGCTGTCTTATTGTCTGCATCAACAGTGAC
>CBDTXL010000847.1:0-2774 GCA_965364435.1 uncultured bacterium
CCGATTTAGACCATCGATTTAGTTCAGCGTCTCTTGCACTGGAAGCGCTTAAAACAGGTCGTTCACTCGGCTACTCAGAGCGAATAAGCCGTAAACCCAGTAGTAGCCGCATTCGACTGAAAAAGTCTCCCAGCCAGTTGCTCATTCAAATTCCGCGTCGGATAGCGTATACGGACTTTGTTAAATTCGGAGTGAAATTGATTGGGACAGTATGCTCAAGAATATTGCTGTTATTGCCAAGTTTAATAGTATTAGCAGTAGTAGTGGATAGGGTTTCACCCGCTGATTCCAGTTTCTTGGAGGTTATTTCCTATCTAGCACTGTGGATTTTTGAGACATGTTTTATCTCCATTCCGTTACTATTTTTCCTAGGTTACCCCTGGTTGAGGTTACTCACTGCTTTAAATAAAGCACTGCTCGATTGCTTCGGTTACCAAAGTCTTCATTTTGATAGAAGACGTTTGGCAATTGGGCGGCAACTGTTTATATTTCGCAGTGAACGCGGCAAGCTTTGCCAAATCTCAGACATTCAAAATGTTCAGGCGATCCCTGGTGAGGGAGTAGTTATCCAAATTGGAAACCAGAGATATCTGTTTGGTCAGGAATTAACGGCACCTGAGGGCAACTGGCTAGTTGAAGAAATTCAAAAGTGGCGGAAATGGGGAACAAAAATCGGAAACTAGGCCGTGTTTCCCAAGTCCAAAATCGGTTGTAGGGGCAAAATCAATCTAAGAATTAAACTTAAGGAATTATGCTGCAAGTCGAACAGGTTTTACAAGGACGTTATCAACTCAAGCAACAGCTAGGAAACAATGCTGGTCGTCAAACTTGGCTGGCTGTTGATTTAGCAACCACATCCAGAGAGCGGGTGATTGTTAAGCTGCTACCCTTTAGTCCTCAACTACATTGGGATGACCTCAAGTTATTTGAGCGCGAGGCTCAAGTTCTGAAACATCTCAACCATCCCTGTATTCCAAAGTATCGCGATTATTTTTCCACTGAACCGTCCAATAGCAGTGAGTTACCTTGGTTTGGGTTAGTGCAAGACTACATTGAAGGAGACTGTTTACAGCAGCTTTTAAAGAAGGACAAGCGCTTTACACAAGCAGAAGTAAAAGAGATAGCTATCCAGTTGCTGGAGATACTGATTTATCTGCACGAGTTGAGTCCCGCGGTACTGCATCGAGACATCAAGCCCAGCAACATTATCTGGGGAAAAAATCACCAAGTCTATCTCGTGGATTTTGGTGCGGTGCAAGAAAAAGCGAAGGCAGAGGGTGCCACCTTTACGGTCGTTGGTACGGGAGGCTATGCCCCACCGGAACAGCTTTGGGGACGCGCTGTGCCAGCGAGTGACCTTTACGCACTCGGAGCAACTCTGATTCATTTGTTAACGGGTACAGCACCTGCTGATTTGCCGCAGCATCAGATGCGCCTGCAATTTCGAGATAAAGTCAGCCTCACTCCCAGTTTCGCTCATTGGATTGAAACGTTAACCCATCCAGATCCAGAACTACGCTTCTCCAACGCACGCGCCGCACTCTTAGCGTTGCAAGCGAGTGGTTCCCCTAGTTCATCACTCTTAACAGCGGCTACAGGTAGTCAAGAAACCAAACCCAAAGCTCGCCAGAGGACTCTCAATATAGCGGTTCTCCAATATGTTGTCCTCTTTGTTGCTGCCATTGTTTTGCCTTCTATGCTTCCCCTGATCCCTAAGTTTAGTTCAGAGGAAGCGAGACAAAATGTTGCCGCAATGAACCGTGCCCAGCAAGCTTACTTCCTAGAGAGCAATGAGTTCGCCGATTCCGTTTTGGAGTTAGGTCTTGGCATTAAAACTCAGACAAAATACTACGAATATTCAATTCGTACCACTCCCTTGACTGCATTTAACTATGGGGTATATCGGAGAGATAGCCGTAGGAGTTATGTTGGGGGCGTCTTCCTCACCACTGGTGATGAAGCCAAAGGTGAGATTGTGACAGTAGCGATCATGTGTGTAACTAAATCCCCTGGTAGGAAGCGCCCTGCTGAGCCAATCGTGCGAGGGAACGTCGTAGAATGCGCTCCCAGCACACAATCACGCCCTTACCACAATAGCCCAGAACCCATTGTATTAGGGAAAGATTCGGCTTTGGCTTATAGTTCCCTAAATTATGCCGTCGCTGGTCAGTACGACCAAGCCCTTGAGATCGCTAAAACTATCAAACACCCCCATTTCAAAGCGCGGGCATTGGCAGCAGTTGCTCATCAGTTAGCGGCAAAGGGTCAGTACGACCAAGCCCTTGAGATCGCTAAAACTATCACAGACGATACTGTTAAACAGATTGCCTTAAAAGCGATCGCTGTTCAGTTAGCGGCAAAAGGTCAATACAACCAAGCCCTTGAGCTAGCTAAAACTCTCACAGACAACTCTGGCAAACAGATTGCATTGAAAGCGATCGCTCGTCAATTAGCTGAGAAAGGTCACTACGACCAAGCCGTTAAAGTCGCCGAAACCATTGAAGATGACTCTGTTAAACAGAGAGCATTGGATGCGATCGCTAGCTATCGAAAGTCACAGTGAGGGATAGAGAGTACCTATACTGACATCTTGCACCATTGTCATTAAAAGGTTTGTAGGGGCGGGTTTTCCGATTAATGTTGCATCCATCAGACAATTTTGGTAAACCCGCCCCAAGCCATGTATTAGACATCTCGGAAATTATGATTGGGCTAGCGTCGTATAGAACCCATTTGACATCTCTAAGAAGCCGCAAGCCTTTTGAGCATGAGCC
>CBDTXL010000848.1:0-2771 GCA_965364435.1 uncultured bacterium
AACCGCTATATAAAAAAGGACAGACCGAAAAGCCTGTCCCACAAATCATGATTTAGCGGAGAAACTAGAAATTCATCTCAGCGGCTTGCACCTTCTCAATTTGTTTCTTCTTCAGAACCAGCATGGTTTGAGACAGCATAATCCCGCCGATGAAGACCATCAACCACTTAATCCGGGCGGGGTCTTGCAAGACAACTTCTTTGTCTACCTGACCAAATCCACCAACATTCGGATTACTCGTCAAGGCTTCGTTAGCTGCTACTTCCTGCCCTTCGGAGACGATTAACTCCGGTCCTACGGGAATCGTTTCAACAACTGTCGCGCCATCAGCCGTCTGAATGGTAACTTCAGAGCCACCGTCTTCGTTCTGGGCAATTTGAGAAATTGTACCGGCTTTAGAAGCACCATAAACCGTGTTATTGCTCTTGTCGCCGGTGGGGTAAACCTGACCGCGTCCTCGGTTAGCGCCTACATGAACAGGGTACTTACCGAAGTAAACCCCTTTATCAGTTTTGGGGTTAGGAGACAGGACTGGGAAAACGATTTCTTGGTACTGCTCACCCGGTAGCGGCCCGACAATGACGACATTTTCCTGGTCTTCCTTGTAGGGTTGGAAGTAAAGTCCCTCAATTTTTTCCTTCAGTTCTTCAGGAATTCGGTCTTCGGGGGCAATCTTGAAGCCTTCCGGCAACATCACCACAGCACCCACATTCAGACCGCCTTTGGAACCATCACCCAAAACCTGCTGTGAGTTCAGGTCATAGGGAATCTTCACCACAGCCTCAAATACCGTATCTGGCTTTACAGACTGAGGAATTTCTACTTCCGTAAGTTTAGCAGCCAGGTGACAGTTGGCACAAACAATCCGCCCAGTCGCTTCGCGGGGCGTTTCCGGGGCAGTTTGCTGTGCCCAAAAGGGATAAGCAGCAGCTGACTGGGGAAGCGAAATATCACTAACAAAGAAAAATGCCAGGGTTGCCAGAGCAAGCACAACGGTTCTGGTAATAATCAGCTTGCTGCTATTGCAAATCACCGATAAAGAAGGTGTTCTCATCTTGTAAGCAAAAAACTCAAAATTCATGGTTGCCAATCAGCGGTCTTCGTCGATGCAGAAGACCTTCAATCTTCAAACCTTCAATCCTTAAGCCCACCAGGGTTCTTCGCCGGTGCGGAAGTCGGTTTCTGTCCACTGCGTCAAGGAAATCTTCTCGTCTTCTGTGACTGTAGCGTGAGCTAATGCCAAAGACAGAGGCGCTGGTCCGCGCACCACCTTGCCCTGATTGTTGTACTGAGAACCATGACAAGGACAGATGAACTTGTTCTCGTTACCATTCCAGGGCACAACGCATCCCAGGTGGGTGCATACGGCGTTTATGCCGTAGTCAGCAATAGCTTTATCCTCTGTGACCACAATGTAGGTTGGGTCGCCTTTGAGACCTTGAGCAAGAGCGCGATCGCCTGCACTCTTGCCGCTCACAAATTCGCTGACGATGATGTCATTCCCTAAAGCGTCTTTGGCAGTAACACCACCGCCGACACCGCCACTCGAAGGTGGAATAAAGAACTTGACAATTGGATAGAGCGCTCCTACAAATGTGCCTGTCACGGCACCAAATGACAAGAGGTTCATAAATTGACGACGTCCCATATTGGGAACGTCAGCAGATCCGGAAGCTTGAGCCATAACTAAACGCCTAAGGGTATATTTTTTTTAACAACTCTGGAAATATTCCCAGAATTTCTTAAACCCTGCTCCTCGAATATAGAGCGATTCAGTAGTTAACAGGGTAGCCCAAATCCTTACAGGGGAAGGATTTACGCCTTGAGATATAAGTATTATTACATTCTTTAACACCGTATCATAAAGTAAAGAAGCGTCGGATTTGTGACGAAATGTAAACAGCCATCCAGGTAAAGAGGGTTATGACAGGACAGGACTTGCACCAACTCCTGCTCAATAAGTGGGGACGCTCTTATGACATTCAAATACGACGTACTCAGGGCAAAATCTTTGTTCAGGTAATGTGGAAGTACCTGGAGCAGGCGTCTTTCCCGCTTTCTGAAGGCGAGTACCTAGAGCATCTAGATACAGTTGCCCATTATCTCCACGCTTGGGGTGGAGTCAGACAGGTGCAAGATTATATCCACCAAACCCGTGAGCGTCCGCGACTGGGGAAAGCCGTCAGTATTGCGATTGAGCTGGGGGAGAGGGCATCAGAATGGCTGTTGGAAGATTTTTAAGGGAAAAACGGCTGGAGTTCCCGATTCCTGAAGAATCGTAAAAACAAGCCTCCCTGTCACCAGAGAGGCTTATGTCTAGAGGATGCTGCGGCTTTCTACATCTTGCCCTTCTGCATCACTTCCTGAAGGTGTTGGCGAATCTCCTGTGCTTGCTGCATGTCTTCCTGCTGCAACTTCTGGAAAAGTTCTACACAGGGCTGAGAGCCAATCGCCTGCGCGTCTTGCATGTACTTTTCGTATGCCTTGAGCGCTTCGGACTTATTTTGCAACACTGTCAGCAAATCGTACTCTAGGTCACTGATCGCTTGTGAATTTCCGTTACCGGCCATTGATTTACCCTCCGATATTGGGATGACGCTACACAACAGTGACTCATCCCAGGAAAGTTGTTCATCTATCTAGAAGGGGAGGAACAAATCTGCAAATTTTGTAGCTACGGATACTATCTGAACGAATGGCACTCTCAATAAGAGCGATCAACTCCGCTGGTGCGCTAGACTTCGTCTCGCCAGAGCTAATGCGCGATCGCT
>CBDTXL010000849.1:0-2770 GCA_965364435.1 uncultured bacterium
GAATCGGCGCTGAACCTCTGCGAAAGTATAGCCCCTATTGGTAAATTTAGTGGAGTTTATCACAGCTACTGGACTAAGCTAACAAGTGCATAAGGAGTGAATAATGAATGAGGAATTGAAGAAGAATATTCTAATTCTTAATTAGTGATTCATTAGACCTCTTGCACACAGTCTCTCGAAATCAACTTTCCAATCCGATTTCATCTGTGTTCATCTGTGTTCATCTGTGGTTCCAAATCCTAATTGCGGATTTGTTTAAGAGGTCTATTACTTACCCCCCATCACCCCTATAACCGCCTGTGCCTACTAAGATCACACCTTCCTCCTTACCCAATCCCAGTGCAACTGATGGCATTGCCGAACCCCTGGTTCTGAGCGATCGCACATCCCCAAAACGCCCCACAAGGCGTCAGTTCTTACAGGTAGCAGGAGCGACGCTAAGTGGTATGGCACTGTCTGGGTGTGGCTGGACGCTGGCGGAAGTGGGAGCCAAATCCAGTACTCAAGGTTCTTCAGATAAGCTATATATCTACACTTGGGCTGGCTATACAGATCAGGATTTGCTAGACCGCTTTACCAAAGAAACAGGCATCAGGGCTGTGGCTGATGTCTTTGATTCCAATGAGTCGATGCTCGCCCGACTCCAGGCGGGAGGCGGTGGCGCTTATAGTATCATCTACCCATCGGAATACATGGTGCAGCAAATGATCGAGTTGGATCTGTTGACCCCACTTGACTTCTCACAGATTACAGGGATAGAGCGGTTGTTTACCCGGTTCCAAAATCCCGACTATGACCCAGGCAACCGGCACAGTTTACCTGTGAGTTGGGGAACAACGGGGTTACTTTACAACAGCAAAAAGTTGCAACAGGCACCGGAGGATTGGAGTTACCTTTGGGAAAATAAGGAGAAATTATCGAGACGGATGACGTTGCTCAACGATATCCGGGAAGTAATGGGTGCGACGTTGAGAATGTTGGGTTACTCCTACAACTCAACAGACCGCCAGCAGCTTCAAGAGGCGTATGAAAAGCTGATAGTGTTAAAGCCGAATGTTGCCTCATTTACTTCAGATGCTTGGCGACCACAAATTTTGAGTGGGGATTTACTGCTAGCCATGTGTTATTCCGCCGATGCGAATGAAGTGATGGGAGAAAACGAAGACTTGCAGTATGTTGTTCCTAAAAGTGGTACCTCTATCTGGATGGATACCCTAGCTATTCCAAAAACAGCTCCCAATCTTGAAGGGGCCTATGCTTGGATGAACTTCATGTTGCAGCCAGATGTCGCGGCTCAAATTTGTGAACGATTGAGCTTCGCCACACCGAACAAAGAGGCATTCAATCAGTTACCCCCCGAAATCCAAAACAATCAGAGCCTGTTTCCGCCAGAGTCGGCGCTAGAACTCTGCGAAGGCGTTGCCCCTGTCGGAGACTTTAGCGACGTTTATGACCGCTACTGGACTAAACTTACGAGCGCCTAAAGACAAGAAATTAGGGCGTTGGGACGTGAAACTCAAAAAGGTAAAATTAACAAATACAAACAGGGGATACTTCATTTAGAACCTATCCGAAAAGCCCGTACAAGATGACTAAGTATCTGTATTCATCTGCGTTTATCGGCGTTTATCTGCGGTTTCAAATCTCACAGAATCTACTTTTCAGATAGGCTCTAAGTAGATGGGCATGCAATAAACCTAACATTGCCTTTCTCCATGACCCATGACCCATGCCCCATGACCCGCCCTCACGAGTGATGTTTAATTTCACCCACCTACTCATTAATTTTGAACTGTTAATTTCCTACTCCTCCCTCCTCACCCCTATAACCGCCTGTGTCTACTAAGATCACACCTTCCTCCCTACCTAATCCCAGTTCAACTGATGACATTGCTGAACCATCGGTTCTGAACGAGAAAAGACGCCCACGGTGGCAGTGGTTGGAACCGCTAATATTGCTAAGCCCATCGGGTCTTTGGTTAGCGTTGTTGCTGGTGCTGCCGACGCTGGTCATTTTTGAGCTGAGTTTGGTGCCGAATATCAAACCAGGGGAGGTGGTCAATCCGTCTGGGATTGAGAACTATCTCCGGGTATTTGAACCGATTAACCTCCAGGTGATGGGGCGATCGCTTTTTTTTGCCGTTAGCAGCACGGTGATTTGCCTGCTTTTGGGATTTCCAGTCGCTTACTGGATTGCCCAGATGGCACCGAAACGCTGGCAGAATTTACTGCTGTTGGGGTTTATCCTGCCACAGTTTACTTCCTCGCTTTTGCGTTCTTATGCCTGGATTACGATTTTACGACCTACAGGGGTTCTCAATACAGTGCTGACCAGTATTGGGCTACCAGCTTTGGAGTTATTAAATAACAGCCCAGCGGTGTTGATTGGCATGGCTTACAGTTATCTGCCTTACATGGTCTTGATTCTCTATGCTTCCTTGGAGAAGTTAGACCGGCGTCTGTTGGAGGCTTCAGCTGATTTGGGGGCAAATCCTGTTCAAACATTCTGGAAGGTAACTGTACCTCAATGTTTGCCGGGAATTGCTGCTGCTTCCTTGCTGGTGTTGATTAGTGGCTTGGGAGATTTCGTTGATCCAGAATTGCTGGGCGGGGCGTCGAGTATGACGGGGGCACGTCTGATTTATAACCAGTTTTTGGGTGCCACTCAGAACTGGGGATTTGGTTCGGCTTTGAGTGTGGTGTTAATTACTGCTGTGAGTGTAGCGATCGCGCTTTTGATTAAGTATGGCGATCGGGAAGCAGCAGCGCA
>CBDTXL010000850.1:0-2769 GCA_965364435.1 uncultured bacterium
ATCAGTAAAGCTATCCTAGCCTGCGTAACTTTACTAAAACTTTACAAAAATTAATAAAACTTCTGGGAAAATGAGAAAGATTAAGTCAGTTAATTTTCTCTTGAGAGAATTAGCCGTCCTCAGCTTAAGAAAAAGGAAAAAGATATGAAATCGTTATGGGCAGTACCCATCCTGGGCTTGGCGTTTGCGTCCCTAACTTCAGTAGCAGCTAACGCAGCAACCTTTACTTTTACGGGTTCGCTCAGCCCAATGCAAGAGGTTCCGCCTAAGGACACCCCTGCAATAGGCTCTTATCAGGCTACACTCGACGGCGATCCTGATAACTGGACTTTCAGCTATGAAGTGAAGTTCTCCGATCTATCAGGCCCTTTGACGCTAGCGCACATTCATGAAGCCCCTAGGGGCGTAAATGGTCCCGTTGTTCATGATTTGGACAACCCGCCCTTAGGTAAGACGGAAGGCACTATCTTTGGTAATTGGCTGTCTACAGAAGCCCAAAATCCTGCTGAGACTTTTGAGGAACTCTTGGCTGGCAATTATTACTTCAACCTGCACTCAAGCGTCATCCCGTCAGGTGAACTGCGCGGGCAAATTGAGAGGGATTCTGAATCTAGCACATCGGTTCCAGAGCCTACAAGCGCGATCGCTTTGACGTTGGTTGGCGGTGTGAGTCTGCTTGTGCGGCGGCGACAGCAAGTAGCCAACTAAAGACAATAAGATAGAAGGCGACAGGGGGCAGATATTTGAGCCATGTCTGCCCTGCACTAAGAGCTTATCCGGAAAGTAGATTTAAGAGATTTGAAACCGCAGATAAACGCAGATAAACGCAGATGAATACAGATATTTAGTCATCTTGAACGGACTTTTTGGATAGGTTCTAAATGCCAAAGGAAGCCTAGGCTGTAATCTTCGCTTCAGCGTAGGAGATGTCACGAAGCGAAGAATAAATCTTGTTTCGCACGAGTTAAAGCAACAAACTTCAGGTTTCCTTCTTGTTCTTTTTCCCAATCTTTTTCCGCTTTCGGATGAGGAACTAAATCCGGTTTAAGATGAAACACTCTTGTCGCTTCCAGCCCCTTCGAGCCGTGGATAGTCGTTAAAGTCACCGCATTTTTCGCATTCTTGGATAGACTGGTAATTATCTCCTTGAGTTCAATAGTATCTTTACAGTTACTTCCTGAAAAAATAGCATTTAAGGTTTGTACCCGGTCATGCAGGTTAACAATAACCATGACATTTGCGCCGTCATCTATTAGGGCAGCTTTTTGTTGCTCATACCAGGAAGTAAGAAGAAGAGTAAACTCTCTGGCACTATACTCTCTTACCTCCTCCCCAACAACTTGCTCTAACAGACTCAACAGTTGCTCACTGATATCTCTGTTCCGAATTTTCGCAGGTATCCCCTTCGAGAGTAGGTCGAAATACGTTTGGACGAGTGGAAAAAAACAGCGACAAATAATTAAATCGTCTTCTTTGATAAACTTAGGAATTTCTTTGCGACTAATGTTTTGAACCGTTCCTTTGGCAGCTCCCGGACGAGGTTCGATGACGGGGTAGATTTGGTTAGCTAACTCAATATGCGACGTGGGACACCTGTAACAGATAGACAAGGGTAACAGTTGGGCATTTGTCCGGTTTATAATATTGCTAATACTTTTAGAGTCAGAGGCAGCAAAACCCATAATCGCTTGATTTTGGTCTCCCACATAAATTCCTCTGGCTCCTTGAGCATGAGCTTTCAGTACCAATTCAAGTTGAGCTTTGTTGAGGTCTTGAGCTTCATCAACACAAAGAAAATCATAGCTATTTACTCTCAAATTTAAGACATTCGGCAACCAGACCATATCATCATAGGAAATGGTTTGGCGAGAAGTGAGAATGCCAGTCGCTAAAATCTCGTAGACGGCTCTAGTTACAAAATCCCAGTCTCCCCAAGTTGGAATTCCGTAATGATGGCATAATTGCTTGAGAGCTTTTTCGTCTCTGGGGTCAGTTAAGGTAAGTTGAGTAAATTTAACGAGTTCAATTAATCGTTTCCGTTCAAGGGTATTAAGAACTTTCCTTTCGTACAGATAACGAGAAGTAATTTCTGAGTACTTGCGTTTATTGACTTCAGGACTGCCCCGGAAATGACGACACAGACTCGCTAATCCCAGACTGTGAATCGTACTTGATTCAATGTGTTTGGGTAATTTGGAATTAAGTTCAAGAGCAATATGCTTGTTAAAAGCTAGGAAGCGCGATCGCAAAAACTTATCAATGTACTTAGCACCTTTAATGAGGGTTGTAGTTTTGCCACTTCCGGGTACAGCACACACGACACATGAACCCTCTCCTGTAGCCAACCAATCAAAAATTGCCTGTTGATATATACTGGGTTGAAACCCCAGCACCAGGTCTCCAGGACGAGGTGAGGGTAAGGGAGAGTTGTGAGCTGGGACGGGTGGACGGTGAGGAGTTCCCAGCACCATGTCTCCTAAACCGGGTATGGGTAGTGGTTCGTTTGACACAATTTAACCCTGGGATGTAGAGCCGAATAGCACGTTCGATAAGAAAGATGGAGAAGATGGGGAAGAAGAAGGCATTAACTTAACTGACTTAATAATCTTCTAAAACCTTATCTTGCGGTCTGTTCATTTTATCCTAGCAAGCCCCAAATATAGGCAATGAGTAGATGCGATCGCCCTCTACTAACGCTACCCAGATCGAATGAGCGCATGATTGTAGTATCCGCAACGCTTTTGAATGGCAGCCATCACACCAGGTATA
>CBDTXL010000851.1:0-2769 GCA_965364435.1 uncultured bacterium
AAACAACTGTCGCCGGGTTGACACTAGCACTACTTATCTGAATGTCCGCTCAAGCCCTGGTGGTCGTATTATTGGTTCATTACCCGACCAAACCGTTGTCACTATCGAAAATACCGGCAGTAATGGCTGGGTGCCGATTTCATCCCCTCAGCAAGGGTATGTGTATGGGGCGTATCTCACTTTATGTGAACAGCCAGTACCCCCTTCTGAAACAGCGATACCCCTAGATAACTGTCGCGAAGTTGCAGTGAGGGGCACTACTCGTGTCCAAGCAGAGCCTTCCATTAATAGCCCGATCAAGGGAGTATTAACTTATCTACAGCGTGTCACCCTTGTGAATCGCGGTGAAAACGGTTGGGTACCGATTTCAGGCCCCATTCCGGGTTACATCTCTTCGGCTGCTCTTAGGTATTGTTCTTGAGGGGGTATGGTGAAACTGGGTAGAGATGCAGCGCAGCAAGACCGTTTTCGTGAGGAGGAGTTATGACGAACGAGGTATCAATACTGTGGACAAAGATGCAGGCGATGCTCAACAGCGCGATCGCAATGCTGCCAAACATTGTTTTGGCGTTGATTGTCTTCGTTCTGTTTTATGTCGCTGGGAGGACGGTTAAGTCGCTGGTTAGACGCCTCACCAGACGGCATCGGCAGGCTCGGAATCTGGGACTGGTACTCGGACGTTTGTCCCAAGGGCTTATTATTTTAGTTGGTCTGTTTATCGCATTATCGATCGTCATCCCATCATTTAAAGCAGGGGATTTAGTTCAACTGCTGGGTATCAGTGGTGTGGCAATTGGTTTTGCCTTCCGTGACATCCTTCAGAACTTCCTGGCTGGGATTTTGATTCTTTTAACTGAGCCATTCCAGATCGACGACCAAATTGTCTTCAAAAGCTTCGAGGGAACGGTTGAAAATATCCAGACACGCGCCACGACAATCAGAACTTATGATGGTTGCCGCATTGTTATTCCGAACGCTGAACTGTTCACCAATTCGGTGATGGTGAATACTGCCTTCGATAACCGCCGTCTTCAGTACGATGTTGGCATTGGCTATGGAGACGATATTGACCGGGCGAAGGAGTTGATTTTGGAAGCGATCGCTAGTGTGGATGATGTCTTGAGGGAACCCTCCCCCGATGCCTTGGTGATGGAACTTGCTGAGAGTACTGTGAACATCCGTGCCCGGTGGTGGATTAACCCCCCACGTCGTGCAGATGCTCTCGACTCGCGAGACATGGTTCTTACAGCAATCAAGAAAAAGCTGACTGCCAATGGTATCGATCTGCCCTTCCCAACGCAGCAGATTCTCTTCCACGACCAAACTGAAGAGACAGATGGCGATCGCTCGCGTCAACGAGAAGGATGGCCTGCTGGGAACAAGCAAGTGCCAAAGCCACGCAGTATCGGCGGTTCGCTCAGGAAGCTTGCCGAAATACGGGCGCAAAGTGATGGTAATCGAAGTAACCATCCTCAAGCAGCTAACGATGGTCGATGAAAAACATCAAGTTAGGCAAACTGTGGGACTCGCTCCACTCCAGCTACTGGTTCGTGCCAACACTGATGGCTGGTATAGCGATCGCTCTAGCCTTCATGATGTTATCCCTTGATCGAGCAGGCAAGTCTGGGCCAATTGAGAAGTTAGCTTGGATCTACACGGGTGGTCCCGATGGTGCGCGTACAATGCTTTCAACCATCGCTGGTTCGATGATTACCGTTGCTGGTACTGCATTCTCGATTACCATCGTTGCTCTGACACTGGCATCCTCACAGTTCGGTCCGCGACTAATGCGTAACTTTATGCAGGACACGGGCAATCAGGTTGTGATTGGCACGTTCATCGCCACATTTATCTACTGTTTGCTCGTACTGCGGACAGTCCGAGGGGATGACTACAACGTGTTCGTGCCGCAATTATCAGTTACGGTCGGCATCGTTCTGGCGATCGCGAGTATCGGCGTGCTAATCTACTTTATCCATCACGCCTCAACCACGATTCAGGCGTCGCACGTTATAGGGGAGGTCGGCAACGATCTAGACAAAGCTGTTGATCGCCTCTTCCCCCAAAAAATTGGGCAAAGTCTACCAGAAACCAAGCGACGATGGGTTGAGGAAATCCCAGTCGGGTTCGACAAAGAAGCTGCACCAGTCCTGGCTACCCAAAGCGGTTACATTCAGGCAATTGATGACGAGAAGTTGATGAAAGTTGCCAAGTCAAAAGACCTCCTTTTACGTCTCAAGCATCGCCCCGGCAAGTTTGTCGTACAAGGAAGTGAGCTGGTGATGGTCTGGCATGGAGAACGGGTTAATGAAAAGCTCACCCAGCAAATCAATGATGCGTTCATCTTGGGTAAAGAACGCACTGAGCAGCAGGATATAGAGTGTTGTATCGACCAGCTTGTCGAAGTCGCGCTTCGTGCAATTTCCCCAGGCATCAACGATCCGTTTACCGCGATTCGATGTATTGACCAGCTAAGTGCAGCACTGTGCCGCCTAGCCGAAAGAGATTTCCCCTCGCCCTACCGCTACGATGACGACAACAAGCTGCGCGTAATTGCTGACCCAGTAACGTTTGCAAAGCTAACCGATGATGCCTTCAACCAGATTCGGCAATACAGCAAACCGGATGTAGCGGTAAGAATCCGACTGTTGGAGGCAATAGCCGTTATTGCCACACACACCCGCAACAAGAAAGACCGGGCAGCGCTTCTGCATCATGCCAATGTAATCGAAGACAGCAGCCGTGAGGAGGTATCCCAAGAATGCGATC
>CBDTXL010000852.1:0-2767 GCA_965364435.1 uncultured bacterium
CTAGTTACTGACCTGCATCTGAAGGGTGGGATTCAGCCGTTTGCAAGGACTTCTCAAAGACCATGCGCTGTTCGGCATTGCGAAGGAAATAACCACTAATCATCGCCGAAGCCAACAAACGCCCCAAATTCTCACGGCTTGTATTTACAGTAACGCCAAAGTGCTCTGAAGGGAGGTTTCCCAACAATCCCACAATATTGCGTTCCATCACTTGAAATACTTCAGGAGACAGGGGTTTAGACAGACGGGCAATTGTATCTGGACTCAGGGATTGCACATACTGCCACAGCAAATTGGTATCAGCATCACCTTCAAAAAACTCAGGGACTTGGTTGGATGTGTTGTTCACTTTTTACCTCCTAGCGATCGCTCACTCCATCTTCCCACCAATGGCTGAGCATCTTGTTGTTTCTATCTCTACTGTTAGCGTCTATGGAGTTTAATTTAACAAGTAAGTGCCGATAACAAAGTAGGTGGAACCGAACCAGCGACATCGGATTCTTTCACCTTTTGGGGTTGAAGGTTGCATGTTGCAGTTTGCAGGTTGGTAGGGCGAGCCAGTTTTTCCAACCTTCAACGTTCCAACCTTCAACGTTCCAACCTTTAACCCTTTAGCTGGCTGCGATGTATTCACGCATATCCGCTTTGCGCTTGCGGAGTTTAGAGAGGGCTTCCCGTTCGATTTGTCGCACTCGTTCACGACTGATGTTGAGGCGATCGCCAATTTTCGCTAAAGTCATGGCTTGCCCATCCGCCAAACCAAAACGTAGCGCCAACACCTCCCGTTGCTGAGGCGTCAAATCCGCCATTAGCTTTTCTAGATCAATCTGCATCGAAGAGTGAGTAACAAAGTCTTCTGGCGAAGGACCAGTGTCTTCCAGCAGTTCTACCAGTTCTGTATCCTGGTTATCTCCCACACGCAGATCCAAAGACAGTGGTTGACGTGCCCGTTCTAGGTACTCCCGCACCTGCTTGGGGGTCAATTCCAACTCTAGTGCCAACTCCGCGACTGTTGCAGCCCGTCCATGCTGTTGCGCTAGTTGGCGCTGAGCCTTTTTGATTTTGTTGAGCTTCTCTGTAATATGAATGGGTAGACGAATTGTGCGGCCTTTTTCTGCGATCGCGCGGGTAATCGCTTGCCGAATCCACCAATAGGCGTAAGTCGAAAAACGATAGCCCTTCGTTGGGTCAAATTTTTCGACACCCCGCTGCATCCCAATTGTGCCTTCCTGAATCAAGTCCAGTAAGTCTACATTGCGCTTGATGTACTTCTTCGCCACCGAAACTACCAGTCGCAAATTCGCTTCCACCATCTTGCGCTTTGCTATTTCACCAGCAGCGATGCAATTTTGCAACTCGGACTCCGAAAGCGAAGATGCTTTTGCCCATTCGGCAAACGTTGGCTGATGACCCAGCTTTTCCCACAGGGTCTCTTGCACCTCTTGTAATGCTGTTAACCGCTGCACCTGCTTCCCATAAAGAATTTCCTGCTCATGCGTCAGCAGTGGCACACGACCAATTTCTCGCAGGTAGGTCCGGACTAAGTCTGTAGAGGTCTGAGCTGTTTTCATAGCGATCAATGATCTAGTATGAATGGAGTTAAAGCAAGCATGCTGTTTTCAGGCTCTGTTCACCGAACAGATTCGGCGTCTTATTCTCTATGAGACAAAATTTAAGTTATGTTTCCTGATGGGTCACAGCTTGGCACAGGAACTAGAGAGGCATTATAACTAGCCCAAATCGCTATAACCAAGCCGACTGCTAGGGCTGAGACATGAGCCGCCGCAGTCAGGAGAAGGATTATCTTCATAAAATTTTTTAGGTCACTGTCCGCATCATTAATTATTGTAACATTTATTAAAGAAATGGAATATTTAATCTGACCTAGCAGTAGGTGTGATTTTCAGTAAGGCTCAGCTACCTATGAGATTACCCAGGGAATGACGGAACAATTGCATCCTGGAAAACAAAATGAGAAAAATCTTACCCGACAGACTGCAATCTTAACCGCTGGACATCAGAAGCTTAAAAAGCCCCATCAGGGAGGTGGCCTCCAGGTAACTGATATGCTGATGCCAAGAGGGTATTTCTTGCGACCGAACAGAACTCAAACAGTAGACAAAGCTTACCCATTATGGTATGGAGAGTGTTTCAATTAATTAACTAAATTTATGAGCCAAACCGTCTGGATTGCAAGACACGGAAACCGCCTCGACTTTGTTAACCCCGAATGGTTTAATACGGCAAAGCGACCCTACGATCCACCGCTTTCCGAGGACGGCTTCGTACAAGCCAAGCAACTAGGTCAACGCCTTGTAGGGGAAGGAATCATGCATATTTTCGCCTCTCCCTTTTTGCGAACCGTGCAAACAGCAAACCAGGTAGCGGACGCCCTTGATTTGCCTATTAAACTAGAATCGGGTTTGAGTGAATGGCTCAATCCTGAGTGGATGAAAACTGAGCCAGAAAAACTGTCCCTCGAAGTATTGCAAGAGCTATTTCCCAGAATTGATGCCAGTTATACTTCCCGCGTTATTGCTCAATATCCGGAAACAAGCGCCCAGGTACTGGAACGTACAGGTGAAACAGCACGACGGCTGACAGCTGAATTCTCAGAAGATATATTACTTGTAGGTCACGGAGCCTCAGTTGTTGGTACTACGCAGGGGCTAGTTGGTGGAACACCTGAAATTAACGCCTCCCTCTGTTGCTTAGTCAAACTGATGCGCCAAGAACAAGAATGGGTGATGGAACTGAACGGAGATAC
>CBDTXL010000853.1:0-2765 GCA_965364435.1 uncultured bacterium
AGGGTAGGTTTGAACTTGGGCTACGCCGAGCTTGTACACGTGAGCGCCCCGCAATGCTGTCGCTAACAACTTTCAATCGGCTAACTTTCGACTCTTCTGTAATTACTACGCAGCTGACCTGATGTTCTGTCATCAGCTTGGCTAACTGTAGCACGGAAGAAGTTACTGGGGCGTGAATCACTTGGGTAGTCATGACATCTTTCACAGAGTGCAGTCGCGTCAGGAGATTGATGGGTTGCAACGCGTTGCGAATACTCTCGTGACTGACAAGTCCTACAGGTCGCCCTTGCTCATCCACAATCGGTAGGTGGCGAATCCGATGTTGGCGAAATAGTCCGAGAGCTGTAAAAATGTCATGTTCCTGAGATTGTCTGAGGGTAATTGCTGGTTTGGTCACTACATCAGCAATTTTGGCGCTTCTCAAGGGAATACTCTGAGCAGTCAGCCTAACGATATCCCGCTCTGTGAATACCCCAACCAGTTGCGATGCTTCTATCACTAAGACACAGCCACCACGAGTATTGGCAACGTCGAAACCCAATTCTGTTTCCTTACAGACGCAGTAAATCTCGTCTATCCGGCTGTGTAAATTAGCGGTGTCTCTGCCTAAGTCGCAACTGGGCAGTATGCAACTGCGAAATTGACTCATCAGTGCCAAGACATCGACCAGTGGCGTATCTGGTGCCACGGACAGAAAATGAGAGTCAATGGCCGGAGCTAAAGCTAAGGACTGGAGAGGCAGACCATTAGACGGCATGAGCAATTTCTATTGGATCAGCGCTTTCGCGCAGCATGATAGGTTCAGGTAAAGCCCTACCGAAGCAAGTGCGGCTTCGCCTACGAGCATCGCTTCGCTTACCGTCGAAGGCGTGCCCGTTCCCTGTTGGCGAAGCTTTCTCCGAAGGAGTAGAAGTTCCCCAAAGGTAGGGTAGTTTTCCCCATAGTGGTTGCCGAAGCATCAGAGTAGAGGTAGAAGCAATGGGAGTCCGTATGACTGTCGCCACTAGGGTAATACAACCAATTGTATGCTGTGATACAGGGAGTTTTGCTGTATTTTTTGCTGTGTCGCAATAAATCATTACGAAGTGCTTCGGCTTGAGTGCCCAGTGCCCAGAAGCTCGGCACTGGGCAACCAGTACTCAGCTTCGCGCTCGTTTAAAGCCTATCCCAGGCGGGGGGAAAAAATATTAAAAAGCTCTCACGTCTGAGAACTACTGAAGGTTTTCCCAGTTTAACCACGGCTGCCTGTTGTTACTTTGAAGAAAGTGTGCCTTTACCAAAGAATTTCGGGGGTTCTTTCAGGGTATAAACCTGGGTTTCTGCTGCGATCGCTCTGCGGATATAAGCAGGGGTTTGCAGGATTCCCAGTAGGCTGATACCGTCTAATAAGCGTAAGCCACCAATCGTTTTTTCGCCCAGCAACTGGTCGATGGTTGCTGGATCGGGTTGGGTAGCGATCGCTTCAGCCGAGGCGATCGCAAATCCCCAAGGTGAGCCGTAGCTGGGGGTGTAGGAGCTGTAGGAATGCACATTTGGAAAAACCGCGCCTAGGGTACGCACCAGACGAGCATGGAGTGTCAGTTCCACAGGTGAAACGGGTCCAGCTTGCACCACAAAATATCCTCCCGGTGCCAGAACCCGTTGGACTTTCTCGAAATACTCTTTCGTAAATAGTTGAAACGACGGTCCTTCTTCAATTGGGTCAGAGAGGTCTGATATTACAATATCCCACTTCTGGTCAGTCGTGTCTAAAACTTCTAGGGCGTCACCAATGACTAGCTTGGTACGTGAGTCATCAAAAGCACCTTGGTGCATCTCCGGCATGTGTTCACGGCAAGCTTCTACTACCTCACCGTCAATATCCACCATCATGACCTGCTCAACTGCTTTCCAGCGCAGAATTTCTCGCACCGTAGCACCCTCACCGCCTCCTAAGACGAGAACATTCCGAGCGTCAGAATGGCAAATCATTGCTGGGTGCACGAGAGCTTCGTGGTAGAGAAATTCATCGCCAGTACAGGATTGCCACTTCCCATCTAAAACCAGCCCTTTGCCATAAGAACCAGTTTCAACAATGTACATTTCCTGGTAGGCAGTTTTCTTGTAAGCCAGTACTTTTGTTACACCATGAACATAGATATCCCAAGGCGTGACGTACTCGCTGACCCACAAATCAGCACCCACGTTGCTACCGGCCATACAATATCCTCCTTTGCCTAATTGAACAGATATTGACACTCCCCAGCCTAAAGGCGTGGGGATTCTTTCGTCATGGGGAGCGCTACCGCTTTACCCTCAGAAAGCATCTTTACCGTGTGTCCCACGGCTGCAAGTCCCCGGAGGAGAACTACTTGTGCGGCTGCGACATCTCTATCAGTCGTGTAGCCGCAATTACTGCATGAGTGGACACGCTCAGATAGTTCCTTTTTACCTGTCTGTGTGAGGCAATTAGGGCATATCTGGCTTGTTTTCTTGCTATCTACCTTGAGGAAAAATACACCGCGTTTACGGCAACACTGCTCTAATACTTGGAAGAATTGACCCCAACCAGCGTCTAAGCAGTGCTTACCTAAAAAGCCCCGCGCTAACCCTTTGAGGTTCAAATCTTCTACAAATATCATCCCAGCCCAATCACAAAGGTTATGAGCTAGTTCCCAGTGGTAATTCTTCCTGACATTAGCAATACGCTCATGTAGTCTACTTACTTTAACTTGCGCTGATCTACGGTTACTTGACCGCAATGACTTCCTGGATACACTTCGTTG
>CBDTXL010000854.1:0-2760 GCA_965364435.1 uncultured bacterium
GGTGCTTACGTTCTCTCGACAGTTCCAAAAATTCGGGGTGTTCTGTGTCGGGGGCGTGGAAATATAGCCCTCACCCCTGACTATTCACTGCTAACTATCGCTCAGATCGACCGCCTATTTAGATCTACTACACGCTTAGCAAGGCCGAATATTTTATAGCGGTTTTAAAATGAATCCAATACAGATGGGGGAGGATAGAGAGCAGGGGAGATGAGGGAGAGCAGGGAAGATTTCTTCCTCAACTTCCCAATCTTCCCCATCTCCTCCACCTCATGAGTGACTGTATCTCATCCAAATGAGAACCGCTATAAGTTAACTTAGGGAGTGATTTGCCCACCTCCCAACAGCAACTGTTGGGATGTTAGATTGCATAGGCAAGCAGCTGCTGTAGTGAGTGCCCATATTCGTAACAGGAAGATTTAAGAATGACGCAAAGCAAGCGAGCGCTAATTACTGGAATTACAGGTCAAGACGGCTCCTACCTGAGTGAGTTGTTGCTAGAAAAAGGCTATGAGGTTCACGGTATTATCCGGCGGACTTCAACCTTTAACACCGATCGCATTGATCATATGTATGTAGACCCTCACAATGAAGCCGCAAAGTTGTTCCTGCACTACGGTGACTTGACCGATGGTGTGACGTTGCGCCGCATTTTAGAGGAAGTCAAGCCGATAGAAATTTACAACTTGGGCGCTCAATCCCATGTCCGTGTCAGTTTTGACTCACCAGAATATACGGTTGACTCCGTGGGAATGGGTACCCTGCGCCTCTTGGAGGCGATTCGAGACTATCGGCATCGCACTGGCATTGATGTGCGTTTCTATCAAGCGGGTTCTTCTGAGATGTTTGGGAAGGTACAGGAGGTACCCCAGAAGGAAACGACGCCGTTTTATCCGCGCAGTCCCTACGCTTGTGCCAAACTTTATGCCCACTGGCAAACTGTGAATTATCGTGAGTCCTACGGGATGTTTGCCTGTAATGGGATACTGTTTAACCACGAATCGCCGCGTCGGGGCGAAACGTTTGTCACGCGCAAGATTACAAGAGCGATCGCTCGAATTGTTGCGGGTCAGCAGAAAAAAATCTACCTGGGTAATCTTGACTCCAAGCGAGACTGGGGCTATGCCAAGGACTACGTCAGGGCAATGTGGCTGATGCTACAGCAAAACGAGCCGGATGATTACGTCGTCGCCACGGGTGAAACCCATGCCATTAGTGAATTTTTAGATATTTCCTTTAATTGTGTCAATCTGGATTGGCACGACTATGTGGAATTTGATGAGCGTTATTTACGCCCAGCTGAGGTCGATTTACTGATCGGCGACCCCACCAAGGCGAAGCAGAAACTGGGTTGGGAACCTTCTGTTACCTTTGAGCAGTTAGTGGCCTTAATGGTGGAAGCGGACTTGCGTGCCCTAGGTTTGCCTTGCCCTAACGGTGAGAGTTCCCAATTAGTGGAGGATAATGCCTATATTCGTCAGGGTGTCGGTAGCATGGTTGATTGAGATGGCGGGCAGTTAGCGGGTGAGCTAATGACTGAAAGCCAATAGATAATTGATGTGTGACTGATTGCTATGAGAGTTCCTGAAGCTGGGCAAGGATTGCAACAGAAATGGCAACGTTAGATTTGAGTAATAAAAGGATTCTAGTCACTGGTGGGGCTGGATTTCTAGGGCGTCAGGTAGTAAAGCAGCTGTGTCAAGCTGGGGCAAAGCTAGAGAAGATTACAGTGCCGCGATCGCGTGACTATGACCTCCGCTCCCTAGAAAAATGCCAGCAAGCAGTCGCCCAGCAGGACATCGTGATTCACCTTGCCGCCCACGTCGGTGGCATTGGGTTGAATCAGGAAAAACCAGCCGAGCTATTCTACGACAACCTGATGATGGGCACTCAGCTAATTCATGCTGCCTATCAAGCTGCGATCGAGAAATTTGTCTGTGTTGGCACGATCTGTGCTTATCCCAAGTTCACACCAGTGCCATTTAAGGAGGATGACCTCTGGAATGGCTACCCGGAGGAAACCAATGCGCCCTATGGAGTTGCAAAAAAAGCCCTCCTAGTTCAACTCCAATCTTACCGGCAGCAGTACGGCTTCAATGGCATCTACCTGTTGCCGGTAAATTTATACGGTCCAGAGGATAACTTTGACCCCGGCAGTTCCCATGTTATCCCCGCCCTGATTCGTAAGGTACACGAAGCTCAGCTTAAGGGAGAAAAACAACTGCCTGTCTGGGGCGATGGCAGTCCCACCCGCGAGTTTCTCTATTCAACTGACGCTGCCCTAGGCATTGTCATGGGAACCCAGGATTACAATGACCATGAACCCGTCAATCTGGGCACTGGGTATGAGATCTCCATTCGGGATCTGGTGGAACTGATCTGCCAACTCATGGAGTTTGAGGGGGAGATAGTCTGGGAAACCGATAAGCCCAATGGTCAACCTCGCCGGTGTTTGGATACGGAACGGGCCAAGCAGGCATTTGGGTTCAGATCAAAGGTGGACTTCAAGGAGGGGCTGAAAAATACCATTGATTGGTATCGTCAGCACGCTTCTTGAGGAGTGCTGAGTACATAGTGCTGAGTACTTTCTGGCTGACCAAAAGAGTTTTGAATTCGTAGGGGCGGGTTTTTCGGTGATGTCTGTCTGTCCACAGATATGTCAGATAAACCCGCCCCAGCCAACTCGTCTCTTGGCAACAACATTAAAACCCACATTCTTTCCTTGAAGTGTCACACTACGTAATGCATTGGTAATGGGTA
>CBDTXL010000855.1:0-2759 GCA_965364435.1 uncultured bacterium
AGATCTTTAAAGGGTGGGCTTTTGTACTCGTCACCAGTGGGCTACTGTATGGACTGGTTCGCTGGGGATTGCGATCGCTGCAAGCAAGTTATAACGAACGCAAGCAGCTACTGGAAGAACTCAGACAAGAGAAAGAAGACCGGGCTGCCCTCAGCACCGTAACCGCCAATGGCATCAGTACGTTGAATCTTGAAGAACTGCTGGATGTGATGCTCCGGCGCATCATAACAGTGATCGGTGCCGATGCCGCCGTAATTCTTTTAAAAAAAGATAATTACCTCTATGTCCGCGCCAGCATTGGGATTGATGAAGAACCGAACTCAGGTTATGCCCTTTCTATTGGACAAGGCTTTGCGGGTACGATTGCGGCAACAATACAGCCACTTTACATTGAAGACGCTCAAACCGACTCGCGTGTGATAAGACCCTCAATCAAAGAGTGTGGCATTCGCACGATGCTAGGTGTGCCGTTGGAGCATAACGGCAATCTGGTGGGAGTTCTCCATGTAGATTGGTTGAGTATCCATCCAAAAAGCGATCGCGAACTTCACCTGTTGGAAATTACAGCAGAACGCTGTACTATGGCGATTCTCAACGCCCAGCTGTATGAACAAACCAGACAGCTACAAGAGCGTCTCCAGCTACAAATTGACCACATGCCCATCGGCTACATTGTGAGCGATGCAAAGTTGTGCGTAACCGATTGGAATCCCGCCGCGGAAAAAATTTTTGGCTTTACCAAGGAAGAGGTACTGAGAGAAAATCCTTGTGAGTTGATCACTCCACCGGCAGTTCGCCCCCATGTAGAGGATATTTTTCAGCAGCTGGCTGCGGGGGAGATGACGGTACACAGCATCAACGAAAACGTTACTAAAGATGGTCGGACGATCATCTGTGAGTGGTACAACACACCCCTCAAGGAAGCGGATGGTACTGTAGTCGGAATGCTTTCGATGGCGCAAGATATCAGCGAGGGAAGGCGAACAGAGCAGGAACTGCGAAGAAAGGATGAGCTATACCGCACCTTGGCTCGGAACTTCCCTAATGGTTCAGTGTTCTTATTTGACCGAGACCTACGCTACACGCTTGCCGATGGTGCTGGGATAACAGCGCATGGGCTAAAGAGCGAGTCGTTTGAAGGAAAAACCATTTGGGAAGCATTGCAGCCAGAAATCGCCCAAATGCTGGAGCCAGTTTATCGTCAGGCTCTAGCTGGAGATGCCACCACGTTTGAAGCACCATATGGTGACCGGGTTTACCTGGTGCATGTACTCCCAGTAACAAACAGTTCTGGAGAAATCTATGCCGGAATGGCTGTGACACAAGATATCAGCGATCGCAAACAGACGGAGAGCCAACTTTGGCGCTATGCGTTTTACGAACCACTAACAGGCTTGCCCAACCGTGCTTTGTTCCTAGAGCGCTTAGAAGAGTTGATTGAAAATACAAAACGTGGTGAAGCGGGTTTATTTGCTGTTCTGTTGTTAGAGTTAGAGCACTTCCAGATGGTTAAGTATAGCCTGGGACACTTGACGGCTGACCAACTGATGATCGCCACCGCTCGCCGACTGGAGGCGTGTCTGCAACCGAATGATACACTGGCACGGGTGGGGTCAGATGAGTTTGCAATTCTGCTAGCGGATATCCAAGAGAGGGATGAGGCCACCGACCGGGCTGATTGCCTTCAGCAGCAGCTGATGTTACCGTTTGACCTGAATGGGCGTGAGGTGTTTTCCAGCATCAATATTGGTATTGCTTTGGGCGGGAGTCAGGAGAAAGGCGTCAGTAATCAGGAGTCAGAAAGTCGCACCTTAGTATTATCCCAAGAAATCCCAAATCCCTCATTAGCCGCACCTGGGCTTACCTGTTCTGACATATCAGAAAACTTCCTGCGTGCTGCTGATACCGCAAAGCATCACGCCAAGGTGCAGGCTCATGTCCGTCATGCCTT
Source organism: uncultured bacterium (assembly GCA_965364435.1). Classification (GTDB taxonomy): domain Bacteria; phylum Cyanobacteriota; class Cyanobacteriia; order Cyanobacteriales; family Coleofasciculaceae; genus CBDTXL01. The sequence continues at coordinate 1,952 of CBDTXL010000855.1, forward strand.
ATTTAATCCGGCAATGCATGAACAAGCAGTGGAACGTTTCCAGCTAGAAAGTGACTTGCGACGGGCAATTGAACGCCAGCAGTTTCAGGTATACTATCAGCCAATTGTCTCTCTAGAAACCGGCGAGGTTACTGGTTTTGAGGCACTGGTGCGCTGGACTCACCCGACACGGGGTATGGTTTCACCCACAGAGTTTATCCCCTTGGCAGAGGAAACTGGGCTGATCAGTCTCATCGACTGGTGGGTACTGCGCGAAGCCTGCGCTCAGCTGGGTGTTTGGCAACAGGCATTTACTGCTGAGAAATCCTTGACAATGAGTGTGAATTTATCTGGCTTGCACATCGCGCAGCTAGGTTTATTGGAGCGACTGGATCAAATTCTGCGGGAGACGGGTGTTGAGGGAAACACTTTGAAGTTAGAGATTACCGAAAGCAGCTTGCTGAAGAATTCCCCCTGCGGAACCGTAATGCTACAGCAGCTGAAAGCTTTGGGGATTCAGCTCTCAATTGATGACTTTGGAACGGGCTACTCATCTTTGGCGCGTCTGCATCAGCTACCGATTGATACGTTGAAGATTGATCGCTCCTTTGTCAGCCGAATGGGTAATGATAGCGAGAGCTTAGAAATCGTTCGAGCAATCATGACCTTAGCTCACACTTTAGAGATGGATGTGATCGCCGAGGGTGTGGAAACGCCCCAGCAGCTGTCACAGTTGCGATCGCTTGAATGTGAGTATGGGCAAGGATATTTTTTCTCTCGACCTGTGGATAGTCATACGGCTGGGGAGTTGATCGCGGCACAGTTGTAG
>CBDTXL010000856.1:0-2757 GCA_965364435.1 uncultured bacterium
CAACCTGAAATTTTACATAAACATCAAAATAAGGGGTGGCACCCCTCACCCCAAAGTTATATACTTGTGAGAAGTAGATGCACCCTGATGATCGGGAGAGTCGCTTAGGTGGCTCTCCTTTTTTTTGACTTTGAAAGTTAAACTCAGAAAAAAATCTTTAATAGGGGGTGACACCCCTCACCCCAAAGTCATATACTTGTGAGAAGTAGATGCACCCTGATGATCGGGAGAGTCGCTTAGGTGGCTCTCTTTTTTTTTGCCTTTACTAAGGTAACGCGCATCTAATTTGCATATTGTTGGGTTGTCGGGAAAACCATCAATTCCTCTCCCTGTCCCCCCGTCTCCCCATCTCCCCGTCAGTCTCAACAGGCAACGCGAGAAGCGTGACAGCTTAGTATCCTGTCCGCTCAAATACCCATAGTTAGGGGAGGTGGGACATAATGCGTTACCCAGATTAGGAAAAGGAATGGGATACTTCCGGCTGGGTTGAGAAAATTCAATCTATCCAAAGGAAGATTGACGCCCCTAGCAGCAAAGCGTTGAAATCTGTCTAGGGACTATTTGACCTTTTTCCAAAATCTGAACAGCTCCAGGAAAATTTGGCTAGCTGTTGTTAGATCTCACTGGCTCTATAAAGAAATTGCCTCCTCTGACTACTAGCTCCAAAACTAGAACGAGATGGTAACAGTAACACGCTCCCAGAAGCTGCGCTATAGCGTTGCGGTGTTAGCCGTTGTGTTAGCACTGGGGCTGATGCTGTGGCTAGACCCCTGGCTAGGTATGACACAGAGTCCTTTCCTAATGTTTTTTGGTGCAGTGATGGTGAGTGGCTGGTATGGCGGTATAAAGCCTGGAGTGCTAGCTACCTTTTTGTCCGCTCTGCTGAGCAATTACTTTTTTATAGATCCAAAGTATTCTCTGGCTCTTGCTCTGCCCAGCAGCGTGCGGCTGAGCCTGTTCCTGTTGCAAGGGATAGTGTTTAGTGTCCTATGTGAGGCGTTACGCACTGGTAATCGACGGCTTGAGCTGAGCCTGCTGAAGTTACAGGCGAGCGAGAAGCGTTATCGCGGTCTCATCGATACGGCTTACGAAGGGATCTGGACAATCAATCCCCAAGGGCGGATAGAGTATGTCAACCAACGGATGACCGAGATGCTTGGCTACAGTGTGGAGGAAATACTTGACCGCTCTGTTTTTGAGTTCATGGATGAGCGAGTCCGCAGCGAAGCAAAGCGGAAGTTTGAGCGATGCAAGCAGGGCATTAAAGAGCAGTTTGACTCTTGTTACCGCCGCAAAGATGGCTCTGAACTCTGGACGATTGTCTCCACCAATCCAATCTTCGGAGAGACGGGTGAGTTTCAGGGCGCGATCGCTATGATTACAGATGTGAGCGCTCGCGTATTAGCTGAAGAAGCGCTACACAAGAGTGAACAGCGGTTCCGCTTGGCAATTGATAACTTCCCCGATACCTTCGCCATCTATGATGCCAATCGGCGCATCCAGTTCGTGAATGCTAGAGGAATTGAACTCACTGGGAAGTCCTTAGAGGAATTTATCGGACACACTGACGAGGAAGTCTGGCCGTGTGACGTTACAGATACTTATCTACCACTGCTCAAACGTGCGATAGAGACACGGACTTCACAGACCAAAGAATGCACTATAACTCTGCCTGATATTGGCAAGTTAAGTATGGTGGTCAAGTATGTGCCGCTATTGGATGAAAACGGGGAAATCTATTCCATTCTTGGCATCACTTACGACATCACTGAACGCCAACGAGCGGAGGAGGCACTGCGAGAAAGTGAAGCACGGTTTAGGCGGTTGTTTGAGTCAAATATCATTGGGATTATTTTCCCGGATCTAAGCGGCAACATCTTCGAGGCGAATGACGCTTTCCTCAAGACAGTAGGTTACACGCGGGAAGAACTTACAGCAGGAAAAGTGCGTTGGGACACGATGACCCCACCAGAATATCGCTCTCTCGATGAGCGCTCCCTCAAAGAACTCAGAACCTCTGGGGTTTGCGCCCCCTTTGAGAAAGAGTACATTTGTAAAGATGGCAGTCGCGTTCCCGTTCTATTGGCTGGGGCGCTGTTGGAGGGGTCTAAAGAGAAAACCGTCTGCTTTGTCCTTGACTTGAGCGATCGCAAGCAGGCAGAAGAGGCACTACGGGAAAGCGAAGAACGATTTCGCCACATGGCAGATATCGCGCCTGTAATGATCTGGATGTCTGGCGTTGATAAGCTCTGCAATTACTTCAACAAACCCTGGCTAGACTTTACCGGACGGACGATGGAACAGGAGCTTGGCAATGGTTGGTTTGAAGGAGTTCATCCTGATGATTTCCAGTATTGCTTAGACACCTATGTGAGTGCGTTTGATGCTTGCAAAGATTTTAAAATGGAGTATCGCCTCAGACGCTTTGATGGGGAGTACCGTTGGGTTTTTGATACAGGGATTCCCCGGTTCGCACCAGAAGGTAGCTTTCTCGGTTATATCGGCTCATGTATAGATATTAGCGATCGCAAACAGGCGGAAGCAGAAATCCGGCAATTCAACGAAATCCTTGAACAACGGGTCAAAGAGCGCACGATACAACTAGAAGCTGCCAATCAAGAACTGGAATCCTTCTCCTATTCCGTCTCCCATGACCTGCGTGCGCCACTGCGCCATATTAGTGGTTTCGTGGAGTTGCTTGAGCGACGGACGGCTGCAACTCTGGATGAAACCAGTCTGCGTTATCTCAATACCATC
>CBDTXL010000857.1:0-2757 GCA_965364435.1 uncultured bacterium
AGAAAACACTCAGTCTTGTTTACTGATGTTCCTCCCGGGCTTTTCTCCCGCCGTGTAACCGACTAATTCTTCACTAAACCACTAAAAAGCTTAGAAGAGCCAGTTCGCTTCTCTCGGACCAGCATTTGAATTATCCCTCCCTAGCTTGGGTTGAATGATTCAAATCGGAACCCTAGAAGCTGTTAAATTTTTCCTTTCGCTCTTTATTTATGAACTACTTCAAAACAGTTTAAGACTTTACCAAGTGAGTAATAGACGTGGAAAACCTCTGAACTTTACAGAGAAATTCTTCAGTGCCTTTACTTCTGGAAGATTAGCAACGAACTCACCAACAAAGTGTATTATAAGTTACAAAATTCTCGACAAATCCGCTAGCTCCTGCTTCAATAAAAAATCTTTGCATCTCAAAGAACCCATGTTCTAGCGTCCTAGTTGTTCCCGTGCTTGCTGACGCAGGTTAATGGCGTTTTGGTTGTCAGGTTGGATTTCAAGCGCCTTGTCCATAGAAGCGATCGCCTGATCGTAACGTCCGAGTTCCCAGAAGGCTGCACCCTTAGTGGTCCAGGCATCCGCAGAATCTGGCTTGAGAGCAATTGCTTTGTCCAATGCGGCAAGGGCTTCTTGGGGGCGGTTCAGCTTTTGGAGTGCTACTCCTTGGTTAATCCAGGCATCCGCAAAATCTGGCTTAAGGGCAGTTGCACGCTCGTAGAGTTTTAGCGCTTCCAGGGGGTTTTGCTGCTGTTCTAGGGCAGCACCTTTGCTCCACAGGGCTTCTGGGTAGTTAGGCTTGAGGGCGAGGGCTTTATTGCAGGCAGCGATCGCCTCCCCAAACTGCTGTAGTCTATTCAGGCTATAACAGCGACCCCATTGGGCTTCTGCAATATCCGGCGAGTTTGCGATCGCCCTGTCATAGAGTTCTACCGCTTTCTGGTACTGTCCTGCTTCCCGCAGGCGTGAAGCTTCGCTCAGGAGTTCTCCCACCTGCGGTTCTGGACGCACAGGAGCAGATGTTGCGGGGGTTCGTGCTGGAGCAGGTGCAGGTTTTGCCGGGGGCGGCGCTGAAGCAGGCGGTGCTTGGGTTGCTGTAGAGCGAGTAACGGGGGAAGGGGGCGCGGGGTTCTTGGTAGGGGTAGCGCTGGGAGTTTCGGCAGGGCTGGTGGTGGGACTGATGGCAGATTGACTGCTAGGGGAAGGCAGTGCGGGGTTTTTGGCAGGGCTAGGGCTGGGAGTTTCGGCAGAGGGACTGGCGGGAGACAGTATCGAGGGCTTCTCCACAGCGCTGAGGGTGGGACTTGCGGCGGGTTCCCCGTTGCGGTCAGCCGTTTTAGTCGCAGGTTGGGGAAATAGGAAGGGTTTAGCGGTCACAACGGTTGCACCCACAGCTAGTAAGGCAGCTAGAACAAACCAGGGCTTAACCGACTGTCTCTGGCTTTCTCCTGGTGTAGCGATCGTTGGCGCTGAACTTGCCGACTGCTGAGAGCGCTGGGATTGACCCAAGGGTTCCATTGAACCTGGGGGGATGGCAGTTGGTGGGGTTTCAACGGGAGGTTCTGGTGGCACCCAAATATTGGTGGACGAGACCTCCGTCCCTTCGGTAGACTGAGGCTGAACTGGGGATTCTGTTGGCACCCAAATATTGGTGGACGAGACCTCCGTCCCTGAACCCGTCGCTTCAGTATACTGAGGCTGAACTGGGGATTCTGTTGGTACCCAAATATTGGTGGACGAGACATCCGTCCCTGAACCCGTCGCTTCAGTAGCTGAATCTGGGGGTTGCAGTTCCTGACTCGGCAGCACTACCGTTGCTTCAGATAACGGCTGGGGGAGTGGCACTGATTCTCTGTGCGCTGTTGGCAGACTCCGCAGTGCTTCCAGGGCTTGGGTCGCCGTCGGGTAGCGGACACGGAAGTCATAGCGCACCATCTGATCGAGAAATGCCGCTAGTCCTGAACAGACTTGCCTTGCATGCTCGCGCCAGTTGATTTCGCCTGTTTCGGGGTCTTCGCTCAATCGCCTAGGGTGAATCCCGGTTAACGCCTGGATACCGATGACACCAACTGCGTAGATATCGCTGCTAAAGCGGGGATTTCCGCCCAACTGTTCCTTAGGCGTGTAGCCCTGAGTGCCAATAGAAATCGTCTTCGTATGTCCTGACTTGGGTAGACCAAGCGGCGTGCTGGCTTCCTTCACAGCGCCAAAGTCAATCAGCACGATTCTGCCGTCCTGTCTGCGGCGGATCAAGTTGGAGGGCTTGATATCACGGTGGATGACGTTCTGCTGATGGACAAACGCCAGTACGTGTAAAATGTCTTGCAACAAGGCGATAACCCGATCTTCCGGCCAAGGCTCACCCCCCCTTAGCTCTTTAGTCAGTAGCTCCCCTTCAATTAATTCCTGAGCCAGATAAAATTCCTGATTGTCCTCAAAGTGTGCCAACAAGCGGGGGATTTGGTCATGATTGCCCAGCTGATAGAGGACTTTCGCTTCTACGTCAAAGAGGCGTCTTGCCGTTTGCAGACTCTTAGCGTCACTGACTTGGGGCTTGAGCTGTTTGACCACGCATTGGGGGTGACCCGGCAAGTGCAGGTCTTGGGCCAGAAAGGTTTGACCAAACCCGCCCGCCCCCAGCTGATTGATAATTTTGTAGCGCCCACCTAGGAGTTTATCTGGATTTGTCGGTTTAAATAAACGTAAAAGATTCAATCCCATGCGGGGTCCCTGATCAAGAGAGCGGTTGCTGTTGTACCTGTATACTTT
>CBDTXL010000858.1:0-2750 GCA_965364435.1 uncultured bacterium
AATTCACTTACCCCTGGGATTAACACGTAAGCTAGCACTCCACCCAAGCCCAACAAAACGAAGATTCCCAGCAATAGCCCCCAGGGACGGCGAGTTGAAGTAGTGGACGGCAACTGCTGCGTTTTCATTCGGGAAGGAGCGGCACCAGCAACAAGGGTCGGCACCGGGCTGGCTGAGGGAGTGGGAAGCGATTCCAGCTGTGGGGGTGACAGTTGTGTTTGCCCGTTCTCCGTTGAGGACGTTACTTTGCAGTAGACCAGAGCAATGGTGGCATTGTCGTGCCCATTTTGCGTATTGGCAATCTGAATCAGTCGCGCTCCTGCTGTCGTCAAATCAATTTGACCTTCGAGAATGGGCAGAATTTCTGTTTGCCAGTGTTGCTCCACCCGGTCATTGTCACTCAAGCCATCCGAACAAAGAAGAAAAACACAGTCCTCATCCAACACAAAGCGCTGTACAGTCGGATGTAGTGTCGCTGAGGCTGCCATGCCCAACGCTTGAACCAGAGAACCAGATGCTGGATGTTGCACAGCATTCCGGTAAAGGGTGTAGCCGAGTCGCACTTCTCTAGAGGCCAAATCGTCATCCAGAGTCACTTGGTGACAACCGCTGCGAGTCACCCAGTAGACTCTGCTATCTCCGACATGGGTGATGTAGATTTCATGGGCGCAGGTTCTTGCCATAACCAGCGTTGTACCCATCCGTTGTCGGTCGGAGCGATGTTCAGTGTCGTTTGTAGAGCTAATTGAGTCATTAGCAGCACAAGTTGCAAGTTCTAATTCCAGCGTCAGGTTTGTTGGGTTCCAGTTATCCGGGTCTGCTGGCAGTTTTTCTAACTGCTCCCGGAGCGTTTCAATTGCCAAATGAGAAGCCACTTCGCCGCCTTCGTGTCCCCCAATGCCATCGCAGACAATTGCCAAGGCATCAGAACCGGTTGAGGGGCTGATCAACTGACCAGCGGGTGGGTAGCAGGCATCTTCATTGTGGGGGCGACTCGGACCCGAATCGGTACGGGTGAAAATCTGATAGCTGCGAGATTGCGATCGCGCACAGTCTTTGAGGGCTTGATCCAGCAGTCCCACTAGCTCCTCTGATGTCCGGATCTGTCCCTCTGTGAGCTGGTTACACAGTTGTTGGAAAAATCCAGCAATCACCGATGATGCCCCTGTGAGCAGTTGTGACCAGAGTTGACCAAGCTGCTGTAGCGTTGGTGCTTGGTTAGTATCAGGGTGCAACTCCAACAACCGGATGAGAGAGCCTTCTACCCGCAGGAACGCTGGTTTCAGCAAGCTGGAAGCAACGCCTTCACTGCTCAAGGGTTGCCACAGAGTTGCCAACTGCCACAGCCAATTCAGCTGGCGAACAGCTGGGGCATCTTTCCAGACGCTACTCAGTTCTGGTAACAACTGCCCTTCGCTGTCAGCCGCCTTTGTTCCTCTATGGGAACCACTGGTGTAGAGCGGTGCATCTTCCAGTAGCCAGATGGGGTGAGTGCTGCGTCCGTCCTTCGGAGTAACGCACCCGTACACTTTGGGAATGTGTAACCCATAAGGAAAAAGCCTAAGATAGGGTGCGATGCCTTGAGGAATCTCCTGTGGCGTCTCCGGTGGCATTCCCGGTTTAGTATCTAAAACAATCCGTTGACGCACAAGCAGATAGCGATCAGCGATCGCTTCTCCAAGTTGATAATCTTCAATCCCCTGAGCGAGAGCCCACAGGTAGCGTCTGAGCAGTGGCGTGCGACATTGTTGGCAGAACTTATTGCTCTGGGGGTTGGGAGCCTGACAGCGAGTGTTAGAGCAGTAGAGTGTTGCCGCAGGATTTTCCATGAAATTCTTCGCTACATTCAGCCGGTGATGATTTGGCTACAAGTCGCTCTGCCAGTGGCAGGAACTGATCTCCTTCTTGAGGTGCCAAAACAAGCTTATTGATTACAGATTGTAGCGTCTGATTGAATGCAACCGCGATTCGTCCTTAGGGATAGAATCACTTTCTCAATACAAATGGAAGAAACGCTTTCCCCTACATCTGCGCTCCAAGAATCAATCGTGAAGTCTAATTCTTACCTCTCCAATCCATGAAGTGGGAGCATTGCCAGATGCACAACAGCTTATCAAGCGTAGGATTGGATATCCTCACCACACTGATCGACTAGGTAACAAAGGGCACGAAAACGCAAGCCGACGAGTTGATCGTAGAGAGGATTGAGCTTACATAGTGGGGGAATGTGCCCCACCAAGTGACCGAATACTTTAATATCACGCTCAAAGGGACATTGAGCCGGAATCACTGTGGAGAGAAATCGAGCCAGCTTCCGATCTTGAACCTCTATTTCATCCAGCCATCGGCGCACAGGTTGTAGGAGATTGAGGCGGTTGCTTGGCAGTCCCTGACTCTTGGCTGAGAGAATATTCTGCTGAGCTACTGCTGAAGTGGGGAGTGTGCTGCTTTGGTTGTTTGTCCTGATCATAGGTCTACACAAGAAAAAGATCGTGTCGCTGCTGAATTGTCTTGACCGTTTCTACTTAACAACGATAGGAAGCTTTACAAAGCGTTGGGTAAAGGGATGAACAAGAAATCTCTCTGCTTTTATGAAGTTTTGATAAAATGACCCTGAAACCCTGATACAGTGGCTCATCTGAGTTGTGACTCCTAGCAACTTGCGCCTCTTCCCGTAACTCTCAGATGGGGAGTGGGGAGTAGGGAGTAGGGAGTAGGGAGTAGGGAGTAGGGAGTAGGGAGTAGGGAGT
>CBDTXL010000859.1:0-2748 GCA_965364435.1 uncultured bacterium
ACTAGGAGGATGCCTCAATTTGCCGTACAGCAGTGAGGGCGGAGTAGCTGACACCGGCAGTGCCTTCGCCGGGATGAGTAGAATCCCCCACAAGCCAGAGGCTTTTGAGCGGTGTCCGAGTGGCAAAGCCAAAGGGACCAAAGGTGGGGATGCGTTGACCGATACCGCCAACAACGCCTTGCTCACGAGCGGTAAAGTAGGCAAACGTGCGGGGGGTTGCGGCTTCTTGGTGGATGATGAATTCTGGCTTCAAGTAAAAGTACTGATTGAGACGTGCGATCGCTCCCTCTATATACTGTTGCTTTAAGGCTTCGTAATCCTCCTTAGAACCCCGCCACCACATCTGGGCATCAGTAAAGGAAGAGGCAATAATCGTCGCTTTGCCCTCTGGTGCGCGACCATCTCCAGGATGACTGACTGAGACGAATAGGGAGTTATTCTCCCCAATTGGGCCCTCGTAGTCATAGAGAAACTGGAGATGCGGTGGACAACCGGCAGGAATCGCGTTCTGGTCAACACCGAGATAGATGACGAATGCTCCCGATGCAGGGGGCAATTTATCCACCCGACGCTTGTAGCCAGGAGGAGCTTTTTCTCCTAATAACTTGACAAGGTTTTGCACGGTGACATTAGCAACCACTTCATCAGCTGGTTCTTTCCAAACTTCGCCTGTTTTCTGATTGCGAATCGTCACACTGGTAGCTTTACCGCCTGACACTTCAATGTGTTCAACCGTGTGGCGCATTAGCAGCTTACCGCCATATTTTTCCAGGGCTTCAACTAAGCGATCGCTCAGCACCTGCATACTACCCTTAAGATGAAATAGTCCTTGCGGTTCCTGGGAAACACCCAGCGCCGTCGCGGAATAAAGCAGTGCCGTCTCATCGGCGTCTACCTGGGAATAAAGCTTCAGCTGCAAATCGAGAAACGTCCTGAGACGCTTGTCTTCATAAAGCCCATACCCCCGCAACGCATCCCCCACGCTCATAAAAGTGAAGGGCAGGGTAATCAATGTATCAGGACGAACTGACGATGCCAGTTGCCACAAATCCCACAAATTACGCGGCGGCAATACTGGGTCACGAGCTTGAAACTTCCAGCTGGCATTGAACAACGTCGCCATCAGTTGCCAAAAGGGTTCACTACCTGGAAACTGCCGCTGCCGCTCTATCGCCCATTTTTCTGGGTCGCGCCAGACGTTAATCGGTTCTGTTTCACCAGGGAGAAATACAGCGCAAGCGGGGTCACAGGGCGTCGCTGCCGGTATGTCAATCTCTAGCTCATCAAAAATCCGCTTGTGAATGCCGCCAGGTTCCAAACCAGCTACCTGGGTAGCGCCAACATCGAATGTAAATCCGCTACGCTTGAAGGTAGAGGCGCATCCTCCCGGCACCAGCGCTTGGTCGAGAACCAACACACGGTAGCCCCGATGAGCCAGGAGAGAGCCAGCGGTTAGACCACCGATGCCTGCGCCAACAACGATGGCGCGGTGAGTTTGACTATTGCCAACATGAACGCTTGGCATGAATTCATATTTTACATTTCTTAATACTTTTGAGTATATATCATATTTAGAAGACTACAACGATTTCCACAAGTTGATCTTTACAGAAACTTTACCTAAATTTCAGTACTTTCCCGGATTCTTGCGCCTAAACGCTAATGGTAATCTGGAATTCAGGCAGTTAGGTACTCAATATAAATGCTCTTTTAATAAGATGTTTTTTTGATAAAGACGACGGAGTAATCCTAGTAATTGTTCCCAAACATCTATTATTATTTATTAAGATAACCAAGAGCGCAACAGATTGAGTAAGCTAGTAATGCATAGCTCAAAAAAATATCCGGTTTTCTATCCGCTTCATTAAGCTATAGGAGATTATTATGAGAGACAACAATAAATATAGTATTAATTTACCCTTAGTTTCAGTTATTGTCCCTGCGTATAATGCAGAAGCTTTTATTGATCAGACATTAGATTCTATAATTTCTCAAACTTATCAAAATATCGAAATTTTAGTTGTTGATGATGGCTCACAGGATCGAACTCCTGAAATCGTTGAGTCTTTTGCTCAACGAGATCAACGCATTACTTTATTAAGGCAAGCCAATGCAGGCGTTGCTGCGGCTCGCAACTTAGCCATTGAGAAATCGAGGGGGGAATATATTGCACCCATTGATGCCGATGATATTTGGTATCCCCAAAAACTAGAAAAACAAGTGGAATGCATATTAAAAGGCGGTCCATCTGTAGGGTTAGTCTATGCCTGGTCAGTCATCATTGATGAAAATAACTCAATCCTGAAGAAACTCATTAGCTATCTTGACCCTGAAGGAGACGTTTATACACCTCTGGTGTATGCCAACTTTGTAGGCAATGCTAGCGTACCTCTAATTCGCCGTTCCTGTTTAGAGAAGGTAGGAGGGTACAACTGCCAATTGAGAGCACAGAAAGCTCAAGGTTGTGAAGACTGGGATATTTGCTTGCGTATTGCTGAGTTTTATCAATTACGGGTTGTGCCAGAGTATCTAATCGGATATCGCGAGACAACTAGCAGTATGTCTTGCAACTGTCCCTCTATGGCAAAGTCTTACTTCCTAGTCATGACAGATGTCGAGCAACGACATCCAGAGATTCCTTCCTTCATTTATCAGTGGTCTAGGAGCAATTTTTACGTGTATCTGATACACCAAAGCCAACGAACAGGTCAGCATTGGAGTCTCCTATACTGGTTGTACAAAGCTTTT
>CBDTXL010000860.1:0-2748 GCA_965364435.1 uncultured bacterium
TAGTCGTAGCAGGGACTCCAGGGGCTGGCAAATCTACTTTTGTTCGGACAATCAGTGATGTTGAAGTCGTAGACACAGACCGCACTGCCACGGACGAAATCTCCCTGTTGAAGAAAAAAACTACCGTTGCTTTCGACTTTGGGCGACTGGAGTTTGGTCCGTCTATGGAGCTGCACATCTACGGCACCCCTGGTCAATCTCGCTTTAGCTTCATGTGGGATATGCTAATTCGCAGGGCTGACGTTTATATTCTCTTGGTGGCAGGTCATCGTCCCAATGATTTCCACTACGCTCGTCAGATTATCTCGTTTATGAACCAGCGGGTACAAATCCCGATGATTGTTGGTCTGACCCATATGGAGTGTTCGGGAGCAGCCTCTCAAGACGAGGTTATGATTAGGCTGGGCTATACGAATGAGCGAAATCGACCTCTAACAGTGACAGTGAATCCCAATGAGCGAAGCTCAGTAGTTGAAGCTCTACTTGCTTCGATGGCTCTCCACATTGGGCGGTCTAATGTTGAGCAACCTATAAGAAGCGCTTCGACTAGCCAACCGACTGAGAATAATGCCAAGAGCAACTTCTACATGCCCACGCCGCAGTTCTCACGAGGTCGTTAAAAACAGCAAAATCCCTAACGGCTTTTTAAACCTTCAATAAGGGTGCGATCGCATCCTGCTGGGCTATCCCCAAGAAGATGTTTAGGGTCGCGAGAGCATAAGTTCTTTACCAGTTAGAATCTCGGCGTATCAGGGTCTCCTGCTGTTTTTATGAGTCCAGTATTTCTGCCAGCCTGGTCTAGTGTCTTGTGTACTAGGCGGCGCAAGCATCTAACGCAGCATAATTTATAAACTGAAACGCTTTATTGGCTTATTTTTGGGTTTAGGACTACCTCCAAAACTTGGCTATTATTCTTTTTTGTAAAAAAAATCAATCAAAATCATCAAATATCTTCATCAAGAATATACATAAATTGGATAAAATTTTAAAATAAATTTAAATTTTAAGAGGAAAGTTTTGTTAAGATAAAAACCAGTTAAAGCCACATTTAAGAGATGTAAAAATGTTTAAAGATTAACTTTGCGCTGCATTTATAATCACACTGACAAAGTGTGTTGTTTTCCCAAAGGAAGACAAATCTCTCTTCAAATTTCCAGGGATGGGAAGACAAAAAATCGCTTCAAAACTAATGGTAGCTCGTTTTAGCGACTACTGTTAACGGTGGAAAAAAGACCTATTGCAAGAATCATTGAAAGGGTGAAACCTTCAAAAAAACTTGTTGTTGAGTACAGGTAATAGTTGATTTAATACTTTGCATTTCTAGGTCTAATTTCTGATTTTGCAAGATATCTAACATTTTATCGATGGAAAATATATCTTGCCAAATCTTCCGGATAGCTGACGCTTAAATTAGTAGGTATTAGTATATCTCTCGCCAAGTGATATACAGCCAAAATGTATGCCATTTCCCTACAAAGGGAAGCCTACAGCGAACTATTGAGCCAATTAAACGCTGAGTAGCTTAGCAGTTCACTAAGACAGTGTACACAACTCAAAGGACAATTATGACTTTAGATTCTCATGCCTTTATGGCGACGATGGAGCAGCGTATTAGTTTTACAAACGAAGACAAAGCTCTTCTAAAATCCCAGGCAGATTGGGGGAAACAAATTGCTCCAGAAATGGCAGATTATTTCTATGAATACTTGGGGCGCGATGCAGAAATGAATGCCCTTGTAAACAACAAAGAAGGGCGTTACCATCGCCTACGTGAAACCTTTATTGAATGGTTTCACGAAATGTTTACTGGTATGGATGACTGGGGCAATGGCTATGCTGACCGTCGTTGGCGTATTGGTATTGTGCATGTACAGGTGGGAATCGGTCCTCAACACGTTGTCCCAGCGATGGCAACTGTAGTTAATGAAGTTGGTAAACGGCTAAAAACGGATGGTAAAGATCAAAACCTCCGGGATGCCCTGAGTAAGATTTGCATGATTGATTTAGCGTTCATTGAGCAAGCCTACGTCGAAGTCAGTTCAGCTGCTGTTCTCAAAGAAACTGGCTGGACAGAGGGTCTATTCCGGCGGCTGATCGCAACTGGCGCAGGTTCTATGTAAATCACGGTGGGAGCATCCAATTTTTTAGTTCCCGTGCTGTAGGGGCGCTTTCGCTTTGCGTTCCTACAGATACCAATTTGCTGTTAAAACGCTACACTCTACCCCGCAACCCCCAACCATAAAAGTTGCTCCTTATCTTCCCCCGATCCTCGCGGGGCTAGGGTGTGTTTTCTCGCCTTCCCCGTCAGATTTAGATCCCCCTTGCATCTCCTCACCTTCGCTCCGGCTTAAAAAGCGCTCGAATGCAAGGGTGTAGCGAGAGCTTCCCCAAAACTTCGAGCAAGACAGGGGGACGAATGACGCTCATTCTCCCCCCTCGTTTCTAACGTCCCCCCTTACCAAGGGGGGATTAGGGGGGTGGGGGGCATGGGGGGGATCTCCGGGGCGAGAAAACACACCCTAGGGAGGTAAAGAGGGGAGCAAAAATCTGATTTGTTGCAGAAAATTAGCACGCACGGTAAGAGGGTACGTTTGCAAAAACGGGATGCTCCCAATCACAGCTGCCAGTGACAAAGAATCCAAATTGACACCAATCACACTATCTGAAATTAGAGCAAGAATACGACAATGGCGATCAATTCTCAAAAACTAGGGCATATTCTCCAAACTTTTGTCTCAACGACTGCTG
>CBDTXL010000861.1:0-2747 GCA_965364435.1 uncultured bacterium
TTCATCATCCCACATATTGAGTTTTGTAACAGTTTTTTCTAGCTCTCCCCTGATTGATCAAGGCTATGGTACCTTGGGGAGGAGAATTAATTCGGTTGCAGGTTTTGTTTTCAGTGACAGGCTTTTTGCTCTTGGTCTTAACAGGCTTCTCTCCGAAATCTAAGTCTCTACACTACTCTGATTTTGGAGACAATCTATGTCAATTTATGTAGGCAATCTATCCTACGAGGTCACCCAAGAAGACCTCAGTGCTGTTTTTTCAGAATATGGTTCTGTAAAGCGTGTCCAGTTGCCCACTGACCGTGAAACAGGTCGTCTGCGCGGCTTTGGTTTTGTGGAAATGGGTACAGACGCAGAAGAAGCAGCTGCCATTGATGCACTTGATGGAGCTGAATGGATGGGTCGTGATCTAAAGGTTAATAAGGCAAAGCCTCGCGAAAACAACAGAGGTTCGTCTGGTGGCGGTGGACGAGGGAACAACAACTTCTCTTCTCGCCGCTACTAAGACTTTGAGAGTAAACCTTTTGAGTCCCTAGCTACTTATGGACACAAGCAAGCTTGCTAATTTGTAAGCTCCTTGTGTCTTAGTAACTTACCTTAATTTAAAGAGGCTTAAGCATTGCTGCTTGAGCCTCTTTGATATTCTTACCGCCTCTAGAGTTTTACTTTTGACCCGTAGCTTCTTCTAGCTTCTCCTCCAATATCCCTTCAATTGTCTCACCTTGGGAATTTGAGGGTCGTTTCATCTGATCAGCATCAGCAGCTCCCTGAACTTCATTTATACCCTCATTGGATTTCTCCATGACCTCTTCGCCTGAAAGCAGGTCTTGAGATCTGTTAACGGTTTTTTGCGCTCCCTCTTCAATATCTAGAAGATTATCCTCACCCTTGGTAGGGTTACTGGATTCTGTAGTGTTATTACCGGAAAATGGATTGGGCAGACTGTAGGCAGGCAAGGCATTAGAGAACAAAATCAAAGCGCAAGCACAGCCAGCAACAAAAAGGCGCAGACCAAGCCACAGAGCGGACAGGTTAAAGTGGACAGATTTCATCCTAGTATTCTCCTATTTTTGCGGATTTTTGTACAATTTAGGGTGTTGAATCCTCGGAAACCAGCTAGATATCAAACTACCTTTATCTATTTACTAAAATCCTCGATTTTAACGAATCTACATCTGGGCAGATCTGTATGAAGCTCTTCAAAAAACTTAACTAAGCGCGTATAGATAAATAAACGAAACACCCCCTAGTTCCCCAGAGCCAGGGAGCGTAGGCGTGGGTTGCCATTTTATGTTTTTTCACGCCCACCTAGTTAGGTAATCCCTGTTCTAGAAACTCAATTTGGGGTACTAATGGGTCTTGAACAATGCCGACCCCAGTGAACCCCCAGCGTTTGAGCAAGTTTTTTAACTGAGTTCCGGAGACTGACTCCACAGCAAAGCGGTCAGCAACATCAGAGCCGTGGGTATTGAGATAGCTGAGGGCATCAAAGTGTTCACGAAACATCAACAGGTAGCTCCTCCCAGCTGAGTCATTGCCAGTATTGGGCTGAGCGACAAGATAGCGACCGTCAGCTCTAGAAAGAATCAGGTAATAGATTTGGGAGAACATGGCAGGGAATGATCGCTAACAGCTATTTCAAATTTTCCAGACGAATCCGGGGGTCAACGGCTTTCAGCAGCAAGTCTGCTAACAAGTTGCCCACAATCAGCATCAGAGCGCCCATCATCAAGCTTGCCATCACCAGATAGAGATCTTGGGCAGTGACCGCCGATAAAATCAAACGCCCTAGTCCGGGCCAGTTGAAGAAAAATTCGGCAATAAACGCACCACTTAACAAACTGGCAAACTCAAATCCCAGTAGCGTCACTAGGGGATTGACGGCATTGCGGAGGGCGTGGACGTAGATCACCCGGTTTTCTGGGAGTCCCTTAGCGCGAGCCGTCTGGATGTAGTCTTGGCGCAGGACATCTAGCATTTCTCCTCTGGTAATTCGCTGTAGACCGGCAAAGCTCGTGATTGAGAGCGCAATTGTCGGCAAAATCAGGTGCCAACCGATATCCAATATTTTGCCTATCGGTGATAAATCTGCGTTATTAATACTGGTCATGCCTCCGACAGGAAACAGAGGGGAGGTATATTGCGCCAGGATAAGCAGCAACAGGGCTGTGATGAAGCTGGGAAAGCCCTGACCAGCGTAGCTAATTACTTGTAGAAATCGGTCAAAAACGCGATTTTGGTTGACGGCGGCAATAATACCAAGGGGAATAGCGATCGCCCACGTGACGATAATAGACGCGATCGCCATCAGTAATGTCGCCGGTATTCGTTCCCACAATAAAGACGACACGGAGCGGGAATAAACAAAACTCGTACCAAAGTCAAGCCGAGTAACCACTTGCACCAGCCAGCGCCAATACTGCACTATAGCAGGCTGATCCAGACCAAATCGCTTCCGGTAATCTTCAATGGTCTCCGGCGAAATTTTAGGATTCTGCCTGAGAGTGTCCAGGTAATCTCCTGGTGCCAACTGAATAATCGCAAAACTCAGCGCAGACGCCAAAAACAAGGTTAAAATCCCCTGCAACAGCCGCTTCACCACGTAGAGAAACGTCTCACTCGTAACCAGCCGTTTCAGCCAATTCCAAGTGGAGTCCAACCCCTTACGAATTGAAGAATCTCTGGTAAAAGAAGTCATCAAACGCTTATCCCCATTGTGATTTGTCCTTAGTCTTTAGCCCGAACAA
>CBDTXL010000862.1:0-2743 GCA_965364435.1 uncultured bacterium
TACCTGGTTTACTACATAGTCTCCGGGATTAATTCGCTATGGTATCCCCTGGAATACCTGACTGATTGGATTTCCTATATTACAATTGCGCTGTTTTTAGTTTGGCTGCATCGCTTACACGCTAGTCTGGGAAGGATATTCAATCCATATCCCATCAGCCCTTGGGGAGCCGTTGCCCGTTTTGCTATTCCTTTTTATAGTCTTTGGGGTATGGGGAATGCCTTGACAACCCTTGCTAATCAATTTAAATCACGAGGGGGTGAACTTATCCGTTGGGGAGCTGCTTTGAAAGGGTGGATACCGTGGTTTTACGTCTCATTAATTACCTCGAATGTAATGAGCCGAATTTACTGGGAGCAGGTGAGGAATTACCGGGAAGAAGAGTTATCCCCTTGGTTTTTTTTGGCTAAGACGGGTACGACTTTGGTGTTTTCGGTGGTTTGGTTGCAAATTGTGCGAATCATGAACAAGGGAATGAATCAAGCCATTAGCCATTCTTCAAGTGGGGGTTCGGCTCATGATCATCCCGTTCGCCAAAAATCAGATAGTCCTCTGAACGTTTTTAGTATCAAAGCGGTTATTTATGGGTTGCTTCTGGATGTTATTGGCACCCAATTTGTTAATTTTATAATCGGTTTTGCCAATGACTTTATTGTAGGAATAACTAGCACAAACCATGAGCAAATAACCCCAACCTTCTCTAGTTCTGAATCGTTGATAGTTGTGAATTTAGTTGTTGGCTTGTTCTTCACCCTAAGCGGCGGTTTTTTCACTGCTCATCTTGCTAAAAAATTAGAATTAAAACACGCTTTTGTTATGGGGATTTCTTCAGCCTTCTTGAGCTGGATGATTGCGGGATTCCAAGCGCGGAATCAGGCGGTTGCGATCGCTCTACTTTTAATTATCCCAGCCGCTTTACTGGGAGGGTATTTGTACAAATCAAAATTCAAAGTTCAAAACTAAAAATGACCAGGGAAGAATTTAACGCCTTAGTACAAAAGCTAGAAACTTATGCCCAGCGGCAACCTGCTAGCTATAAACTGCGAGTAGGACTCCTAGCCGTTCTCGGTTATGCCTATATCTTTGCGGTATTGGCGGGGTTATTACTGGCATTAGCGATTGTCGTGCTGTTTGTAGTTTACAGTGGTCGGATTAATTCAGCTCTCATTAAGCTGCTTATCCTATTGCTAGTGCCGATATTTATTGTTTTGCGATCGCTTTGGGTCAGTATGCCGCCACCCAAGGGACTGGAACTGCGTCGCCAACAAGTGCCGCATTTATTTGAACTAATTGACGAACTCACCAAAGCCTTAGAAGCGCCTCGGTTTCACCGCGTTCTCCTCAACTCAGAATTCAATGCAGCCGTGCTTCAGGTTCCCCGTCTGGGTCTATTCGGATGGCAGCAAAACTATTTACTCTTGGGACTGCCGTTAATGCAAGCCCTTTCCCCTCAGCAGTTTCGTGCGGTTCTTGCCCACGAGTTGGGACATTTATCTGGGAATCACAGTAAGTTTGCCGCGTGGATTTATCGGGTACGCCAAACTTGGGCACAGATGTTGGAGAGGTTGCACCAAAGCGAACAGGCAGGGGCAAGCGCACTGTTTAATGGATTTTTCAATTGGTATGCGCCCTTTTTCAGTGCCTATTCCTTTGTTCTTGCCCGTGCTAATGAATACGAGGCAGACCGCTGTGCCGCTGAACTCGCTGGCAGTCAGCACATTGCCGAGGCACTCCTGAATCTACAGATTAAAAGTCAAGTCTTAGAACAATCCTTCTGGACGAAGGTTTACAAGCAAGCAGACGAACGACCCGAACCCCCGAAGTCCCTGTTTACAGCGTTATCCAAGGCTTTAGCGACTCGGGGCGAACCGGAAAACGAGCAAAAATGGCTACAGCAGGCGTTACTGGTTCAGACCGATAATGCCGACACCCACCCCTGCCTCACCGACCGTTTGACTGCGCTAGGCTATTCCCTACTCCCGGCTTTACCCAAACCTGTGAAGGTAACGGCAGCACGGCAATTCTTGGGAACGGCTATGGCACAACTGACGCAAACCTTGGATACACAGTGGCGAACGGCGGTTAATTACCAATGGCGGGAACGCTATACCTATGCTCAGGAAATTCGTGCTTCATTACAAGCGTTGGAGGAGAAAGCCTCCCACAGTCCCCTAACCGTAGAAGAAGCTTGGAATCGCGCCCAATGGACGATGGAGTTAAGGGGAAATCAAGAAGCCATTCCCTTGTTGCATTCTGTTTTGGAGATGGCACCGGATCATGCTTCTGCCAATTACATCTTGGGGCAAATTTTAATTCAACAAGACGATGAAGCGGGGATTCAGCATCTAGAAACGACGATGGCAAAAGACCTCAGTACGGTTATCGACGGATGTCAGTTGATTTACAGTTTTCTGCAACGGCAGGGACGGGAGGAGGAAGCGGCGAAGTATCGTCAACGTGCCGAGAAGCATTACGATTTATTGCTTTTGGCACGACGGGAACGTTCTGGTGCATGGGAAAATGACCGTTTTGAACGCCACGGATTATCCGCAGAAGCCGAAGCCCAAATTCGGCAACAACTGGCGCATTACCCGGAAGTAAAAGAAGCGTATTTGGTGCGAAAAGTGGTGCAGTATTTTCCTGAACAACCGTTTTATGTCTTGGGGGTGAAACGCAAGCGATCGCTTATAGAAATGGATGAACAAAGTGAAGACCAAAAACTCTTGAATCGTTTGGCGAATGA
>CBDTXL010000863.1:0-2737 GCA_965364435.1 uncultured bacterium
AATTCAAGAGTAAAAATTAAAAATTGATAGTTTTCCCGAAAGTAGAGGTATCCTCTTCGGGAATCCCTCCAGCGTAGATTCCCTAGCAGGTAAGGGGTAACGGTAAATTATAGATGGAGTCGGTAACGCCCGTGCTGCCCGACCTAGTTCGGCTCTCCACCTTAAGACTTGTCGGCTCAAAAGATGTTTTGAGCTATTAGAGCCGAAGCAAGTTTAACTCAGCTTAGACAGTAAGAGTTTTCTCATGCGTAACAAACTTTTTTCAACACTCAAACCCCTTTTGAAATCCCTGTTCGTCTTTGGGCTTATATTTAGCCTAGTATTGGGTAACGCCAGCAACGCCTTGGCAGCTCGTAGTGGAGGTCGCATTGGTGGCGGTTCCTTCCGGGCACCCAGTCGTAGTTACTCACCTCCTAGTGGCGGCTACCGCGCACCTGCTGGGGGATATGGTGGTGGATATGGTTATGGATATGGTGGCGGTGGAATTGGATTTCCGTTTCTGTTTCCCTTCTTTGGCATCGGCGGCGGATTTGGTGGTCTATTCGGTATCCTGATTTTCTTTGCGATCGCCAATTTCTTGGTGCAGAGCTTCCGCCGCATGGGTGAGGCTGGTGATAACGACGTTCCAGGCTACAGCAATCCCAAGATTTCTGTGGGTCGTGTGCAAGTAGGTCTTTTAGCCGGTGCCCGTGGTCTCCAAAAGGAGCTAGACGAGTTAGGACGTACAGCAGATACGAATTCTGCTGCTGGTAGGGCACAAGTTCTACAAGAGTCTACCCTGGCTTTACTGCGCCACCCCGAATTCTGGGTCTACGGTGCTGCTCAATCTCAGCAGACGGCGCTGGAAGCCGCAGAAGCGAAGTTCAATCAGCTGTCACTGGCTGAGCGCAGTAAGTTCACCGAAGAAACCCTCTCGAATGTCAACAATCAGCTTAGAGAAGGCACTTCCAAAGCATCTTTGACTGCCGGTGGTGGACAGCTAGTGGCGACAGAAGCGCCGGGTGAATACATCATTGTCACAATTTTGGTGGGTACCGAGGGCAAACTGGAACTCCCTACCATCAACAGTTCAGATGACCTGCGTCAAGCCCTGCGTCAGATTGGCGGTATCTCAAGCGATCGCTTACTGGCTGTAGAAATTCTCTGGACGCCACAAGCAGAAGGCGACACCCTAACCTCAGATGATTTAATGGCTGAGTATCCAGACTTGAAGCTTGTCTAATTGTTTGATGACATCTAAATAGTTGTACGGGTAGGTACTTGACCTACCCTTTTTTGTTGGGCATCTTGGCAGGATATCCCGACCACAATACCCTTCGGATAAGCTAGACCTAACCCCCCAGACCCCTGTGAGGGAAGGGGGAGCCGGAATTTCTGACTATTGGATGATCAATTAGACAGATGTTAGGGTAGAGGTGCAGAAAATCTTGTCCACTTATCGCTAACGGGGAACTCTACTGGCGGCAGCGCCAACTCCTAACAGCTGCCAATGTTTTTTGTAAGGAGCCGGAGATTTACCCATGTCGTCCCTGCGAGAAAAGTTATTTGAAGCTGGCTGGTGCTACGAAAGCCATAAACCCCAGCACGACAAACAAGAGAGCGAAATCTACAAGGATTGGGAGATTATCACTTACCCAGAATTAGCCTTACACTACCTGCCCACGGGGGAGTATTTTATCGGATCGACTACTCCTAGCTTGCAGGGTAGAGTCTCCCAAGCCAAAGTAGGAGTAATCAAAGCTCTGATTGATTCAGCTTCTTAAGGAAAGGGAGCAACTGTTTCCCATACAATAGGCAGAATCAAAATCACGAGCGCGATCGCATTCCCTTGGGTAGTCTGAGTAATATGACAAAATTAGGACTTCTCCAAATATTAGAGTTTAATGTTTAAGTCCAGCGTCTTCCTCAGTTGAGAGGCACTTTCAGCAAGCTGAATCATTTTCGTCAGGGAGGTTTCCCGTGTAATATTTAATCGAGGGATTTGGTACTTGTTTGTGAGTTTATCGACTTGTAGAACCAAATTTTCAGAGGTATAGCCAGATAAATAGTATTTAGATGCCTGCGTTTGAACTCGCACATCGGAAAAACCATAGGGATAGGCTAGATGCAAAGCTACTGTTTGATTGGGGTCTAGCTCTTGCGTACATTGTCTTATAGCTAGTTGTGCATTGGCGAGTTCAAAGGTTAGTTTCTCACTACTCAATTCAGTTAGAGCATAGTGGTTGAAACTGTGAGATTGAATATCATAAAATCCTTTGCTAAGACCCTCCCTCAAGTCATCACAGGTCATGTGCGTCGATGAATTAAGAGAGCTAGGATTAATAAATAAAACTAACTTAGCCGTCACCCCATATTTCTTTTTCAGAGATTCAAGGACTGGGAATAAATGAGTGTTTACGCCTTTATATCCATCATCAAATGAGAGTAAGATTTTTTTTTGATACAGATGCTCAGACGGTACGGGCTTGGATTTTGTCAAAAAATAGTCATAGAGTTCCTGAGATGACAGGAACCAATATTTGTTGCGAACCAGGTAGTCTAAAAAATTATCTAAGTCTTGTTTTGTATTGGTGTAGAGTGAGATGTCTTGAAGGGAGGTTACTGGTAAATTATTAAGGTCAACAATTTCATGAATTGAAAAAATCGGAATACGGATAGGGGTAGCTGCTCCAATCCACTGATTAGATATTAAAATAAGGCTTACTGCCATCCAGAAGCTAATAATGTAGTTCCTATA
>CBDTXL010000864.1:0-2732 GCA_965364435.1 uncultured bacterium
CATTCATCAGAGAAAACCTTGCTGCTGCAATGTTTTGGGGTGGAATCTGGTGTGTAAGATCCACTACAGTCAAAACCGGGTTGATTTGAGCAATGACGCCCTTCATTACACCCACATACACATCACTCAATCCAAAATCGCTTAAAAGAGTGATTATCCTATTTTCAGGCATCTTGAATTATAACCCTCTTCCGTATTTAGGATGACACAGCTAAAGTAACCGTTAGAGGCTGTTTGTAAAGAAAAGCTGAAGGCAGCAAGAGGGTAGAGCCAACAAACATAGATAATGTGATCGCAACACAACAGATAGATTGTAGGATGACTCGAAAAAGTTACTCCAGCGACTTGAGCGATGGCGAGTGGCAATGGCTAGAAGCCTTGATACCTCCTGAAAAGCCCAGGGGAAAGCGGCGTAGTGTCGATCTGCGTGAGATTGTTAATGGGATTTTCTACTTACTGCATTCCAGATTTACGTCCGGCACCTGGGCGTTTACCACCTCTAGGCATAGTTTAAAGTCTTTTCTCTGGAAGCCTTTTAGATTATTGTAACAAGCTTTCAATCTTTGAAGGGGCAACAAAAGAGTACTTCAAGTAAGGCGAAAAAGGCAAATTTTTCTATTCCCCTCGCATTATTCGGTTTTTGAGTTAGCTTAATGTTGTCTTCCCTCAATTCCTTAAGGGAATAACATACGGGCAAAAGGCGATCACACCTAGAGAATGGGTTTGAATAACAAAAGATGCGAGCGCCCCAGAATATCCTTCTTTTTCTTGTTTTTCCGAGCCAGAAATGTGGAGCATCACTTAAGTTCCTCTATCCCTAAGTGTTATGAACCAAGTTATTCCCCGCCTGTGGCTCGCGAGCAGCATTGCTCTCGGCTGTTTGGGAACGGTTAACTCTATGCGGGCACAAATTGTTCCAGATAATACCCTCCCGGTTAATTCTAGGGTTACGCCGGGATGCACGGTTTGTACGATTGATGGGGGAACGGTTCGAGGCGTCAACCTGTTCCACAGTTTCCGCGAGTTTGGAGTGCCTACCGGAGGAGAGGCATTTTTCAATAATGGATTGCAGATTCAGAATATTTTTAATCGGGTTACAGGTAACTCAGTTTCTAATATTGATGGTATGCTTCGCGCTAACGGCACGGCAAATCTGTTTTTGCTCAATCCCAATGGGATTATCTTTGGTCCGAATGCTTCGCTCAATATCGGCGGTTCATTTGTAGCGAGTACCGCCAGTCGTCTTTTGTTTGCCGATGGCACAGTTTTGGGTGTCAAGCCAGATGGCTCTACCCCACCCTTGCTGAGTGTCAGCGTACCGCTTGGCTTGCAATATGGTAGCAAGCCTGAGGGCGTTGAGGTACGGGGAGCTATTCTAGGGGTGGATTCGGGGCAGACTTTAGCACTTGTTGGTGGTAATGTGCAGCTCAATAGTGGAAAACTCTTTACTCCGTTTGCGTCACCAGGGGGGCGTGTTGAGTTGGGAGGTTTAGCAGGAGAAGGCACTATTAGACTGAGTAATGATGGCTCTTACCTGAGTTTGAGTTTTCCTGATGGTGTGACACGAGGGGATGTGTCAATCTCCAATGATGCGCTCGTAGATGTCAGCGGTGGCGGTGGTATTGCTATCAATACCTGGAACCTGAATATTACCGGAGGAAATACGCAGCTACGGGCTGGGATAGGGTCAGGGTTTGGTTCTGTTGACTCGAAGGCGGGGAATATTGAGATTAATGCGACACAGGCAATAAACCTGGATGCGGGCGTTATTTCTAATGTAGTGACACAAGGAGGTGTGGGGAATGGGGGTGATATCAACATCACCACCGGGTTGCTTGCTGTCACTGGGGGGGGTCAGCTAAATACCAGCACCTCTGGACAGGGGAACGCGGGCAATGTGATTATCAACGCCCGCGATACGGTTGCCTTTGATGGCGTAGGAAGCGATGGATTCTCCAGCGGGGCATACACCCGTGTGGAACAGACTGGCATTGGCGACGCGGGCGATATCAACATAACCACCGGGT
Organism: uncultured bacterium; assembly: GCA_965364435.1. Taxonomy (GTDB): domain Bacteria; phylum Cyanobacteriota; class Cyanobacteriia; order Cyanobacteriales; family Coleofasciculaceae; genus CBDTXL01. Next base: position 2,028 of record CBDTXL010000864.1, read on the forward strand.
CGCTTGCTGTCACCAGGGGCGCTCAGATAAGTGCCAGCACTTCAGGACAGGGGGAGGCGGGGAATGTGATTATCACTGCCCGCGGTACGGTTGCCTTTGATGGCGTAGGAAACGATGGATTTTCCACGGTTTACAGCCGTGTGGAACAGGGGGGCATTGATCGCACCAATCAGATTGACCAAGTTTGTTCAACAGGTGCGACAAACCGAGAGAACAAGTTTACCGTTACCGGACGAGGTGGTTTATCACAAAGCCCCAATGAAGTACTTACCCCAGACATGGTACAGGACGACTTTGGCACTCCGGTGGCGAGTAACCTTCCTATTCGTGAATCTGTTTCGCCTACTCCTACCAGTCCGCCCAAGCAACTGGTAGAAGCACAAGGATGGGTAGTAAATGACTTAGGTGTCGTGACTCTAGTCGCGGCGGCACCTACGGTCACCCCCTTGTCTCCAGTGCTAATTTCCCCGTCTTGTCAGATAGAGCGCACATCTTCAATTAATGGTTAGAGCAGGCGAAGTTCAGATTGTGCGATCGCAGCCATTATTCCGGAAAAAGAACAGAAAAAGGGGGGAACGTGGTTATGATGCGGGCAAAAAGATCAAGGGTCGTAAGCGGCATATCCTCGTAGATACAATGGGTATGTTACTGTGCGATTCGATGTCGCATCAGAGGAGTAGGAAACTCTATGGATAAGGTCTAATA
>CBDTXL010000865.1:0-2731 GCA_965364435.1 uncultured bacterium
ATTCTTCTTCTCATCCTGGTCAATAGTCGAATATGAATATTTCTGATCTTTCACAGCTTTATACAAAGCTTTCTGTTTTTGGTTTTCAGGAAGTTTCAGAAGTTCCGTTGATTGTTTGGTAGATTGCTTGAAATAAGTAGTCTCTTTCACCGTTAAAATCTTTAACTCTGGCATTAATGCATCTCCTTTGTTTGTCGGTTGAAACCTTGAAGCTTCAGGTATTTCCCAACTTATTTTACAAAATCCTTACGCTCCCTACCAGAAATTAAATCTATCACGACAGGGACAAGCGGCTAGTAATGACTAAGACAAAAAAATATTCATTGACAAACTCGCTCTGCAAATCTTAGTTTGGCTGAACGAGAACGGGGGTTTTCATCCAGTTCCTTTTCTTGTGCCGTTATTGGCTTTTTAGTCAGAACCCGCAATATTGGTGAATCCCGCAGGCTGTGCTTGACGAGACGGTCTTCCAGACTGTGAAAGCTTATGATACCAATTCTGCCACCGGGTTTTAGCCAATTGGGGGCACGGTTGAGGAAGGTTTCTAGAGAGGAAATCTCCTCGTTGACGACAATGCGTAGCGCTTGAAAAACGCGGGTGGCTGGGTGAATTCTGCCATAGCGGTATTTGCGAGGGACGCTATGTGCGATCGCATCCGCTAGTTCAGTCGTCGTCTTGAACGGACGTTTCTCCACAATCCGCCGTGCAATCTGCCGAGAGAGTCGTTCTTCCCCATACTTGTAAAACGTATCCGCCAGTTGCGCTTCACTCCACTGATTAATGACCTCTGCTGCCGTGAGGGACTGGCGCTGATCCATCCGCATGTCTAAATCAGCAGTATGACGAAAACTAAAGCCTCGCTCTGGAATATCGAATTGGGCAGAGCTAACACCTAAGTCTGCGATTATACCATCAAATAAGGTATCATTTGGACGATAATCAGAAAAATTCCCGTGCCAAAAGTGGACACGCTCTCCATATTGTTCCAAATTTTCCCTCGTGGTTGCGATCGCTAAGCGCTGCTGCGAAGCGCCGATCGCTTCTGCATCTCGATCAATCGCCGTCACCTGGACATCAGGTGCGGCTGCCAAAATTAATTGACTATGTCCACCCCCACCGACTGTGGCATCCAGGTAATGTCCACCCGGAAGGATGTTCAATCCTTCAATCAACTCCCGACTCAGCACCGGCACATGGGAAAACAGCGCCGTCTTCGTCTCCTGAGCCTCCGTGTCCATATAATTAAAGATTGATGCAACAAAAATCAACATTAGGCACAAGACCTACCGCAATAAAGCTATCAAATATCAGCGATTAGCGATCTCGTGCGTTGTTTATGAAGGGTTGCAGGTTACAGGTTACAGGTTAACAGGTTAACAGGTTACAGGTTAAAAGGTTTCAACCTTCAACCTTCAACCTTCCAACTTCCCAGCCTTCAACCTTCAACCTTCCAACCTTCAACTCTTTGACTCCTAGGAAGATCACTGTCTCTTGTTGCAACTGTCCAACCTGCTCCAAAGGGTAAATTGCTCATTTATGGCAAAAATTGAAACGAGAACAGAACCCATGGTTCTCAACATGGGTCCTCACCATCCTTCCATGCACGGGGTGCTGCGATTGATCGTCACCCTAGATGGCGAAGATGTGGTGGATTGCGAACCCGTGATCGGCTACCTGCACCGAGGCATGGAGAAAATTGCCGAGAACCGCACAAACATCATGTATGTCCCCTATGTAAGTCGATGGGACTACGCAGAGGGGATGTTCAACGAGGCGATTACTGTCAATGCACCAGAAAAGTTAGCCGATATCCCGGTACCCAAACGCGCCAGCTACATCCGCGTCATCATGCTGGAGTTGAACCGGATTGCCAATCACCTGCTGTGGTTGGGACCGTTCATGGCTGACGTTGGTGCCCAAACTCCTTTCTTTTACATCTTCCGGGAACGGGAGATGATTTATGACCTGTGGGAAGCCGCCACGGGGCAGCGGATGGTCAACAACAACTACTTCCGGATCGGGGGCGTTGCCACTGATCTGACTTACGGTTGGGTTGATAAGTGCGAAGACTTCTGTGACTACTTTGATCCCAAAGTTGACGAGTACGAACGCTTGATTACCGACAACCCCATCTTCCGGCGACGGGTAGAGGGCGTTGGCACGATAAGCCGCGAAGAAGCGATCAACTGGGGACTTTCTGGTCCGATGCTACGGGGTTCTGGCGTCAATTGGGATTTACGGAAAGTTGACCACTACGAGTGTTACGACGACTTTGACTGGGAAGTAGCTTGGGAAACTGGTGGGGATTGTTTCGCCCGGTATTTGGTGCGGATTCGCGAGATGCGTGAGTCAATCAAGATTATCCGCCAAGCTTTGAAAGGACTACCTGGTGGTCCTTACGAGAACTTGGAAGCTAAGCGCATAGCCGAAGGCAAGAAATCCCAGTGGAATGATTTCGACTACCAGTTTATCGGCAAGAAAATTGCCCCCACCTTCAAAATCCCCAAGGGTGAACATTACGTTCGCGTGGAAAGTGGCAAAGGCGAATTAGGAATTTTCATCGTTGGGGATGATAATGTCTTCCCTTGGCGTTGGAAGATTCGTGCTGCTGATTTCAACAACCTGCAAATCGTGTCTCATATCGTGCGGGGTGTGAAAGTTGCCGATATCATGCCGATTCTCGGCAGTATTGACATCATCATGGGTTCTGTGGACAGGTAAAAGTGCTAAG
>CBDTXL010000866.1:0-2731 GCA_965364435.1 uncultured bacterium
CCACCACCACCGCCACAGAGTTTGGCGATCGCACCGATGAACTTCCCAGCTTGCACGCCCTTTTCGTTGACGCCCTTACTAAAAGCTGCCACCAAACTCACTTTGTCTGCTTCGGGAATCGAACCCAGCACCACAGCGCTTTCTCCCAGCTTCTGCTGCAAACGTTCAGCGGCTGTTTTTAAGGCATCTGGGTCAACATCTTCCATCAGGGCAACGAGAATTTTGAACTCACCAACTGACTCCGCTTTCGCCAACAGCTGGTCAGACTTAGCCAAGGCAAGTTCTTGCTTAAGGGACTCTAGCTGTTTTTGAGACGCCTTGAGTTCGTTCTGAATATTGGTGATGCGTTCAGGCAGTTCTTCAGGTTTGGCTTTAAAGCGATCGCTTAATTCCCTTACCACTTTATCCCGCACATTCAGGTAATCCAGCACCGCTGGTCCTGCAACCGCTTCAATCCGCCGTACCCCGGAAGAAATACCCGTTTCGGAGACGATTTTGAACACCCCAATTTCAGCCGTATTGCTGACATGGGTACCACCGCACAGTTCCATTGAGACACCCGGAAAATCAATCACCCGCACCTCGTCCCCGTACTTCTCCCCAAACATCGCGATCGCACCTCTACGCTTTGCCTCCTCAAGCGGCAGCACCGCCACGTCAGCTGTATGAGCTTGGGCAATCCAGGTATTGACTTGCTCTTCAATTTGTTGTACTTCTTCTGCTTTTAGCGGACGGGGGCAGTTAAAGTCAAAGCGCAATCGGTCAAAGTCTACTAAAGAACCCGCCTGAGAGATCGAGGGGTCAACAATCTGTTTCAGTGCCGCTTGCAGCAAGTGAGTTGCTGTATGGTTCGCTTGGGCACGACGGCGGCAAGCACGGTCAATTTGAGCCGTTAATGTTGCCCCTAACTGCAAGGTCCCGCGTTCGATGTGACCGAAGTGGACAAAGAAATCGGATTCTTTCTTAACATCTTCAACCCTTACCAGGACAGTATCGCCGGACAAGTAGCCGCGATCGCCAATTTGTCCTCCAGATTCCGCATAGAATGGCGTCCGATCCAGAATCACCTGCACCTTGCTACCCGCTTCAGCAGACTCCACCGACTTGCCATCGACTAACAGTGCTTCCACCTTGGCTGTTGACTGCGGTTGCTTGTAGCCCAAGAACTCGGTGACTTGGATGTGTTCAGCTAGCTTATCCAGGCTACCCTGTACTGTCAGGTCAATGGTTTCATGGGCGTCGCGTCCTCCATCTTGCTGTATCGCCATTTCCGCTTCAAAGCCTGCAATATCCACCGTCAGACCTCGTTCTTCAGCAATTTCCTGGGTTAACTCCAATGGGAAGCCATAGGTGTCGTACAGTTTAAAGGCATCCCGTCCGTTGATTTGAGTATTTCCTTCTTGCTTGACCCGTTCGATGATTTCTTCGAGTAGTTTTTCGCCTCGTTCCAGAGTCTTGAGGAAGCGAGATTCTTCTCGTTGCAGTTCAGCTTTGATTGCCTCCTCACGTTTGCGGACATTAGGATAGGCTGATTCAGACAAAGCGATCGCACTTTCTGCAACTTTCGAGGTAAATTCTCCTTGAATCCCAATCAAACGCCCGTGGCGCACCACGCGACGAAGTAATCGGCGCAAGACATAGCCTCGACCTGTGTTTGACGCTGTAATTCCATCAGCAATCATGTGGACGACTGCTCGAACGTGGTCACCAATCACCTTAAGAGAGACTTTAGTTGTCTCATCACTCTTAGCGTAGTCAATTCCAGCAATCTCAGCTGCTGTTTTAATAATCGGGAAAATTAAGTCAGTTTCGTAGTTATTCGGCACCTTCTGGAGGATTTGTGCCATCCGTTCCAGTCCCATGCCAGTATCGATGTTCTTATTTTTCAGCGGTGTCCGGTTACTTTGAGCATCCTGGTTGTATTGCATGAACACCAGGTTGTAGAACTCGATGAACCGGCTATCATCTTCTAGGTCAATGTTGTCGTCACCCCGTTCTGGGTGAAAGTCGTAGTAGATTTCTGAGCAGGGACCACAAGGACCAGTAGGGCCAGATGCCCAGAAATTATCTTCTTCTCCCATCCGTTGGATGCGATGGGCAGGTATGCCGATTTGGTCGCGCCAGATGGCAAAGGCTTCGTCATCTTCCTCAAACACACTCACCACAAGGCGTTCTGGGGGTAAGCCGAAGACTTCGGTTGACAGTTCCCATGCCCAAGCGATCGCTTGCTCTTTAAAGTAGTCCCCAAAGCTGAAGTTGCCCAGCATCTCAAAAAAGGTATGATGCCGTGCCGTGCGTCCCACGTTCTCAATGTCGTTGTTGCGGATGCACTTTTGAGAAGTGGTGGCACGCTTGAATTCTGACTGGCGCTGTCCTAAGAAAATCGGTTTGAAGGGCAACATCCCCGCGATCGTCAGCAGCACGGTTGGATCTTCCGGTACCAGAGAGGCACTCGGCAGCACCTTGTGTTCCCTCTGGGCGTAGAAGTCGAGGAACGTTTGCCGGATTTCGCTACCGCTTTTGAATTGGGGATAGTCAGGCATGGTTGTCTAAAAGTGGCTAGGGATACAAAATTTGAAAAGCGTGAGTTTTGAGCTTGAGCTACCCCTGAGTAAACACTCAACCTCTCTACAGAGGCGATTAATCCCGTCTGTACTCACTCCCGTGAAGCAGGCGTGCTTATCAGTCAAGTTGTTATCTATTTTTACATTTGTTTTGGCGGTGTTGCTGC
>CBDTXL010000867.1:0-2729 GCA_965364435.1 uncultured bacterium
CTGTAAAGGTAAACCCCGCTCATTTCCGCTTCGTGGAGATTAGCCGAGCTGAAGTTAGTATGGTTGAGGTTAGCTCTCATGAGGCCACAGAAGCTGAGGTTAGCCCTTCTAAGCTTTGCCGCACCCAGATCAGCTCCTCGGAGGTTAGCTCCTCTAAGGTCAGTGCCGCTCAAGTTAGCATTACCCAGATCAGCATCTCGCAGGTTAGCCCCTTGGAGGTTAGCCCCTTGGAGGTTGGCATCCCCCAGATCAGCCCCTGTGAGGTCAGCTTCGATGAGGTTAGTCCCAATCAGGTTAGCTTCAATGAGATTAGCTTCGATGAGGGAAGCACGCGAGAGGTCAGCAAGGCTGAGGTTAGCGCCTCTGAGGTTAGCGGCAATCAGTTTAGTCTGGCACAGATCAGCCCTTCTCAGGTTAGCGCCTCTAAGGTTGACTCCTCTGAGGTTAGCGCCTCTGAGGTTAGCTTCGCTAAGGTCTGGTTCGATCTCTAGGTTTGTCGTTCTCCACTCAATCCATCTAACTGCACCCTTTTTAAGTAGTGCTAGATGCTCGATATTTGCCATGTCTTGAGTCTCATTTCCTTAACTTTCGACTGTAACCTGACCAAAAAGGGCGTCGGGATTTGGGGTTAGGGACTGGGGAAGTCGGATTTGTAACCACAGATGGACACAGATAAACACAGATGGATTTGATAATCCCTAACCGCTCTAAATCGCTTCTTTTGATGAACATCGCTCGGCTATTCCTTACGCCCACTGGCAAGTTCTTCGCGACCAGGCACATTTTCAATTGCCACCAGCGCCGCACTCGAACCCGCGAGAATATCCCGTTCTTCTCCGCCCAGGTAGAGGCGTCCAAAGCTTCCGACAGCCTGAACCTCTAGAATGTTAATCGCGGCGGCTTTCTCCGCTTCGTTCGCTGCTAGTGCTGCGTAAGCCGCAGGTTGAACTTCTAACACATAAAGCGTTTGCCCTGCCAGAAGTAGCTGCCCACGTCGCGTGCGATTGATCAGTTGTGTTTGGTGGGCATCAAGGTTGCGGATAATCTGCGTCGAAATGACACGCGGTTTGAGACAATCCTGTTGACGGACTCCCAGCGCCTCCAGAATCGCTTTACCAGCAGCCCGTGTCTCGCCCTGACTGCTGGAATGAACTTCTAGAAGACCGTAAAGTCGTTCGACAACTTGCACCCCTGGACGTACAGAGGTGGCTTTCAGGGCGACATCAGTAATCCGGTTAATTTCGATACCCGGTGCGATTTCAATCCACAGGGACGTATCCCCCGGCAAGGGCAAGAACCCTAGCGCCACTGTCCCTATGTAAGCCGCGTGCTGAGGCTGCAAGCTGTCTAGAAAAACGTAACTGCGTAGTTCTGTACCCAAGGTTTTTTCTCCGTATATTGGGTTAAAACGAAAGAAAGTGCAACATTTGAGTTTACCGTTACGTCGCTGGCGCTCGGCAGTTTGCCTGAGCTTGTGGGTGATATAGATAAAATAAAGCTACCCGCTCCCAGCTAGTGAATTTGGATGATAGCTAGTCAGAGATCTTGCACCATTCTCAGTAAGCCCCTCTCACCCGCCAGGGAATGAATTCCCTGTCTCATAGCTAAAGTCGGTTTTAACCGACTGAAATTCTTCTCTAGTAAGCATTTAGTCCTCTGAGCGAGGAGTTTCGCTATAAGTCAGGGATTTGAATCCCTAGCGGTTGGTGAGACTGATGCAAGATGTGAGTAGTGCGATCGCTTCTTGTGCGCCTGATGCGATCGCATTTGTCGCGTCAAGGAACACCGGAAGTTGAAAGTACCCTCAACAGGACTAGCTGCCCTTACTCAGGCTCAACTTAATGCTTGGTCAGATCAGGCACAAACTCATACCCAGGGTGGTCAACTACCAGACTATATCCCTTTGCTTGCCCTGGCTAATTCCACTTGGTTTGCGGTGCAGATACAGGGTATCGATGGTCAGATTCATTGTGCAGGCGATGTTACCCTTACTTTTGGGCTGATGAGTGTGGTTAAGCCGTTTGTGCTGCTATTTTTGTTAGAGCAGTTCGGGAAACATGCTGTATTTTCCCACGTTGGCATGGAACCTTCTGACGAGCCTTTCAACTCACTAAAACAACTACAATCAGACGGGGGTTTGCCTCGCAACCCAATGATCAACAGCGGTGCGATCGCTTTAGCATCCCTGCTACCCGGTAAAAATGCTCACTCTCGCTGCGAAAGCTTGTGCCAGTGGCTCAATCAACGCTCGAACTCCCATCTGTTTCTAGATGAGCTAATGTTGGATTCTGTGCGTTCTGTACCTAATGAACGCAATCGAGCGATTGCGACGCTCTTGGTTGAGTCTGGTTACCTGGACTCAGCAGAAACCGCTCTAGACACCTACAATCACGTCTGCTGTCTATCTGGAACTGTTGCCGATTTAGCGCTCCTGGGGATGCTGCTGGTGCATAGCAAAGGGGGAATCTCCCCAGAACACCGTCGCACAGTCAATGCCTTAATGACTACTTGCGGTTTATATCAAGCATCCAGTCGCTTTGCCGTGGAGGTAGGACTACCAACTAAGTCAGGGGTTAGCGGTGCTATTGTTTCTGTGGTGCCATCTCAAGGAGCGATCGCTTGTTACAGTCCGGCTTTAGATCAGACAGGTAACTCAAAGGCTGGTGTGTTTTTGTTACAGCAACTGGCACAGGCTCTAGATTTGAGCGTGTTTGGTTGATTTGCCTTAA
>CBDTXL010000868.1:0-2727 GCA_965364435.1 uncultured bacterium
AGAGAATCAAGAACCTAGATTAGAGAATCAAGAACCTAGATTAGAGAATCAAGAACCTAGATTAGAGAATCAAGAATCAAGATTATTGAAAAAAGGAGAGAGGGAGGCAGTGAACCTGCGTCTTCCTATAGAGTTGAACGACTGGCTAAACGAACTGCTAAAAGTTGGGAAACGGCGGCACGGTTCTAAAATTCCAAAGGAAGTTTGGGTGCAAGCGGCTCTGGAATTGTTCAAAGCGATGCCTGTGAACTGGCAGGAGATTGAATCTGAGGAGAGTCTGCGGGAGACCATACTTTTTCTAGAATCTAGAATAAAGAATCTAGACCCATAGGGTTTCAGTTGAATCGTGGGGCGCGCTGAAGCACTCCTTAGCACTGAAGCGACTGAGGGAAGTCCAACCCCCGTGCCAAGCAAGAACCTGCCGAGACAGCGATGGTTAATTTTTTCTTCAAAAATATTTCGCTATCATAAATAAATTTTTTCTTGACATCCCCCTTAAGGAGGATGTTATATCCGTATGGACATTACAAATTCATAATTCGACTTTTTTGACTGCTGGTTGACTGACAAAAGTGAGAAACAGAAGGTGCAAGCACAATGCCAATCAAGGAATACAGACGATATGTTCTGGCTTGGATGGTCGTGGGACTGATTGGTGAAGGTAGTGTCAAGCTCACCCGATGGATTATGTCGGTGCAATCAAGAGCTTGCATTAGCTCAAAGTACACAACGCCGTTTTCAACGGTGGCTGTACAATCCTCGAATTAACGTGCAACGGCTCTATAGTCCTTTGATTCAACGTGTCGCGAGCTCAATGGCAGAAAGCAGTTTTGTATCTGAGCCTAGACACCACAACCTTGTGGAATCAATATTGCATTATCCGGGTTAGCGTTGTCCATCGCGGTCGTGCCGTGCCTGTAGGTTTGCGGGTAATTCAGCATAATAGCCCTCTTCTGTCACTCTCCGGGAAGGCAATCTCCAGAAGCCTTATCAGTCAATCAATACAAGCTATCCTATGAGAAAAACTTAGTGGCTGTATTTGTTGTAAAAAAAAATCTGGCGATCGCTTCGTATACAAAAGTTCGAGAATTCGCAAATGGCAAAAGTTTTCGGAGAGTGACAGAAGACTCATATCTTGCACCAGTCAGAAGAAACCCCTAAACTGCGAAGGATTGGTGTAAAAGATGACACCGAACCCCTAAAGTGTTTTCAGTAGTCAAGAGTAGCTAAAATCACTTAATTTCCAGGTGCAAGATCTGAGAAGAGGGATACCAACTCTTGCCCTGTCGCTGGATGAATTTGAGTAACTTGGCTTGGGTGAGGGAGTCATCAATGCTTACGCAGCACGGTAGATGGCTGGATAATGAGTTTTTGCACAGAGTCACACCAGTAGGTAGGAGTTGGTAGTCCTGCCCAAATGTCCCAGGTGTGACTCCTTTTTTTGCGATCGCTCCCTGTCCTCGCTCAAAGAGAGCCAATGTCCAGCATAAGTGGGATGAACCCAGATGCGATCGCGACTCTGCTCGAAAACTTGAATTCCATACGCGAGAGCTGACATCCTCCCAGCGCTGCCTTTCGTAGAACAGCATTGTCTGTGATTTCAATCCGGTGTCATCCAAATCTATGTCACCCAATTCATTCAATTGGGTCACTGGTTTATTGTGCTTGGCTCAGGTTAGTTGCTGATAAGTTTCACACTCTTTTAGTTTTTTCATCACTCAAATAGAATAAAAAACAAATAGAATAAAAAAAATCGCACTATTGAATCTGTAAGTTCAAACAAGAACTCCTTTTTAAACCTAAAAACAATATTCACAAAAGCCTGAGGCCTGAACCCCCACAACACAATCTGGTTCTGTTGAACCTATCCAAAGATAGATTTTTGGTCAACATTCATGAAGATTTCTCAATTTACGGCTTCTTGCACTTGACTAACGGAAAATTTTGGTAAACATAGCCAGATGGAGGAAATTTTGTTGCTACGCTGTAACTCTCTGTATTGAAACCCTAGCTTCAAGGTGATCGCTTCCGGGTGCATCCCAAATTTGCAAGAACATATTTTAAGCAAGTCTGTAACGCTCATCCAACGCTGACCTCAGGGAATACATTTGCACGCATCAGGATGCACCCTCCCTTCCTCCCTTCAGGTAAGCTGAGCGATTATCTTCAACTAACAAAAATTACGGTTTAATAGCGATGATAGCGAACGCACCTTCAAAACCCACCGGTGTTGATTACAGTCTGACCTCTACCAAAAACGGGTGGAAGCTAACCGCCTGGGAGCCAGCGGCAGTTACTGTTCAAAGGCGTCGTCCATTCCTATGGAAGTTTGAAGTGGAATTGCGAACTCTGGGAGAAGCCCACACAACACTAAGACTAATTCTGGGAGAAGAGGATTGATCAACAGCAGTAATTTTGCTAACAATCTTTAACTATAAACAAGTTTAACCAAAAAAATGTCTGCTTATTGAAGCTCTACGGAGTTGCACCAGTTTGCAAGTAAGTGAAGTACAGGTGTAGATGCAAAGAGCTTTTTCCCTGGGGATAGCTTGTACTCTATCTACTTGCAAACTGCTAGATCAGGAGTTGTGCCGTTTCCAGAAGTGCTAACCCACTTTCTTGTTTTGCAAAGTTAGCCAAGCGCGTATGTTTCGGGTCGGTTGCTACTCACAGCCCATATTCAGGTCTCTAGTTTTCTGCGGCGTTTGAGGGTTCTAATCAGCTCTC
>CBDTXL010000869.1:0-2726 GCA_965364435.1 uncultured bacterium
ATCATCCTCAATCGTGAAACGCTTACCACTCAGATGAAAGACATGACGATGCGGACTCTCATTAAACCAGATAATCCCTTTAGCACGGAATACATTTTCAGGAAGCTGATTGTCTAGGAAACTCTGAAACTGCCTGATCGCAAAAGGCTGGTCACTCTGGAAGGAAAGCGAAGTAAACCCATCATTTTCCAGATGATGGGAGTGATGATGAGCATGATCGTGGTCATGATCGTGATGATCATGAGCGCAATCGTGGTCGTGATGGTCATGATGCTCATGATCATGGTCGTGATGCTCATGCTTATGCTCAGATTCCCCCGACTCGAAATACTTGTCAGTTTCAAACAGACCGACACTGAGAATCAAAGGCAGTGGCACCTGGGATTTTGTCGTTCTGAGAATCCTGGCACCGGCTTTGATATCTCGAATCCTAATTTCCAGGGCGTCTACATCGGCTTCATCAACCAAGTCTACCTTATTGAGTAGAATGATGTCACCGTAGGCAATCTGGCTATGGGCTGCCTCACTCTTAAATAAATCCAGACTGAAATTTTCGCAGTCTACCAGTGTGACGATGGAATCGAGACGAGTCATGTCTCGCAGTTCCGTCCCCAAAAAGGTCAGTGCCACCGGCAGAGGGTCAGCAAGACCCGTGGTTTCCACCACCAGATAATCCACCTTGTCTTCGCGTTCTAAGACTTTGTAAACCGCCTCTACCAAATCATTATTAATGGTGCAGCAGACACAACCATTATTCAGTTCCACCATATCTTCGCCAGTGGTCACAATCAGCTCATTATCAATGCCGATTTCACCAAACTCATTAACTAGAACAGCCGTCTTGAGTCCCTGCTGATTGGTCAAAATGTGGTTGAGGAGAGTGGTTTTGCCGCTGCCGAGGAAACCTGTAATGATTGTGACGGGCATTCCTTGCTTGGGGGCATCCAGTGCCTGAGATTGTTCGGAAGTCGCTGCTGATTGCATAGGAGAGCTGTCGAAAAGGTCAGAATATAGGAGGATAGCGTACAGGTGTTACTAACACCGATATTAAGCTGTCACGCATCTTAGTGAAGCATACTCCCTCGCTTGCTGGTAATGGGTAATGGGTAATGGGAAGGGAAAGCCCTACTGTGTAAAGGTTCTACCAATGACCAATGACCCTAGACCGACAATAGCGAAAAATATGCAACTTAAGTGCGCCGTAGCTTAGGATGCCTAGTGACATCCCTGCCTTCCCCATTATTGCTGATCTATCCCTTAGTGATTTCACATAACTGTGTCATGACCTTAACGCTTTACGATACCCTGACTCGTCGCAAGGAACCTTTTGAGCCGTTGGAAAGCGCGGCGGTGCGGATGTATTGCTGCGGCATCACGGTGTATGACTATTGCCACTTGGGTCATGCCAGAACTTGCATTGTTTGGGATACCGCCCGCCGGTATCTGCAATGGCGTGGTTATGATGTTCGCTACGTGCAGAACTTTACCGATATTGACGACAAAATTCTTAAGAGGGCGCGTGATGAAGGGACATCGATGGAAAATGTCTCTGAACGCTTCATCAAGGCATATTTTGAGGATATGGCGCGGCTGAATGTCAAAGAAGCAGATGCCTATCCTCGTGCAACGCACACCCTCGACGGGATTAAGCGGCTGATTTATGAGTTGGAACAGAAAGACTTCGCCTACCCAGCAGCAGGTGATGTCTACTATGCGGTGCGGCAGTTCCCAGAGTATGGAAAGCTTTCCGGGCGGAAGTTAGAAGACTTGCAAGCTGGGGCAAGTGGACGGGTGGATGTAGAAGACCCAGAGGCGTCCATCAAGAGAGACCCGTTTGACTTTGCTTTGTGGAAGGCAGCAAGACCAGGAGAACCCGCCTGGGAATCTCCTTGGGGTGCTGGTCGTCCAGGTTGGCATATTGAATGCTCGGCGATGATTCGGGATAATCTTGGTGAAACGATTGATATTCACACGGGTGGGTCTGACCTGATTTTTCCCCACCATGAGAATGAAATCGCCCAATCTGAAGCTGTAACAGGTAAGCCACTGGCTCGTCACTGGTTGCACACGGGTATGGTGAAAGTGGAGGGTGAGAAAATGTCCAAGTCTCTGGGCAACTTTATCACTATCCGCGATTTGTTGGATCGACCCGTTGACCCAATGGCGGTGCGGCTGTTTGTGCTGATGGCACATTACCACAAACCGATTGATTTTTCGGATGATGCCTTAGAATCCGCTACCAATGGTTGGCACACCCTCAAGGAAGGGTTGCTATTTGGTCATCAACACGGCGAAAAACTGGGTTGGAAGCCGAACGGTGTAGAGGCGAGGCATGCATCGCCTCTACAAGATGCTGTGGTGGCGCGATTTAATGAGGCGGTGGATGATGACTTCAACTTTGCTGGGGGTTTACCTGTCTTGTTTGAACTGGCTAAGGATTTGCAGCGTGAGGGTAATATCCTTGTGCATGAGGGGAAAACGAAAACGCCACCTCAAGAGTTAGAGAGGCAATGGCATACGCTGGTAACTCTGGCTCAAGTATTGGGTTTGGAAGCACAACTAGAAGAGGAAGTTGAGCCTGCTGATGGTTTAAGCGATGCTGAGATTGAGGAGATGATTCAGCAGCGTACCGATGCACGGAAGCGGAAGGATTTTGAGATGAGCGATCGCATTCGCAATGAACTCGCTTCCATTGGCATTACCCTGATTGATCAGCCCGGTGGTGT
>CBDTXL010000870.1:0-2726 GCA_965364435.1 uncultured bacterium
TACCTTGACTGCCCGTACCAGTGGCTGTGCCGGTGCCTGTTCCTTGACCACTGCCAGAACCCGTGCCGGTGGCTGTGCCGCTACCTTGACTGCCCGTACCAGTGGCTGTGCCGGTGCCTGTTCCTTGACCACTGCCAGAACCCGTGCCGGTGGCTGTGCCGCTACCTTGACTGCCCGTACCAGTGGCTGTGCCGGTGCCTGTTCCTTGACCACTGCCGGAACCTGTGCCGCTTGCTGTGCCGAAACCAAAGCCACCCTCGCGACTGACTATGTAGAAGCGATCGCCTCCTCTTTCCCGATACTTAACTTTCAAACGCCCTTGAGCGCGGCTAACACTGGTGAAGCGGACGGATTGGGCGATATTGTATTGACTTCGAGGACTGGCGTCAGACCCCGACTGAGCAACATAATTCGTGTTGAAATTGTTGGCATAGCCTGAACCACCAGCACTACCACCAGAACCGCCACCCATAGCAGCACCGCCACCCATAGCAGCACCGCCACCCATAGCAGCACCGCCACCGGAAGCGGCGACTACCGCTGCCTGTCCAGAACCACTGCCGTTAAAGGTGAAGCTGTTGCCACTGCTGCCAGTAAGCAAGATGTTGGTTGTGCTGCTGCTGCCGCCGCCACTGTTGGCAAGTGTTATCTTGTTGCCACTCTGACCAAAATCTATGGAGGAATTAAATACTAGTGTGGGACTTAAGCAGACACTACAACCCAAATTCACGTTCAAATTCGCGTTTTGGTTAGTACTGGGAGTAGTGTATGTATAAGTCTGGAACTCAGTTTGACGGTTGAAAGTGCTTACCCCAGGAATAGCCTTGAAAGAGAAACCGCCCGTGCTTTCGCCGCTTAGTGTGTTATTAGCCTGCTTAAACTCGAAGCTTACTTTATCTTTGTCGCTGTTACCAACGCTATTGAACGCAAATCCATTAACCCCACCAGAAGTCGGGAATACTGAAGTGTATCCACCGACAGCCAGATCATCTTTGCCCTTAATCTTGAAACTTTCTAAAGGCAGGCTCTGATTTACTAAAGGCAGGATCTGATTTATTCCCGTGCCCGTCAAGCCATTGACGGTGATATCAACATAACCGAGGGTTCCATCAATTTTGAAGTTTTGTCCACCTGAACCCTCACTCTCAATTTTGAATTTCTGGTTGGCTGTACCCGCAAAATTTAAGCTATTAGATGTTGGAGCAAATGTGTAACTACCTCCTGCCAGGTTTTGCCCTTCAAATTCAAATTTTAGTTTTCGTATCAAAGAAGGCTGAGAAATGATAGCGCTGCTGGAATTGCCTAAGATATAGCTTGAAGGCAGATCAATCAAACCATTATTCAGGGCAGCATCAAAGTTACCAATTTGTAAATTTCCCTCGGTAGCCTGAAAGTCAGCCTGAGACTGTGAAGAGAGGGTAGCTGTCACATTCGGCAAGAAAATAGGTGCAGCATTATTGTTAACGCCAAGCTTAGGGCTAATCAGGGTTCCTGCCAAATTTGAGGAGCTTTGGTTAAAGGAATTAAGCTGAAAGTTTAGGACTGTATCTACATTCGTGTAAGGGACGATAATACCCTGAGGTGTAAAGGCTACGCCTGTAAGACCCCCTCTGAGTACGCCCGTGTCTTTCATGTTGGGCGTACCACTCCTATCTGCGTCCGTGAAACTGGCGGCAGTGGCTTCAAATTGCGCGGTTGTTGTACGACCGTTGGGACTGATTATTTCGAGTGTCTGAATCCCCCCCACGTCAAACAGGGTGACATTCCCAGCAGCACTCATCCCTGGGATAAAAAAGGCAGCTTCACCAGCGATTTTACCACCTGTAACTTCAATACCCCGCTGCACTTGAGTTTGGGTAGTAGTACTTGTAGGTGGGGTTTGGGCGTTAGCGGCTGGGGTAAGTACAACGGCTAAACCACCAACGATACCTAAACCAACCATGTAGCGAAGCGATTTCAGAATCATATCAAGACTCCATCAGTGAACGAACGAAACGAACGGAGGTATTTTCCTAACTTCAAGACCCAACTGAAACTATTAGTTAGTTGAGATTTAATCCTGAACAGAGTCAGTTCTCGAAGTATAGATAACGAAGAGGGGAGAGAGTACCCTGACAACTCCCTTGCCATCAGTAGGGGAGTCTACAGGTCAAACCTTACAGATTCCCTGAATTTACTTAGGCTGTAACAACTAAGACGCTCCTGTCTAGGTAGGGTTCCGCCTATGGGGGATCTTTACCAGAACTTCATAAAAGCCCTCAATTTCAGTCTATGCCTAGAGTTCATACCAAGTTGCACCTGGCTTCCCCCCTTATTAAGGGGGGACTGAGGGGGGTAAACGATGATTGAGATCATTAGGTGAAAGATCTGAGTTTTACTAACATCTTGCACCTGGGAGAGGGCGGGTTTTGTTGATAGGTTATCTGTTTGCCTACCAGGTTATTCTCTAAACCCACCCCTACAAAAACATCTGTCTGGGTGGAAGATCTGAGTATCAGGTGTTAGGTGTTGGGTCAAAAGCTACCACCTAACACCATTTCCATATTATGTCCGCTACAGATATTACCCCCCCAACCCCCCTTATAAAGGGGGGAGTAAGAAGAGTATCTGTAGCAAGCATTTATGAAATTGGTATAACACCTAACACCTCTGAACAGCCCCTACCTAGAATGTAAACGTGGTGCGGAGGGCACCAATCGTGATCGTGTCATTGTCATTGTTGTGCA
>CBDTXL010000871.1:0-2725 GCA_965364435.1 uncultured bacterium
AGAAGGCATCGAGGTTGTACTAGGGGTGGCGTGGGGTTGGTTGAAGTAGTCATAGGCTGTGCGAGAAATCTTGCGGATCAACTCTTCGGCACTGGCGTCGTTGTGGGGACGTTTGACCATGACGGCAACAATGTAACGCTTGCCGGTGGGCATATCTACTAAGCCAACATCAGCAAGCAGTGAGCCAATCGTGCCGGTTTTATGGGCAATGGTGGCACCAAGCCCCAATCCCTTTGGTAGCATTGAGTTTGTCTCGGTTCGCTGCATAATATCCAGCAGGCGATCGCGCGATCGTAGGGACAGCAACTCGCCTTGATTCACAACCGACATCAAATTTGCTAACTCTCTCGGACTAGTGGTATTTGTCCCTTCCACATCGGGCAGTCGGTTGCGGAGTACTGTTGTTGTCAAACCCCAAGCGCGGAACCGTTGATTCAGCGCCTCAGCGCCCCCCAGTCGAGCGATTAGCATATTAGTGGCAGTGTTATCACTAATTGTAATCATCTTTGTTGCCACTTCCAGAGCTGTGTACTGCGTTTCTGGTTGTTTGTACTGTAGATCGCCGGAACCATCAGCAATCATTTCTGGTTTCAGCGTGAGGGGTTCATCCAAACGAATTTTGCCAGCATCGACATCCTGAAAGAAAGCCACAAGAATTGGCACCTTAATTGTGCTAGCAGAAGCAAAGGTGGATCGACCCTCCCAGTCGAGGTAGGCACCCGTATCGAGATCGACGATAAAAACTCCGGGCTGCAATGTTGAGTTTTGCGCCACTAGAGTCTGAATTTGTGCTTTCAAAGCCGGGATTTCTTGACCGACTGGCAGCGGTGTGGAACGGCTTACACTTTTAGGGCTTTCCTGAACTTCACTTTTGGCAGCGTCCTTAGCTTTAACTGACGCTTGCGTCGATGGATCTAAAGCCGACAAAAGCGTCCCCGCAATCGCGCCAATGCCAATCCCCAAAATTAGCAGACGGATGATATAGACAAGCGGACTTATAGGGCGTTTTTGCGGACGTCGAGATATCCGCTTTCTCTGACTCTGGGAAAATTGGGAGTTAGAACCTTGCCTGTCGCGTCTGGCACCCGTTGTCCCCCCTGGAGTTGGGACACTAAGTACCGTTTCGGCAATTCGAGACTGATTTTCTTCCTGACGACGGTTGCGAACCTCGCTTAGAGGTTTGAATTGCCCAGACGCCAGTGTCTTAAATAGATCGCGTCCCTTACGTCTACGACTGGCGTCAATCGATTTGGGATTTTGTCCCCCCCTTGCTCCCGATTGAAAAGGGATTGAAGGTGGTGGTGGGTTGAGGGGGATAGATTTTGACTTAACTTCCCACGGATTTATCCTTGGGCTTGAGACTGACTTATTTTCTGCCGTTGTGTATCCTGACGCCTGAGTTCTGTATTCTTTTGGTTTAAGGTTTTGTAAAAGCTCTGGACTGGGAGTCGCCCTAAGTTTTGGTCGCTGATTGCTGATTTGAGAATCAGGTTGCAACTGGCGAAGATCAGGACGGTTATGGGTTACAGGTTGCCTCCCTGTCTGGCGGGGCGTCAGCTGTTTTATGGGTACGGGTGTGGGGCGCGATGCTGGAGGTGGCGAGGATGGGAGGCGCGTCACCTCCTGCCCCAAAAGCTGTTTGACGCGGTTTCGACGCTTACGGCTACGAGGGCGCGATCGCTGCTCTCGCTGTTCTCCTTCAGAATTCTCCGGCTGATTCCTGTTATCTATAGACGCTGCCACTGGTGACACCTCCAATACAACTAACGCGAGTTGTAGACTGCTGACTCACACCTAACTCCTTGATCACCAATTAGCTAATGGCTAACCTGCTAATTACTTTACTTAACAACTCATTTGACACAAGCTTAATTTTAAAATTCTTTCGGCTGTGAGCCATCACCAACAACAGACTTTGGCAAAAATTGTAACGCCCATTCCATCTGACGGAGAATCCCTCTGAGCATAGTAACGTCTTCTGTGGTCGGCGTCGCCCGGTTCAACAGACGGCGGAACTTTTCCATTCGTGCCGAGGCAGTATGGGGATAAAGATAACCGATCTTCAACAACACAGCTTCTAGGTGTTCATAGTATCCTTCCAGAACCTCCAATGGGGCAGCTTCAGCGGCGTGGCAATCTCCCTGTGGTTGCCCCTTTTGGGAGGTAGGGGGTAAACTCTGACTTTCTACTTGTGATAGCTGCTGGGCACTCTGATAAAGCTCATAACAGCAAACGGCGACTGCCTGAGCGAGGTTTAAAGAAGGATATTCTGAGCTGGAAGGAATACAGACAAATCGCTGGGCATAATTTAGTTCCGTATTGCTCAATCCCCGATCTTCAGGACCAAAAATCAAGGCAGATGTTACTGTTCCTTCCAGTAACCAGGGCAATGCTGTTCTCGGTGGTTCCAGTTGAGTGGGGAGCGTGCGGCTACGGGCAGTGGTAGCGATCGCACGTTGAGTGCCTGTTAAGGCAGCAGGCAAAGTCGCTACACACTGGGCGGCTTCTAAGATGTCCACCCCATGAACTGCCATCTGCCGTGCTTCTATCCCCAACGGATCACACTGAGGATTCACTAGTACTAGAGTCTGCAGCCCCATATTCTTCATCACCCGCGCAACGGCACCTACATTCAAAGGGCCAGCGGGTTCCACCAAGACAATCCTGACTCTCGCTAATGCCATCTCAAGCATTTCCTGCGGGTAAGTATTCTGCTGGAATCGAT
>CBDTXL010000872.1:0-2722 GCA_965364435.1 uncultured bacterium
CTTCGAGTTCTTTATCGACTTCAACATCAGTATTGTTTTCTTGAAGCCAGATTTTACCGTTCTTTATATCGAAGTGAAATACAGGATAATTAATTCTTCTCTCTCCTTCCCAGCCTACTCGAAGGAGCAGATAATGATCCCGTTCTGAGTCAATGATGAGTTGGGTTTCGACATCCTTCTCTTGCCAAGCTTCAACATATTTATTTAAAAACTGGCAGATACTATGACGGTAGTAATTTAGTCTATCCATGTTAGGACTACGCGATTCTCTTGCCAGAGGCTTACGCGATCGCAAATTCGGTTAAGGGGCGCTTACTAGGATGCTGAAAGCCCAGAACAATATCTTCAGGGAGCACTCCAGCATCTAATAACTCATTGGCAATGCCCTGCTTTGTCCAATCTTCCTCAATCCAAATTTTGCCGTGCTCGATGCGGAGGTAGACCGTCACGCCAAAATCTCGACGCTTGTTATCCCAGCCGACATGAAACCAGAAATAATGATCGCGCTCCTCATCAAAGGAAACACATTCTTGTACACCCGGTTGATTCGCACCTGCCGCCCAATCTCGATATTCAGTCAGAATTTTTTGAATGATTTGGCGATAGTGATTTAGCTTATCCATTCCACAATCTCCTGTTCATCAATATTGACCACAAAAAATTTAATTTGACTGGATCGAACCAGAAATTCAATTCCCTCACGCTTGAAGAAATTGTTGTAAGTTATGTCATCTATGGCTAAGTAGAGGTCATATTCAGGTGCAGTTTCTCGGAGAAGCATTTGATAGACCTTGTATTGACCCACTGCTAGATGAAAGTCGGTCATTAAGGAGCGCCCCACAAAGCTTTTGATCTCAACGACAATTCTCTGCCCTTCTCGTTCAGCCGCAATTGGTCGTTCAGCAGCGAGATCGGCATATAAGTCAACCTCTTTGTACTGAATGCGGTAGGGATCGGCAATGATCGCCCAATTGTCTTTAATCAGGGCTGATTTCACTGTATCATGGTAGAGGTCTTTGGCTGGCATAATGTTACACCTCTATCTCTACGGTAATCGAAGTGTTGCAGCCGAAAGTATCGACTGCCTTAACGCTAGCGGTGTATTGGTCGGGAGCGGGATATTGATACTCTGCATCGCTGATAGTTTTGAGAGTGCAATCCTTGCGGGTGCGGTAGTTTTGCCAGTCGTAAGTGAGAGGTTTGCCGATATGCCAGCAGTGAAGTTGGGCTGCTGTGAATACACTGACTATCCCTGAGAATGTTAGCCTAAAAAATAACTTGAGCCAAAGGACTTCCATAACCATGCAGATTAGCATTGAACTTCCAGATGGTGTTTTTTCGGCACTGCGTAGTAATCCAGAAACGTTTGTTCAAGAAATGCGTTTAGCGGCGGCTGTCAAATGGTATGAGATTGGCATTGTCTCCCAATCTAAGGCGGCTGAAATCGCAGGAGTCACCCGTCACCAATTTTTGGACGCCCTTAACCGATTTAACGTTTCCCCCTTTCAAGTGACTCCCGAAGAATTAGCAGAGGAATTGGCGCGTGAATAGACGATGGGTTGTGAATAGAAGTAATCTTGGGCTTCCTAATGTCAACCCAACTTAACTTACAGTGATGAGCGATCACATTATCAGATTACAAGTTATCGAAGTAAAGGGTGGGGATCAATTCTGATCATGACTGGTCTGGCTTCGTACCCGCGTAATATCTCCTTTGCTGCCCTTTTAGACAATGTTGATACCTTATAACCTTCGATAACTTTACTTACTGACATCATTGACCGCATCAATAGTAGACCAAAAGCTTCTTCTTTTTGATCATCACTTAGATATTTAACTTGATCGATCTTAAGAAAAGCTTTAGCGATGTTCTCCCAAACAGAAATTTCAACTTCCGGATTTATGTCGCGTGAAAAATCCTTAGCCCAATCTTCAGTATTGTCTGAATAAACATTTTCAAAGATTGCTGAAATCACCTCTACTCTCTGTTTTTGTTCATCAGTCAATGAACTTATCCCTGGAGGCGAAAGCGATACATTGAGCAAATCATCGAAGCTTAACCAGTGAACTCCAGGTAGATTCTCAGATTCACTATCATCTGAGAACTGGTCTGATTCATCAAGTTCTCGACTATCGATAACTACTAGATTTTCACCGAAGTAACCAGATAATTCATTAATTTGCCTACAAACACTAAAAATTACTCTCTTTGCAACATCAATTGTAATGATAAAAAACTCTCTATTTTTGTTACTTCTATATGCCTTCAAGCTTTCATGTATCTTTTTCTCAGCTTTCTTGCAATTAGTAACTTGGCAAGCGAAAGCAACGTCAAATGGTTCAGGCACTCCCGATACACCACGATATAGTTCATTGGCTCGAAGAACTGGCTTTCGCGTTGTCCTGCCGATTTTAATATGGTGAGCACCGAAACATTTGTTTTGCAGCGCGTATATGTATTCAAATTCCATCCAGAATCTCACAAATGCCTGGATTAATTATGGCACTTGCAGAAAATTTTGACATTATATCATCACCGACCGAAACGAAGCCGCATAACTATTGTTTGTACCGCAGTTGCGGTTTAACACTTAATTTCTCATGCTAAACCGCAGCCAACAATCAAATTTATCCTAACTTCAACCAATCAACTTATCGGGTGTCAGTGGCAAACTCCGCAACCGCTTACCCGTCGCGTGGTAAACCGCATTCGCAACAGCAG
>CBDTXL010000873.1:0-2719 GCA_965364435.1 uncultured bacterium
AAGTAAAAAATTCTTGGCGCTTCTATTTTTGATGATTCTTTTGATTGTTCTATAGAAGATTATCCCCTTCATCCCGTCGCTCTACAGATTTGGGAGGGATTTATCTTCCTCAACCTTGCGCTATTTACCGAATCATTTGCCACTGCCTTTATCTGACATCTTGCACCATTCTCAATAATCGTAGGGTGGGCACTGCCTACCAGAACTTGAAAACCTGATTGTAACGTTGGCGGGCAGTGCCCACCCTACATCCTGCTCCACGGTCGGATGAGTTCAGCCCAGTTGGCATCTAATGAAAGAGGAGTTGGAGTATCGCTACTCTAAGCTAATGGGTGGGGCGATTTTAACATGATTTCACTAGACTGCATTCGTGATAAGTTCAGTGCAAAACACAAAGTTCAAGCCAAATGCTTAAAGAACTACATTTAAAGGGGGTTGGTCCTGCTCCCCAATTTGATGTTGAATTTGCCGATAGACTCAACATCTTCACAGGTGATAACGGGTTAGGCAAAACTTTTTTATTGGATGTAGTTTGGTATTCCCTAACCGGAACATGGGTAGATAATCCTGCATTTCCACAACTTACTGAAGAAACACCCACAATTAATTGCAGCTTTATTAATCAAAGAACTGACGAATCTGAAATGTTTGACAGTTCTTTTGATTTTGAACAACTAAAATGGCAATGGCCGGATTTAACTTTGCCAGCTCTCCTAAAAAGAGGAGGTTTAGTTATTTACGCCCGTGTAGATGGTGGATTCTCAGTCTTTGACACAGACCGCAATTTTTCAACTGCTTATAATTTTAGTCAGTACACACTTTGGAACGGATTAAAATACAAGGATGGTATAGTGTTTTGTAATGGTCTTATCCAAGATTGGGTCAAGTGGCAGAACCAACAAGATAGAACAATTTTTGAACTTTTATCTCGCGTCATCAAACAACTTTCACCTCACCCGAATGAATGGATAGAACCTGGAGAACCGATGCGAGTTTCAGTGGAAGACGTGCGCGATATTCCCACAATTAAAATGCCCTATGAAACCGTGCCAGTCATCCATGCATCAGCCGGAATAAAGCGCATTTTAGGACTCGCTTATTTACTAATTTGGACTTGGTACGAACACCTGCAAGCTTCTAAACTGCGTAAACGACAACCTACAGACCAAATTATTTTGCTAATGGATGAAGTTGAATCTCATCTCCATCCTCAGTGGCAACGTTCAATTCTGCCAGCCGTTTTAGAAGTAGCTATAGGCTTAAGGGAACAAATGAATATTCAAGCATTTGCTACTACCCATTCTCCCCTAGTTCTTGCTTCATTAGAACCGATATTTGATGAAGAAATTGACCGATTATTTCTATTTGAATTGCAGGGAAAAGAAGTTACCTTAAATGAGGTTCCTTGGACAAAACAAGGAGATACAGTTGGATGGTTGACCTCAGAAATCTTTGGACTAAAACAGGCACGTTCTAAAGAAGCTGAAATCGTAATTGAAGCTGCCGAAGCCTGGATGCGCGATGATAGTATGAATGACTTCCCTGAAAACTTGAGAACTCAGTCACAAATTCAGCAAGAACTCGAAAGACTTCTCCCTGGTCATGACCCGTTTTGGCCCCGTTGGGTTGTCACAGCGGAGAAACGGCGGGCATGATACGGTTTAACCGTCCACCAGAACCGCCAGAGTTTGACCAGAAAGGGCGGCAGCCTGGTAATGCTTGGTTAGCTAAAAATCCAGATCCCAAGAAGAGACCAAGAGATTATTGGTCGCCCTTTAAAAGTCATCTAGCTGATGGTTTCGGTAATCTCTGCGGCTATTCAGCAATGTATGAACCTGTTGGCACTGTAGATCATTATCTGTGCAGTGAAAATCATCGTCATTTGGCTTATGAATGGAGCAACTACCGTTATGCTTCCGGCTGGATTAACAGTAGCAAAAGCACTCTTGATGAACAGGTACTCGATCCATTTCAGGTAGAGGATGATTGGTTTGAAATCCTGCTACCTTCCCTACAGCTAGTTCTTACAGATGCAGTCCCACCTCATGAGCGCGACAGAGCAGCATTTACCCTAGAACGCCTGCATCTGCGAGACGATGAACGAGTCATCCGCCAACGTCAGAGTTGGTATCAGCTTTACCTGGAGGGTGAACTCACACTTGCTGGTTTGGAAAGGAAGGCTCCTTTGATTGCCCGTGCCATCAGAAAACAGCAACAAAACAGTTCAGCTATTCAATAATAATATTCAGTATGGGTGAGCTGGCTCAAAACAAGATTTTTTGACTTTATATCAGCTAAATTCGAGTATCATTACCAGTGGCTAATGGGTGGCGTAATTTTGATGTGATTGACCACGATCGCTTATTCAAGGAACTGCTCTCCACATTCTTTGTGGAGTTTTTGCAGTTGTTTTTTCCAGAGGTCATTGCCTATCTACAACCGGGTTCTATCACCTCAGAAAATACAGAGATATTTACTGACGTTACTGCTGGTGAGCAATATGAAGCTGATTTGGTGATGAAGGCTAGATTCTGGGGTCAAGACTCAGGTTTTCTGATTCATGTAGAAAATCAGGCTTACCCACAAGCCGAGTTTGGGCGGCGGATGTTCCGCTATTTCGCTCGATTGTCAGAGAAATTTGCAATACCTGTTTATCCAGTCGTCGAGCAGGAGGTCGTTATGCAAATCGTCACTAGCTGGATGGAAGAAGGACTGCAAC
>CBDTXL010000874.1:0-2719 GCA_965364435.1 uncultured bacterium
AACCGACTTATGAGGGAGTGTTGCAAACAACTTTCGTGCAGAGCTTCCCTATTTAATTAGAAGAAGCCTACCAGAGCTTGCTGATTCAAATTCGTGTTGCCTCTAGATAAGCGAGGCTGCTACTCAGACTGCTTTGGATAGAAGCGGTGTTCTTTGACTGGCACAGCAGCCTCCAGATAGCCCACAAAGCGCTGCGGATTCCAGCCGGAATTCAAATTCTTCAAGACCCCCTCAAGTGCCTGCGCAGTACTGTCTGTGCAAATGTCACCAGAAAAGATATAGACGCCTTGACCGCAAGACGCATCCAGGTTGGCTTGCACCTTACGTGCATCATCCTCCGGAAGATCCAGTACTTGACCTATTCCATCTCGCTTTCGCCTGTTGCTCACCAGGTATTCTTGCTTCGTCAGACCACAGTTCCACCCTGCTTCAAAGCTGTAAAGACGATCTCCCACTGCGATCGCTGTGTGCCCTTTGGAGCCACCCGCTAGAGCAACGCCAGCAGCATCGAGAACAGCACCTCCATACAAATAGGTAATTACTTCGACTTCTACACTCGCCCCCTGCTCCTTATCTACCTCACTGATTAGCTTCATGACCCGTTGCATTTGGGCACGTTCGTCGTCACTCATATCTCCTTTGTAAAGTTCGTGAACCATTCTCATTAAAGTGAGTCGTCCACTAGAGTTTGAGACAATAGCTTTGATCTGGTCATCATCTGCTGCCTGGACTACTTCAAAAGAGACATCGTCCCTATTTGTTGAGCCAAGTGTATCCAGTACTTGCTCCACCAAAATAGTATCGCCCGGAAGCAAACCGAGCAGCTCTTTCCCTAGGGCACCCTCATCGAGGTTTCCCCAACTGGTATGTTTTTCAATTAGCTGAGTTGCTTCGGTTGCCCGACCCTCTTTAGCCCTATTATTCGCATCAGCTTCCCGATCTGCTTGCTCCAAGTCCGGACCATCAGCTCCAACTAGAGGCATCATTCTGTCTCGTTGTTCCTTTTCTTCGCCAGTACTCCAGCCATCTGCTATCTCTGCCAAAATCAGAACCAGTAATCGCCGACCTGAGCCGTTGCTTGCTAGCTGAGTGATGGTGTCGTCAGAAATATTTTTGATGAAGTGGTACGCTATATCATCTCGATACTTCCGTGGCAGCTTCATTAGCACATCAAAGACGTTACTGGCATCATTAGGCATTGAAAGCGGCGCAACTACTGATTCGTACAGCGGTTCTGAATCAACCCCCTCCGCAGCCAGCCAGTCAGCTTTCTCTGTTGGGGTGCTGCCTAGCAGCCTAACTGCCGTAATCATTTCTTCGTCATCGCACATATCGACAAACTGATCCCGCATCCAGTTGTCAGTACGGACGCGCTCTTTCCCGGAAGGAGCGTGCAGGATGAGGTCGCGTACCCAGTCCCAGTTGTTTGCGCCCTCGTCAAACATCCACTGTAGGCTTTGGTAGAGATCGCCACACATTGCCTTCATGGCACGGTACATTTCCTCATTCCAAAAAGAATCGATAGCAAGCTCTTTGAACTCCCGACTCTCAAGCACAAGTTGTTTCTCTGCACTACTCAAGCTTTTCATTTGCTCGATTGCATCGTTCTCATCATCATCATCGAGAAGCTGCCTCAGTTTATCTGTGTTTGGTGTGCGTTGTATGACAGTATCTGGCATCTTCTGTACGACATCCACTACCCGCTTCGCCCCCTGCTCATACATATCCCGTTGCAGTGGCTTCATTTGCAACTGCTCTTGGTCTTCTTCCAGGTTTTCTTCCAGTTCGGCTGGTGCCGTCTCCCGTTGCACAAGTGGAGTGATAGAGGCTGCCAATGGCTTCGTCATCACCTCCTCATGTTCTTCTTCTGGCTTTTCCAGCCGTTGGATTGGCGGATGGGTGATGGCAGCGGGCATACTCATCACCTGCTGAGCCATCCGGTCAGCAACAGGCTCGTACTTATCCCCTGGCGCACCGACAGTGAGCTTGGGCTGAATTACTGGTTTATCGCCGTAGACCTTCATTCGAGTGAGGCTTTGGTTGAAGCGGTCACCTCTTTCAAGTTGGGTTTGAAGATTTGGCAACTCTTGCTGATGGGTTGACACTTTGTCAGAAACCTTCGGGTCAAAAAAGGGGCGCGAACGGAACAAGCCGCTCTGCACAGGTGTGGAAGAAGAATCCGCCGAATTTTTTCCGGGATTTTTGTCCCTAATAAACATATTTTCTCTCCCTTGTCAAACACTCCGGATTCCCTAATTTTATATCTCATCCAGCCTCTAGATACCTGATATTTTGAATTGAGATAGAGCTGAAAAATCCCTGCGTATTTAGTATTGGACTTTGGAAGATTTAAGGGGTTGAAGGTTTGAAGGTTTTTTGAACTTTCCAACCTTCAACATCATCATAGTTCAGGCACAAATTCATCTCGCAAGCCAACCAGACTGTCGCCGTAAATTACGGTTACCCGGTGCTTGACAGGCTGTCCGGCTCTAGTGCCGTAGAGGGTGTAGTTGAAAAAACCCTTAGCATCTAGCCCGTCAAATCGATACTTCAACGTGTTGGCGTCAAAGGTTGCTCTGTAGGTGGCGCTCGCTTTCTGTGCCTTCTCCACCGGATAGTCCAAATCATCCGCGTGCCATTCAACCGTGGAGCGCCTCAGATCACAGGTACCGCATCAAGATCGCCTCTAGCTGGGCAATGCCAATGGGCTTGCTGAGGT
>CBDTXL010000875.1:0-2718 GCA_965364435.1 uncultured bacterium
CGGAAAACTAACTCAGTTGCTCTTGAGCAATTTCCTCCAATCCCACTGCTCTCAACAAGTTTGCCCACTTAGCTACTAGCACTGAATCATTAGGACTCAAGCGGCGTTGCCGTGCCAGGGTTGTCAGGGTTTCGTGCCAAAGATCGTATTTTTGATAAAGAGCCACTTGCTTTCCTGGGGAAGCCTTATCCAACTCACGCATCAGAGCTGGACTAGGTTCCACTCGTTGCACCCAGCCATCGACATAGACATCCCCAGCCCGATCTTCGGGATCACAAATAACTGAAAAGTACCAATGATAGTTCTTGCCAATTTTTAGGGGTGGCAAAGTTTTGCTGGCGGGTAGACTCAAGCTGAAAATCCCAGGCTTGCCCGAAGTTGTGAACGTTGTTTCGTAAACCTTGTTGCCGTTTTCTTCATCGAGGAGAACAAACTCCACTGTTGTTGCAGAAGTTTCAGGCACATAGAAAAAGAATGTCGGATAGGCTGCTACAGTCAACCCAAGATTCGTTCCTGGGAGCAATGCCGTTAGAGGTTTCTTCCCAGGAAAGCACGGACCGCGTGGACTAGCGGGTTGCCTCCTGCCTGGTAGTCCTGGATTCGGTGGAGTAAAGCGCGTTGCCTGTGCCTCAAGGAAGGCATGGCGTGCAAGCGGTGGCGTTCTTCCTGATCCCGTCAGGACTTGTGCTGTAGACTGTTGTGCAAGTGCCAGCATCGGAAAGCCACCCAGAAATAGGGTCAGAAACAATGTGAAGGAGATGGGTCGAATTGGGATCATCTCAGTGACCAATACATCTGCGAAAGAATCTGAGTGAAAGTGAGATGCACTTCCACCGACTCCACCAGAGGCGTGACTACTGAATCGGTGTTCTAGAACGTCGCCACGCCGAGATTACGGCTGGAAGAAGTGAACCCCGAAAGATTTTAAAAAATTTAATAGATTTATATAAACCCGCTTGGTAACATTAAGCAGCTTTGTCGCTTTCATCTCTTAAAGATACAAATTAATTGTGAATATTTTGTGAAGGGATAAGCGTTCGCACACCCATATCAAGCCGCACCTGACGCTTCACTGAGCGGCTTTACTTATAATTAATGAGCTAATTATGGGGCAGTTTTCAAGTTTTCTTGTCTAAAATTAAAGCTATTTAAAAGCTAGGTTTGTTTATCTTTTTATCAAAAAAGATAAAAGCAGAATTTATGAAGAAATCATACATCCATAACTTTTTTTTGTTTTTCTACTACATAAACCTCCAAACGCCTGTTTAAGCGACTCTGAATCATCCAAACTTGTAAGCATTAAGATTGGGGGTCGTTCGTGTTCAGGAATTTCCCTAAGTTCATGACAACAGGTAAAGTTATCGATTCCCGGCATCAGGGAATCCAAGAGGATAAGATCTGGGTGGAAGACGGTGTAGGCTTTTAGGCACTGTTCTGCATTAGAGGCTTCTATGACTTGGTAGCCCTCTTTTTCCAGTGCCCGACACAGGATGGTTCGCATAAGCTTATCATCATCTGCTACTAAGATTAAAGGAAGAGCTTCCTGAGCAAAAGAGTTTTCAGTTCTTATTTTTGACATATATAGTGGCTTGTTGGTATCCATTTTTCGCCTCTTCATTGTTTGGACGGCGGTGGTACTTTTCTCTTTCATTCTTTCACTCATTCTGACTGAGGGGGCAGCCGTAGATAAATGCAGGTAACTAGAGGAGTGATGTATAGCAGCTTAGAAACAACGAAACTTTGAGCTTAATCACGAACTTGTAGAATCTCTTCTAGGAGAAGGCGATCGCCAGCACAATTCCCAATCATCAGCCTAGCCTTAGCATTTTCACTGATGTGTAGCCGACTGTCCGCTTCAAAGTTAAAGTCTTGACCCAGCACAAACCCCTGATTCTGAAGCTTTGTCGATGCCAACTTGATTGCGACCTCGACTAGGTCAAGTTCAGGCTCCAGATAACAGGAATTACGCAAGAGCCAGCGACAGGAATCAGGGGAAGTCTCAGCCAATTGGTAGATCGCTTCTGTCAAGACTTCCTCAACACATTTGGGATTGGGTAAAACGGTAAGAAAGTCTTTGAGAGAGTTCACTAGTGGCAGAGCTTGAGTTTTGAAGACATCTACTGCTAGTTCAACGTGTGGCTCATGGGTATTGGGTAAACACATGATCACTGTTCTTTGCCTGATTACAAGGGAATCTGAGCGGACAATACAACCAGCATCAAAGTTGACACCGAGAGATGATGGGGGCGACAAGCGTGATCAACTTTCGCAGATGAGCGACGTAACCTCGGCGGCTTGCAAGAGTGCTTGTCACTGTTCAAGTGCTTTGTGTGCCAAACTTTAAGAGTGAAACTTAAAGCTGTGAACTGCGTTCAACCGATGATTTGTCTACCCGTAACCTGAAGTTAGGATACTAATGTGAATAATTTGTGAAGTCAGATAGCCAATTGGTGACAATTACTCTCTTCAAATCGCCTAAGGTGTTTTGACCACTCCAGTCTGGTAGGCGAAAAAATACCCTCTCAGTAGGATAAGAGGGTGTCAGAGTCCAAAGGCTTATGAATAAAAGAGTACTGAGCAGATGTGAAGATTTTGTGAATGGGGTACGATCGCCCAGGGGAGTGGGAAGTGGGGAGTGGAGAGTAGGGAGTACGGATCTTCACAACTGTATTTGTGAAGTTCATTGCCAAACTTTACAGATTCTTTACAAAAAAGACT
>CBDTXL010000876.1:0-2718 GCA_965364435.1 uncultured bacterium
CCAGTTAAGTGTTAATAAACAACCAAGAGCTTGTAGGCTCAAGCCAAATGATTGTGCTTGTTCTGATCAAGACTTTTACTTTTTGTAAATTTCAGGGAATGCTATAAGTAAGTCCTCTCTCCATTTGTTAGGCAGGAATCTGGTAAGACGCAACTATGTCAAAAATTCTTCTGGTCGAAGATGATTCCGCGACTCGATTACTCCTCAAAAGAGAGCTGCATCTAGCAGGGTATGAGGTAACAGTAGCGAGGAATGGGGAAGAAGGACTACGACTTGCAATGGAGTTGCGTCCAGCTCTGATTATCTGTGATTGGGTGATGCCGTTGATGGATGGGGTGGAAGTCTGTCGTCATGTGAAAGCGTCACCGGAGCTTGCAACGACATTTTTCATTTTACTGACTTCTCGCGAAGCGATCGCTGATCGAGTCGAAGGTCTTGATGCGGGTGCGGATGATTTTCTCAGTAAGCCCGTTGATCTTAACGAGTTGCTGGCACGGGTACGAGCAGGGCTGCGATTGTATCGATACCAGCAGGATTTGAGTGAAGCCAATCAGCAACTCAGCATTACCCTACAGGATTTGCAACGAACTCAGTCACAACTGGTCCAAAGTGAAAAAATGTCTTCTCTAGGGCAGATGGTGGCGGGTGTGGCTCACGAAATCAACAACCCGATAGGGATTATCGAGGGTAATCTCACCCATGCCAACACATACCTGAATGATTTACTCGGTCTGATGCACCTATACCAAAAACACTATCCCAACCCTGCTAAAGAGATTGAAGAGTATGCAGAAATGATTGATTTGGAATTTCTGAGGAAAGATTTCCCCAAAATCTTGGAATCAATGGAAATTGGGGCGTCTCGGATTGGTAATATCGTGCTGTCGCTGCGAAACTTCTCCAGGCTTGACGAAGCTGAGATGAAGCTCGTTGATCTTCATGAAGGTCTCGACAGCACGCTCGTAATGTTGCAACATCGGGTTCAAGAAAGTGGTGTTGAGGTGATTAAGGAATACGGGAACCTACCTAAGGTGGAATGTTACCCCAGGCAGCTGAACCAAGTCTTCCTGAATATTTTTAACAACGCGATTGATGCCTTGGAGCAGAAGGACATGGGGACGCAAGGGCGCTTTGAAAGCAGGGGAATCGGAACTCAAAACCATCCCCTTGAACCTTCTTTGAGGGAAAGTCCGTTTGCACAGCAGACGCTCGCTGACTCGCGATCGCTTCGTTATGGTGCGTCAGCAGTAAACGATAGCGAAGGGTTAAAACTCAGGACACGCCACTTGCCGATGTCTCTACAACCTCAAGACTCTCCTTGTATTACCATCCACACAGAGTTGGTTAGGGATCAGTGCCAACAAACAACGAATAATGGACAACAGGCCATTGACAAAGTCGTGATTAGAATTGCTGATAATGGGCCGGGAATGACAGAATCAGTCAGACAACGGCTGTTTGATCCCTTCTTTACCACCAAACAGGTCGGCAAAGGAACTGGTTTAGGTTTGTCTATTAGTTACCAGATTGTCGTGCAGCGTCATGGGGGTCAACTCTACTGCATTTCTGAGCCAGGACAAGGTACGGAATTTTTTATCGAGATTCCCGTTCTCCAACCCCCAGAATCCAGCCGGTAATAAGTTTTGCCAAAGACTTAGAGCGCTCTTTTCTTTCCTTGGTCTCCTAGCCTCTGTAGTAGCGATCGCCTATAGATAAAGCTGCCGCTATAGCTATTCCCGGCAATGTAATCACCGCAGCCCAAGGAGAGCCTAACCAATTTGCTTGATCATATCGTTCCGTATAATAAGCAGACTTGCTCAGCGAACAGGGTTGAGCGGAACTGACTGAACTAAACAAAACGCCACTAGCGATCGCCGTGGTGGATACAATAGCCGCCAAAGTTAATTTGGGTTTCATCACAGTTTACTTCTCCAGCTTATTTGAGTTCTGGTAATGGCCTATGCAAGGGCAGACAAGTTGCCTCAATTCTAATCGAAACTCCTGGTTTGGGTGAGTGTTGATTAATGATCAGCACAGGGTACCTTGTTACAGGGGCGATTCGCTATGCTCAAGAGCATACCGGGCTACGCCAAGGCTTCACGCTTCTTACACCTCCGGCTCAATTCCCGCTGCTCGTAGCTGCGCCCTTAATGCTTCGGCTCGTTGTCGTTCTTGCTCCACTGACTCTACTCCCCAGGGCAATATTTGCCCACTTTCATCCCACCAACGCAACCAGTAACCCGTCCGGTTTCCCTTAGTTCCCTGCCACACACCGAGCAATAAACCAAGTGCCTCAATCTCATAGTGATTATTCCCATTGGGCTGTTGCAGGTCATAACGGCCTGAATCATCTAGCTGATAAACTTCTAGCACTCCTTCTTGTGGATCAAAAATCACGTATTGCGGCACTTGCAACACTTGCTCATAAAAAAACCACTTGCCGGGAGGATAAGTCGGTTTGATTGAATATTCGCCTCCCTCTGTCTCTGAGAGAAACTCCATCACAACTACTGGAACTTGCCCTTGTAGCTGTGGGGTATAACTTCGACGGATTTCCTCTCGCGAAACCCAAATATGAGGCACATACATCCAGTCAGGGGCTTTGACAACCATCTTGCCGTCCAAGGTGGCACAGACGCCATAGTTAGTGCCGATTAATACATCCTCTCGCAGCTGCCCTGCTTGTTCCAAACTTTCGCTTAACGCTCCTGCTAATAG
>CBDTXL010000877.1:0-2718 GCA_965364435.1 uncultured bacterium
CACCACTACAGCAACAGATGGTGTCAACATCAACGCGAACCAAGGCATCACCACAAGTAACATCACTGCCAATACAGGGGGAATTAGCCTCACTACCGACTTGGGAACGATTAATACTAGCACCGGCACGCTAGACTCCTCTGGCAGCAACGTGAACCTAAGGGCGAATCAGGGTATCACCACAAGCAACATCATCTCGGAGGGTGGTGATATTACCCTCACTAGTGACTTGGGAGCGATTAATACTAGCACTGGCACCCTAGACTCCTCTTCTGGTACTAGCACAGGCGGCGAGATTCTCCTCAACAACAAGGGAGGCTCTGTTACCAGTGGTTCTTTGATCTCACAAGGACCAACTGCTGGTGGCTCAGTGATCGTTTCGGCTGACAGCAGCATCACATCTGGAAGCATAGACTCTTCTTCTGGTGCTGGTAATAGCGGCGAGATTCGCCTAATCAGCCAAGCGGGAACCATTACTAGCAGTGATTTGACTTCAACAGGAGAGAAAGGAAGTGCTTCAGTCACCCTTTCAGCGAAGGACAATATCACAACGGGAAACATAGACTCCTCTTCTGGTAATGGCACGGGGGGCGCTCTAGCACTCACCAGCCAAGCGGGAGCCATACAGAACGGAAATTTGACTTCAACAGGAAAAACGGGCGGTGGCACAGTTACTCTCTCCTCGCCACTCAACATCACAGCAGGAAACATAGATTCGTCTTCTGGTAATGGCACAGGCGGCGCTCTAGCACTTACCAGCCAAGCGGGAGCCATACAGAACGGAAATTTGACTTCAATTGGACAGACAGGCGGTGGTTCTGTTAATCTATCCTCACAACTCAACATCACAACGGCAAACATAGACTCCTCTTCTGGTAATGGCACAGGCGGCGCGATCGCACTCACTAGCCAAGCGGGAGCTGTACAGAGCGGAAATTTGACTTCAATTGGACAGACAGGCGGTGGCGCAGTTACTCTCGCCTCCCAACTCACTATTACAGCAGGAAACATAGACTCCTCTGGAGGGACTGGCGCGGGGGGCGCTCTAGCACTCACCACTCAAGCGGGAGCCATTACTAGCGGCAATTTAACTTCAACTTCTGCTAATGGCACGGGTGGTGCTCTAGCACTCACTAGCCAAACGGGAGCCATACAGAGTGGCAATTTGACCTCGTCAGGAGCAGTCAGTGGTGGCTCCATTAATGTTTTGACTCTCGGCAACGTCACATTAGGACAGCTAAACTCTAGCTCTAGCGGCATTGGCGGCTCAGTGATTCTCAACAATGCTCAAGCAGAGTTCAAAAGAGGTTCGCCCTTCATTCAAGTTGTTTCCATTAATGCCCAAGGTGGAGCTTTGGGAACTGGGGGTAAAGTTGAAATTACAACGGATGGTTTGTTCCGAGCTACAGGAACGTTCCTCGATCCAACAGGCATACTAGCGAGCATTTCTACTGCCGGGGGACCGACAGGGGGTTCTATCAAGATTCTGCACGGAGGCGGAACAGTTTTTGATCCCTTTGAGATAGGGGTTGCCACAAACAATGGGACAGCTGGTGCTATTACTAATGGAACTGGATTAGCCGGTGCGCTGTTGCCCATCCAAACCTTGAAGGGCCCCGTCAGACAGGCCAATATTGAAATCATTCCCCGCGATCCAGGTGCGAGTGGGCTACCATTTGCCCAGCTCAATCCATTCGTACAGGTGAGTAACAGTCTGCCTCCTGTTGATATTGACACGCTCACTGATCTTGAGCAAAGCCTCAACTCTGAATTTGGTGCATACCTTGGGCAAACTGCCAGCCCCACAAACCCAGCAGATGCCCGCAAAATCCTGGATGGAATTGAGCAGCAGACTGGCATTAAATCAGCTTTCATTTATGCAACATTTGTGCCTGAGCAACTGAGTGAGGATCAGACTACTCAAACAAAGCAGGATAGCGATCGCCTGGAACTATTATTCGTAACAGCGCAGGGTCAAGCAATTCGCAAACGGATACCAGGCACTACACGAGCGCTAGTTGTGGAAGAGGTGAAAAAATTGCGCAGTGAAATTACCAATCCCAGCAAACTTCGCACCACCAGCTATCTAGCCCCATCTCAGCAACTTTATAAATGGGTGATTGCACCCATCCAAGCTGATTTAGAAGGCCAAAAGATCCAGAATCTTGTCTTCATCATGGATGCTGGCTTACGTTCATTGCCGGTGGCAACCCTTCATGATGGTCAAGGGTTTTTAGTGGAAAAATACAGTGTGGGTGTGATGCCCAGCCTCAGCTTAACGGATACCAGCTACGCTGACATTAAGAGGTCCTCTGTTCTGGCAATGGGGATATCACAAGCCAACACTCTGGCTAAATCCCTCAATCTCAAACCTCTACCAGCGGTTCCCATCGAACTTCAAACGATTGTGGGAATGCGTCAGGGGAAATCATTCCTGGATGAACAATTCACCCTAGAGAATCTCAAGTCGAAACGCAACGGCGCACAGATTTTGCATCTGGCTACCCACGGGGAATTTAAACCCGGACCCATAGAAAACTCCTACATGTTGCTGTGGGACAACCAGCTACGGCTCAACCAACTGCGGCAGTTAAACTGGAATAATCGACGCTCACCTGTAGAATTGTTGGTGCTTTCTGCCTGCCGCACGGCTGTGGGAGATGAGAAAGCTGAGTTGGGCTTTGCTGGGTTTGCGGTGCAAGCAGGCGTCAAGTCAGC
>CBDTXL010000878.1:0-2718 GCA_965364435.1 uncultured bacterium
AAGAAGATTGGGCGATCGCACAGGAATGCTGGAAATTGGCGAAAACTTCCAGTTTTGCTTGAGAAAAACTCTCGAAGTCGGGATATAGCTGTTCCCTCGCGTCCATACGGAGATTAATGCGATCGCATCTCCATGTTCTGGCAAAATGCGTTATTGAAGTATGCCGTCAGGCTTATCGCTTAATCAGTCAGAAGATTCCATGAGTGAGAAGTTAAAGGCAATCCTGGATGAGTTGCGATCGCATTTTGAGGAAATATACAGCGATCGCTTGGTCAAAATGGTACTATTCGGCTCTCAAGCGCGTGGAGAGGCTGATGCTGACTCTGATATTGATGTCTTAGTCGTTCTCAAGGGGGAAGTCAATCCAGGCGAGGAGATTAAAAGAACCAGTCATATTTCAGCCGATTTGTCTCTACAGTACGATGAAGTCATCAGTTGCCTATTCATGGATGAACATCGGTTTACTCACCGTAATGGTCCCTTACTGCGAAATATTCGGAAAGAGGGAATACCGTTATGACAGAAGACCAATTAGAACTACTTCTGAAAGCGCGTCAAAGTCTCTCTGCTGCCAGTGTATTGTTGGATAATGGCTTCCCGGACTATGCGACATCCCGCGCCTATTACACCATGTTTTACATCGCCGAGGCATTTTTAGAAGGTGAGGGGATGTCTTTTTCCAGTCATGCCGCCGTGATTTCAGCTTTTGGCAGAGAATTCGCCCGTACAGGTAGAGTTCCTGTAGAGTTTCATCAATTCCTCATCAGAGCGCAGGATTTGCGAAATGCTGGAGATTATGGACAGCTTAATGCTGTTACCGTTGAACAGGCTAACGAGCAGATTACCCGTGCAGAGCAATTTTTGGAATTAGCCCAGAACTTGATTGGGGTTCTACCACCCAACTCTTAATCAGGAGTGAGGCGCAATGCGAAGCGCGATCGCTTCACACCTCTTCTACAGCGGATTGCAGGTTTATGAAGTACAGTAATCGGCGTTAGGGGAAGGTGCGTGAAGCGTTAGCTGTCCCGCAGGGAATCGCGCAAGCGCTGCTCTTCAGATCGCGCTCTTGCCAAAATAAAATAAAGTTGACAGCGCTACTCTGTTGGGCATCATGTATCAAAGCGATCCGCCTCTCGACCCGAAAAAAGTTTTGCCCACAATGTATGATCTCCCAAGCGAAGACGCAGAGGAGCCAGGATTGCCCGACAAATATCACCTCTTACAAGCACGTTTCCTTGAAGACACCTTTCGTCCTCCTAACTACCCTTCGGATCAAGTTTTCGTTGCTAGCGATCTAAATCTTTACTACAATGTGCGCCAACCGTTTTGGTACAAGCGCCCTGACTGGTTTGCGGTGGTGGGAGTTGACCGACTCTACGAACAACGGGATTTGCGAATGAGTTATGTGGTTTGGCAAGAGGGTGTCAATCCCTTTGTTGTTGTCGAACTGATTTCACCTGGTACTGAAAAAGAAGATTTGGGACAGACGCTGCGAGAAGCTAATCAACCGCCGACGAAGTGGGAAGTCTATGAACGCATTTTGCGCGTTCCCTATTACATAGTGTTTAATGGTCGCACTAACCAACTGAGAGCGTTTCAGTTAGCAGGCAGTAGCTACACGGAGTTAGACTTTAGCGAACCGCGTGTGTGGATGAACGACATTCAGCTAGGTTTGGGGCTGTGGCAAGGTTTCTATGGGGAAAGCGATCGCGTCTGGTTGCGTTGGTATGATGCTTCTGGTAACTGGATTTTGACGCCTGAAGAACGAGAACGACAGCAAGCTGAACAAGTCAGACAAGAAGTTGAGCGAGAAAGGCGACGAGTAGAGAGATTGGCAGAACAATTGAGATCGCTTGGTGTTGAACCGGATTTAGAGGATGAGGTTTAGAGGTTTGAGGGGAAAGTGCGATCGCTGCTTACAAAGCTTACGAGAAATGATGATGTAGGGGCGAAGCATTCGGGCGATAATATCTGCATTCAACCAAGATTTTTCTATCCGAATGCTGACGCTCGTTCCTCGAAGAGAGCTTCGCTAACGCCCTTCCCCAGCGTAGCCAGGGCGAAGCATTTGGAAGCAGAAATTGGGGATTACCCGATAGATAGTCGCCCAAATGCTTCGCCCCTACAGAGAACTCGCCCTGTTTCAGTTGTTCGGAACCAGCAACATCCGCTCCTCAATTTCTGCCCAAGTTTTAGGCGACACCCGCACGGCTGCCTCTTTACACTGCACTATCAGGTAATTACCGTAGAAGTAATTTGCCCAGGCTTGTGCTTCTTCCTCAGATAAATCGACCATTTCTGGACTGAGGCGGAAAGCTTTGAGCAAGGTTTGTACAAATTCCTTCGTAAACGCCCGACGCACTTCCTTTGGTTGTTTATCATCTGGAGCTTTAGCTTTCAGTGCTTCGAGTTTGGCAATCAGCCCCGTAAAGTTTATGCCCTTAAAAACTTTTAACTCTTCCCGTTGACGAGTGTAGGTAATGGCTTGGGCGAGGGTGATGGCGAGGAGGTTGGCGTTGGCGAGGGCGATGCCGTAGGCGTTGGCGTTGGCGAGGGCGATGCCGTAGGCGAAGGCGTTGGGGTTGGCGAAGCCGTAGGCGTTGGCGAGCGCGAGGGCGCTGGTGTTGGGGTTAGTGAAGCCGTAGGCGTAGGCGTTGGCGTTCGCGATCGCACGTTTAGCCACAGGCTTCAAATTACTTTCTGACTCAGCCGTTACCT
>CBDTXL010000879.1:0-2717 GCA_965364435.1 uncultured bacterium
CGCTTCCCTCTCCTTTTAGGAGAGGGTTAGGGAGAGGTGGAGAGAGGTTTTCCACATCCCGTGAAAAGTTAGGAAAAGGGAGTGGGAAGTAGGCAGTAGCCTATCAGCCGTCGCTAAGCGCGTCGAATAAATGCCCTGAAAATTACTTAATTTCGCCCTAAGTTATTACCCTTCGGCTGCCACCCAAAGGCAAGCATACAGGCTAATAGAGCGAATTGTTCTTTGTGTAGCAACTAGCTAATAATCAACGCCAATCGTAAATCACCCATTTCTATTAGTAGCACAACCCCAGAGTATTGCGTAGGAAAGCAATTCCTCTCTTAAGCTACACTAACTCTCTTTTCAATGTTCCTTCACCGCTTCCAACTCTGCCTTGAGTTGTTGTCATTCCTCTGCCAATGAAATCCCTAACTCTGTTGCGATCGCCTTGATAGAAGACTTATACCTGAGCCATATCGTTTCGCCGTCCGACATTCAAGTAGAAATTATTAGATTCGTTTGTTTCGGATTAAACAGTTGGCGTTTAGAGGCATTGAGAAACTCGATACTAACGGGTTCGCCAGTTTCGTCATAACTGACAATCATGCCTCCCGGTTCAGAGATGGCATTGGCAGGAATTGCATCGCGCAAGACAAAAATGAGAATGTCTGCCTCTGAATCATATTTAACGTTCATTGGTTTCCTCCTGCCAGTATCGATTAACTTGATTTGTCCAGTACAAGGTCAAAATTCGTTTGGTGTTGCCAATTTCAACAAATATGACTCTCAGTAAACCCTCTCCACGCCTGGATTGTGCAACTAAGACATCATCTTCAACCATAACTTGTTGAGGATTCATCAAAACCATTTCGACTTCTTCGCGTGTGATCTCTAATCGTTGTTGCCATTGTTGCTGACGTTCCTCTGCGTGCCTTGTCCAAGCAATCTGCATTTCTGCGTATTATTCTCCTCGCTTCAGAGTAACTTGGAAGCGTAAAATCTACGATTAGCCATCGCTAGTTTCAATCTCCTCTTTCAACAGCCCTCTGATGTCTTCACTGTAAACCCAAGGGGTGTCAGGATTTCAAATTTCATGGCTCCTCCGCTGCTTCCAGTTCTTCCTTGAGTTTTTTGCATTCTTCTGCTAAAGGAATGCCCAACTCTGTTGCCAGTGCCAATGCTTGTTCACAATACTCCAGCGCCTGAGCGGGTTGCCCGATTTTGTAGTGTAGCTCTGCCAGAGCTTTGAGCGTGTCAGCTTCAACGTCTCGATTGCCGATCTCTCGCGTCATGGTTAATGCGAGTGGGAGATTTTTTAGGGATATAGGGTATTGCCCTAGACCACAGTACACTTTCCCTAACACCGCCAGGATTGCGCTTTCTAGGGGGCGATCGCTGACTTGTTGAGCTAAGGGCAAGGCTGTTTGAAGGGTCTCCTGTGCCTCAGCATAGTTTCCCATCTTAAAATGGGTCTGACCAATCATCGCCATTACCCTGGCTTCAATAGCAATGGCACCTATGGCTCGATAAATAAAAAGGGCAGCTTGCAAGTTATCCAGTGCTTCGGGAAACTGTTTCAAATTCGCCTGGGTATCTCCTAAGTTGGCTAAGGCACGGCCTTCTCCATTGCGATCGCCAATTTCACGGGCAATGGTTAGGTGTTGCTGATAGCAGTTGATTGCCTGCTGATAGTCGCCCAGACGGTTGTACACATTCCCCAGATTGCCCAAGGCACCACCTTCTTCATTGCGAGCGCCAATTTTACGGAAAATGGTCAGGCATTGCTGATAGTAGTTGAATGCCTGCGGATAGTCGCCCAGACTCTTGTACGCACTCCCCAGATCGCCCAGGGCACGGCCTTCTCCAGCGAGATCGTCTGTTTTTCGATAAATTTCTAGAAGTTTTCTGTAGAGAGGAATTTGCTCCTGGTAGTACCCCCATCTCCAAAGTTGCCAGCATAGATATTCCTGAGTCGGTGTATCCAAAGAAGTGCAGGCGATATCTTTGGCGGCTTCCCAATCTTTCACTTCACAGTAATGGTCAAACGCTTCCAGATAGCCCCTCACCTGTTCTAAATTCGATGCATTGGATACTGGTTTGTAGGCGCTCAACCACATTTCGGCTGCTTTACGTTCGGCTGTTTCCCAGAGCAAGGCATCTTGTCGCAGTAGGTCGTAGGCAACATCACGAATCAGGTTGTGTTGGCGAATGAGGAATTGGTTCTGCTGGATACCTTCTTGCTCAATTAGGGCACGATCATCTAATACCCGATAAGCTGCTTTTTGCTGTTTGGGAGCGCGATCGCTAATCATCGCTAGCCAAAACGTCTTGGGAACGGGGCGACGAAAAACCGCACTTTGGCAGAGCAACTCAAGGGCATCAGCCGGTAGCTGTTCCAGGGATTTTTTGATGCGTTCTCGAACTTTGCGATCGAGCGCTTCGTTGTACTCAGTTTCATCTAGTCGTGTGGCTTGAAGTTCTCGCGCCACTTGCTCAAATTCTGGTTGGTGAATTTGCCAATAGCCACAAACATTTCCGGCAAATTTGTTCAAAATATCTTCGGCAATCACTTTCAATACGAGAGGATGTCCTTCATAGATCTTGGCGATACGAATCAGGACTTCTCGGTTCGAGTGTTCTACAATAAGCCCGCGTTTCGAGAAAAACTCTAGTTGCTGTTCCGCTTGCAACAGTCCATCCAGCCGTTTTTCATGCCAATGATTAGAATAGCGATCGCC
>CBDTXL010000880.1:0-2715 GCA_965364435.1 uncultured bacterium
GTAAGTAACACCCAAAAAAGCCGCAACCTGTTCTTGTGTTAGTCCCGTTGACTGCCGGAGTTCGCGAATGAACTGGCTAAACTGCTACACTATAGCGAAGCTATGGCTTGGCAAAGAACCGGAAATTTACGGAAAATCTCAGCCGACAACTCAATCCTCTCAGCAAAATCACTGTTGAGAATTTTCAAAGGAATTAACGTCCACTCGCCTAATTTCGATTGGCGATCGCTTGTGACAGTTGCGTAAGTCCTGTTGGTATTAGCATGGCACGCCAGCGCTCCAAATCTGACCTGCCCACGAAAATCTGTCCTGTCTGTGGACGCCCATTCACTTGGCGCAAAAAATGGGCAGATTGCTGGGATGATGTGAAATACTGCTCAGAACGCTGCCGCCGACGAAAATCTCAAGTAGATTAGCGGTAAAGGATGAAGGATGAAAAGAGTGGTGCGTTAAATAAGGCACCCTACAGGTAGAGTTCCTGCGGAAGTCCTGACTATTTTCTTGCCACACCTAAGCTTGCGTGTGGTCAACTAATGACTAATGACTAAGCGAAGCGCTTGACACTTCACACTTAATCCTTCAAAATTCATAATTTGTTATGTCTAGTCAATCAGGTGCAACCCAAACTTATTATCCACGGTGGTGCTGGTAGTTCTCTCAAAGGCAAAGGGGGAGTCCAGGTTGTAAGGCGATCGCTTTATCAAGTCATTGAGGAAGTTTATTCCTTGTTGTTGACTGGTGCCCAAGCCCGTGACGCTGTGGTACGAGGCTGCCAACTGCTGGAAGATGACCCCCGCTTCAATGCGGGAACCGGGTCGGTGCTGCAATCGGATGGGCAAATTCGCATGAGTGCTGCGTTGATGGAAGGCAGCACTCAGCGCTTTAGCGGTGTTATTAATGTCTCGCGAGTGCAAAATCCGATTGAACTAGCAAAGTTTTTGCAAGACTCAGCTGACCGAGTGCTATCAGACTTGGGAGCAGCTGAACTGCTGCGAGAACTCAATGCCCCGGTTTACAATCCCCTGACTGACATCCGATTGCAGGAGTGGATGCAGGAACGGCAGGAAAATTTTGACAAGACGATGGCGGGAGTTGTCGCGGAAAAAGAACTGGTTGAGACATCTGAAGCCGGACGCGGCACGATAGGTGTCGTCGCTTTGGATACTCAGGGATGTCTCGCTGCGGGAACGTCCACTGGTGGCAAAGGCTTTGAACGGATTGGTCGCGTCAGTGACTCGGCGATGCCAGCAGGAAACTATGCCACCCGTCAAGCAGCAGTTAGCTGCACCGGCATTGGGGAAGACATTATTGATGAATGTCTAGCGCCACGGATTGTGGTGCGTGTTACCGATGGCCTATCTCTTGCCGAGTCGATGAAGCGTTCATTTACAGAAGCTAGTGAGAATCGGCGAGATTTTGGAGCGATCGCTATTGATGCCACAGGTGCGATCGCTTGGGGAAAAACTAGCGAAGTCCTCCTTGCTGCTTATCATGATGGCGAACAAATGGGAGACACGCTGGAATTGGCGGGGGAGACTCTAACAGGCTTTATCGCTTGATGAGCATACGAATATTTTTGAACATG
The DNA here is from genome assembly GCA_965364435.1 of uncultured bacterium. Lineage (GTDB taxonomy): Bacteria > Cyanobacteriota > Cyanobacteriia > Cyanobacteriales > Coleofasciculaceae > CBDTXL01. The sequence continues at coordinate 1,586 of CBDTXL010000880.1, forward strand.
CATAGGTTCAGGTTTTTGTCAACTCATGATACAGGACTAGCACTCTAGGGCGTTTCGGCAAAGTGCTTGAGATTTTCGGGAGCCGTTGCTGTTGGATCTGATTGTTTGTCAAACGATTTTCTGTGGAAACGAATTCCGATAAAGATGTCGTATACGAAACTCCAGAAATTTTTGCCTTGCAGTAGTTCCAGGGATTGAGGAGAGCCTTTTTCATCTAACAAATGCTTTGTCGCATAGTAGGCAGGCTGATAGTTATACCAGGGGATAGAAGGCCACAGATGATGAATCAAATGGTAATTCTGCCCGCCAATGAGTATATTGAGGATTCGGCTGGGGTAAACCCTGGCATTTTTCCAGCGATCGCGTTCCTGGTGAGGGCGATGAGGCAAATAGTCAAAAAATAAACCCAGCGCTAGCCCCACTACCCCAGCTGGTGAAAACCAAAAATTGAGAATGTAGCCCAAAAAGCCGTACTGGCAGGAAACATAAACTATCGTTACTACAATTAAGCGGCTCAAGAACCACTCAATCAACTCGTACTTGCGCCACAGGCGGCGTTTGAAAAAAAAGACTTCGTGATAGAAAAAGCGGGCATTAATTAACCACAGAGGACCACCTGTTGAGACATAATAATCAGGGTCATTTTCTGGGTCGTTGACGTTAGCATGATGCTGCAAATGCACTCGCGTGAACACCGGGAAGGCAAAGCCTAACATCAAGGCACTGCTATGTCCGAGAATGGCATTCATCACACGGTTTCGATGGGCAGCATTATGACAGGCATCGTGAATCACTGTCCCCGCCATGTGCAAGGCGAGGACGTTCATGCAGAAGCAAACTGGGTCAGGCCAATGCCAAAGCCAGTAACCGCATGTAGAGAAGACGATTAACGCGATCGCTACTAGAAACATCAGTAGCGTTGGGTTAAAGTCACCGGGAGGAGCCAGGAATTCTCTGGGAAGTGTCAGCGGCTTCTGAGCCTCCGGCATTGTTGTCTTTGCTCCTTATCTACTATCCTTTGGTAGTATAAGATACTGGCAACAAATTATAAAGATTTATTAACATTAATAACTTTAATCAGAAAATAACGCCTGATAAGCTACAAAAAATCTTGACGAACCCCACCCTTT
>CBDTXL010000881.1:0-2712 GCA_965364435.1 uncultured bacterium
AACCGCACTGGGAGCATCGGCTTGGGCTTGCTGTTGAGGTGCTGCTGCTTCCACTGGTGGTGCAACCGCACTGGGAGCATCGGCTTGGGCTTGCTGTTGAGGTGCTGCTGCTTCCACTGGTGGTGCAACCGCCGTGGATTTAACAGCTTGAGTTTGCTTGTTAGGTGCTGCTGCTTGCAAAGTTGATACAGTCGCTGCTAATCCTCCCATGAGCAGTAACCCAGCCAGCGGCAATTGCCAACGATTGAGCAGTTGACGTTGCGACAAAAAGAACGCACTTAATCGGTTAATCACCGTGGTTACCTCCTTTGAAAAACTTAGAAACACCCTGGAAACGAAACGCTCTCAATGTTATCCCACACCCCTAGACGCTAGAATCAACCAGAAAAACTTATATTTGAGCTACAAGCCGCTTGTGTTGACCAGCATCTTTATATACAGTTATAAACTCGAAAGCTACTGCTGTTTGCTCCTCCTCTGACCGGTTTATCAACCGTCACACTTAGTACTTACAATGGCACCCCTTCGTTGAAATCCTCTCTCAGAGCGTAACATCAGCTCTGGTTAACAAGATAACTCAGAAGCCCTGAGTAACGATTCCCTCAAATGGGTGGTTTTTCTTCAAGAGCGCCAACCCCTCATTCATGCCAGTGCTGAGGATTGCTTCAAGGGTAAGAGTTAGGATTTCGGAAAATCTTTACAAATGTTCGTAAAAAAGAAGAGTAGAGACGCGCGATCGCGCGTCTCTACAGCAGGTGAATCTCTCAAATCAGCCTTGACGGAATACTAGCTAGCTATGTACTCCTTGACGTTCGTATGGCGACGCCGCAGTTGTGCTAAGGCTTGGTGTTCTAACTGGCGTACCCGCTCCCGGCTGAGGTTGAGTCGCTGACCCACCTTTGCCAGAGACAGTTCGTTGCCATCTTCTAGCCCAAAGCGCAGTGCTAGCACTTCCCGCTGTTGGGGGGTTAGTTCTGCCAGGAGGTTATCCAGGTCTTGGCGTAATGACTCCTGAGTTGTGTAAGTTACAGGAGTTAGACCATCATCCTCTAGTAGGTCAGACAGTTCGGTGTCTTGATTATCTCCAACCCGAACGTCGAGAGAGATTGGTTGACGAGCAATGCTCAAATACTCTCGAATCTGAGCCGGTTCTAACTCCAACTCCTTAGCAATCTCAGCTGGTGTGGCGTTGCGGCCCAACGATTGAGCCAGTTCCCGCTGTACTTTCTTGATTTTGTTGAGCTTTTCGGTAATGTGGATGGGCAGCCGAATCGCACGAGCTTGCTGAGCGATCGCGCGGGTGATCGCCTGACGAATCCACCAGTAGGCGTAGGTGGAAAACTTGTAACCCCTTGTGGGATCAAATTTTTCAACGCCTCGCTCTAAGCCCAAAGTGCCTTCCTGGATCAAGTCCAGAAATTCCATATTTCGCTTCTGGTATTTCTTGGCGATCGCGACAACAAGGCGCAGATTAGCTTCAATCATCTTACGCTTTGCCCGCGTTCCCTGACTTACAATTTTTTTCAGGGCGGCTTCGTCCTGATTAACCTGGTTTGCCCACTCCTTGGTCGTCGGTTCGCGCTGCAATTTTTCCGCCAGGGCTTCTTTCGCCTCCAGCAGCGCCATCATTTGCTGCACCTGCTTACCATAGACAATCTCTTGCTCATGGGTCAGCAATGGCACGCGACCGATCTCATGCAGATAAGTGCGAACCATATCTGCGGAGAAGGTGGGCTGGGTCGTCTTTTTTTTGGTGTTAGCAGTGGGCATTTGTGAGTGGTGACTCCGTAAACAAGTAATAAATCTGTCGCGGATTTTGACCTCAAAAGCAATTAAGATCTCTCACTCTGAGGATATTTGCGCGACTCACTGGGGTACATCTGGCAAAAGATGTATAGACCACCTGCCTCTTCTAAAGAATGCTGGAGATCTAAGCGTGAATATGAGTTGAAGCTGGATACTGAGGAAAGTCTCTCTTCGCTGAGTCCGTGGCGTTTCCCAGTTTAGGTGCTCATGGCTGGGAAATAAAGCGAGAATTTGAAGTCAGTATGAGTTTGCTTTAACTCTATAGTATTACAAATATAGACGCCGGGAAAGGGTAAAAGGTTCAACATTTCTTTGCTCTGACGATGGTGCCGCAACATCTATCAATACTCCTAATGACACCGACAGGACTGACCGGCTTGTATCACATCCTTAATACAATAATCACCCAATGAGCTTTGAATGGACAGACACCCCATAGTGAGATAACCGAACTGATTGATGGAGTAATCTCTAGAAGCTCTCCAGTATAGCTGGAACTGGTTGTGCTTTACTAACTGATTTTGATTGGTCAGAGGGGGCGTCGTATTGCGAAGATGAGCAATTGCATTAGGGAATCGCTTCGCCTAAAGTCTTATATAAACACAACATTATAGCATAGCCTAGCAAAATTTTAAAATATAGAGGGTGTAAGCGCTCGCTCTTCCTAGATACTTTAACCAGTGGACAAGGAGTAGAGATGAGGGGCGTTAGCACTCGCGGCGTTCTGTTCGCTTGACCCTCTATTGTTCCAGACTTCACTGAAATGCGATCGCCTTGGGGCAGTACCGAAGCTTGAGTAAGGCTCACAAAGCATCCGCATCCGCTAAGGCGATCGCACCCTAAACCTACAATAGAGGCAATTGCCCTCAACTGCTTCCGTGCTATGACGTTTACGCCTGAACTCAC
>CBDTXL010000882.1:0-2709 GCA_965364435.1 uncultured bacterium
ACTGAGCAGTTTGGGGGAGATTTTCATGCTAGAACAGCGTGACTATACGTTAATCATCGACAAAAGCGGCAGCATGTCGATTAGAGACCAACTGGGTGATAAAAGCCGCTGGGTGGTCATGCAAGAGTCTACCCTCGCCTTAGCCAGTAAATGTGAAGAATTTGATCCAGACGGCATCACAGTTTACTTGTTTTCCGGTCGCTTCAAACGCTACGACAATGTGACTGCCAGCAAAGTTGCACAAATCTTTAAAGAAAACGAACCTTCTGGTCGCACTGATTTAGCCAGCGTCCTCCAAGATGCAACCAACAACTACTTTCAACGCAAAGCTACCCGTCAAACGAAGCCCAATGGAGAGACAATCCTGGTCGTCACGGATGGGGAACCGGATGACCGCAAAGCCGTGATGAAGGTAATTATAGAGGCGTCGCGGCGGATGGATCGGGATGAAGAGTTAGCGATTTCCTTTGTTCAAGTCGGTACAGATGCCCAAGCAACGAAGTTTCTGAAAGTCTTGGATGATGAACTGCAAGGTGCTGGTGCCAAGTTTGACATTGTAGATACAGTCACTATGGATGATATGGAGGACATGACTCTGACTGAAGTATTACTCAATGCCATCACTGATTAGACCCCAAGCGCTACGCTCACAACGAAAGAATGAAAATTTCTTTTCCCCACTCCCCACTCCCTACTGCCCACTCCCTATTTTCGGATTAGACGTACAGAGGATCAAGCTAAAACTACCAATTTAACCTAGAGTGCTTTCTATGCTAGAGAACCGTGACTATACACTAATCATCGACCGAAGCGGTAGTATGTCTACCCTAGATCAACCAGAGGGTAATAGTCGATGGGCTGTCCTTCAGGAATGTACTCTAGCCTTAGCAAGGCAATGCGAGGAATTTGACCTGGATGGTCTAACGGTCTATATGTTTTCACACCGATTTAAACGGTACACAAACATAACTTCCAGCAAAGTCGAGCAAATTTTTCATTTTCCTGAAAATGAACCGCAAGGCAGCTCGAACCTGAGTAGCGTTCTGCAAGATGCCATCAACAACTACTTTAAACGCAAGGCTGCTGGTCAGACGAAGGCGAATGGGGAGACAATTATAGTAATTACAGATGGGGAGCCAAATGATCGGATGGGTGTAACCCAAGTGATCGTTGACGCTTCTCGGCAGATGGAGCGGAATGAAGAACTAGCTATTTCTTTTATTCAAGTGGGTTCTGATCCAAAGGTTACCAGGTTCCTCAAGGCGTTGGATGATGAACTGCAAGGAATTGGGGCAAAGTTTGACATTGTAGACACAGTAACCATTGATGACATGGAGGACATGCCCCTGACTGAAGTGTTACTCAATGCCATTGTTGACTAAAAGTCTTTGTTAACTGGGGGTCAAAGAAATGGAATCTATAGATGACTTATTAGCGCAAGTTAAAGCTGAGTATCAGGAACAAGAGCTTGGCATAAAACCCAAAAAACAGCCTCTGTTTCAGGAGGAGGAGTTGAAGTTGCAACCACCCATCTCCTCAACTTACCAACCTCAGCCTGAGACGCCAAAGTGGGTATCAACCGCCCAGGATAGTTTGTTAGCACAAGTTAAGGCTGAGTTTGAGGAACAACAGCGAGCTGAGGAACTTAAAAGACAGCAGCAACTTCAAGAAGAACAACTCCGGAAAGAGCAACAACTCCGAGAAGAACAACTCAGAGTAGAGCAAAGACGGCAAAGAGAACGGGAGGCACTAACTCAGGAAGCGACTGAGTGGCTAAAAAACTTAAGCCCACGTTCAGAAGAAGGTCTTTGGTTTGAAGAGTTTGCTTATTCCTATCCCTCCAAACTAGAGGCGGCGATTGATTATCTGCAAGCCTTACAGGAAACTCGCCAGTAGCATTCACAGGGGCTAGGGGTTAGGGGCTGGGGACTAGGGTACCCAGTAGATAACTCTAGGGGATTGGAATAAGGATGTACTGTATGTAGATTTTTGGGTAGTCGTATAGGCTTAGATTAGGAAACGCTGACAAGCGCGGGAGGTTATTCTCTAGTGGGAGGTTCTATTATGGAAGACCGTGACTACACACTAATCATTGACAAAAGCGGCAGTATGTCAACCCCGGATCAACCCGGTGGGAGAAACCGATGGCAGACTGCCCAAGAGTCCACGCTGGCACTAGCAAGAAAATGTGAACAGTTTGACCCAGATGGAATTACTGTTTATCTATTTTCTGGTCGCTTTAAACGGTATGACAATGTAACTTCCGACAAAGTCACCCAAATCTTTCAAGAAAACGATCCAATGGGTACGACTGACCTTGCTAGTGTTCTCAAGGATGCTACTGATAAGTACTTTCAACGTAAGGCATCTGGGCAGACAAAGCCAAATGGAGAAACGATTTTGGTGGTGACTGATGGGGAGCCAGATGACCGCAAAGCTGTGATGCGAGTAATTATTGAGGCATCGCGGCAGATGGAACGGGATGAAGAACTGGCAATTTCAATGATTCAAGTGGGTAACGATGCAACGGCAACTCGCTTTCTTAAAGCACTTGATGACGACCTTCAAGGTGCTGGAGCTAAGTTTGATATCGTGGACACGATTACTCTCGATGACATGGAGAATCTGACTTTGGCGGAAGTACTGCTTAACGCCATCAACGATTAAGAGCCTATCCGAAAAATCCTTTCAAGATGACTAAGTATCTGT
>CBDTXL010000883.1:0-2705 GCA_965364435.1 uncultured bacterium
TACGGCGCCGTGAATACGTTCCCGGGCCTTGTACACACCGCCCGTCACATCATGGAAGTCACTTGTAGCCGAAGTGCGCGCGCTAACCAGCAATGGAGGCAGCGCCCTACGCTATGAGCGGTAACTGGGATGAAGTCGTAACAAGGTAGCCGTAGGGGAACCTGCGGCTGGATCACCTCCTTTCTAAGGAGTAATTTGAGAACGCAGTCGGCTTGTCCGATTGCTGGAACAAATAGGTCGGCGGCTAACCACCGGAGAAATCCGGAATACGCTGTCACTGGTCAAAGCGAAGCTCGCTTCGCTTCAACAGTAAAAGCCCTTTACAAGCGAAAGCACGTGAAGGCTCGGAAATTTGAAACGGTAGCGCACAATTCAGTTTTTGCTTGGCTCGGCCCGATGTTTTGCCACCGCACCACGCGGCTCAATAAACAGAAGGCAGGCATAGATTCTGACCCCGGGGGTATAGCTCAGTTGGTAGAGCGCCAGCTTTGCAAGCTGGATGTCAGGGGTTCGAATCCCCTTGCCTCCACTTGAGAAAAGTCAAAGCCTTCCTACTCTTGGCCCTTACGGCCCTTACTCCCTTTTCTTGAGGGCCTGTAGCTCAGTTGGTTAGAGCATGCGCTTGATAAGCGCAGGGTCACTGGTTCGAGTCCAGTCAGGCCCACCAAGCAAAAAGCAGTCATTTAGCACTGCATGATCATTTCCAGGATTGACGATCTAAACCATCGGAAATCTTGACTCTGTTGCCGGGATTTGCCTGGCGGCAGACTGTTCTTTGACATCTACACATAGGGTAGTAAACAAACTACAACAAAAGTAGAGCTAGTCTGAAACATGGATTAATTTCCAAGAGAGTTTCAGTTATCACAATTTGCTCCGGCGAGAGTCGGAGCAGCAAATTGATCAAGCTACAAAGAGTGCATGATGAATGCCTTGGTGCCAATAGGCGATGAAGGACGCGATAAGCTGCGATAAGCTACGGTTAGCGGCAAATACGCTTTAACCCGTAGATTTCCGAATGGGGTAACCCCTTCTGGTTAATACCAGTTGACTCCAGGTTGAATACATAGACCTGGCAGAGCGATACCCGGTGAAGTGAAACATCTCAGTAACCGGAGGAAAAGAAAGTGAACACGATTCCGTAAGTAGTGGCGAGCGAAAGCGGAAGAGCCCAAACCTCTGTGCTTGCACAGGGGGGTTGTAGGAGCCCGATATGGTATCAGAATCGTTAGGTGAAGCGGATGGAAAGTCGCTCCACAGAGGGTGAAAGACCCGTAACCGAAAACCTGACTGAACCTAGGGAATTCCTGAGTAATGCGACGCACGTGAAACTTCGCATGAATCCACGCCGACCACGGCGTAAGGCTAAATACTAATTGGCGACCGATAGTGAACAAGTACCGCGAGGGAAAGGTGAAAAGTACCGCTGCGAGCGGAGTGAAATAGTACCTGAAATCATGCACTTACAAGGTGTCAGAGTCCGGCTTTCGAGCTAGATCATGGCGTGCCTTTTGCTTAATGAGTCTGCGAGTTAGCATCAGTGGCAAGCTTAAGCCCTTCTGGGGTGGAGGCGAAGCGAAAGCGAGTCCGAATAGGGCGTTTAGTTGCTGGTGCTAGACCCGAAGCGGAGGTGACCTACCCATGGCCAGGATGAAGCGTCGGTAAAACGACGTGAAGGTCCGAACAGGTGAATGTTGAAAAATTCTCTGATGAGCTGTGGGTCGGAGCGAAAGACTAATCAAACCCCGTGATAGCTGGTTCTCCCCGAAATCTATTGAGGTAGAGCCTCATGTGCTGACCTGCGGAGGTAGAGCACTGGATGAACTAGGGCCCATACCAGGGTACCGAATTCAATCAAACTCCGAATGCCGCAGGGTGTAACACGGGAGTCAGTGCGTGAGGGATAAGCTTCACGCGCGAGAGGCAAACATGCCAGACCAGCAGCTAAGGTGCCCAAATACCGTTCAGTGGAAAGGATGTGAAGATACTTAGACAATGAGGATGTTGGCTTAGAGGCAGCCACCATTTAAACAGTGCGTAATAGCTGACTCATCGAGTGATTCTGCGCCGAAAATGATTGGCGATCAGCAGTATACCGAAGCTCTGGATTTTATCGGTTTTCGAACCGGTGGAGTGGTAGGGGAGCGTTGTCTGGACCTTGAAGCAGAAGGGTAACCGACTGTGGAGTCCAAACAAGTGAGAATGCAGACATGAGTAGCGATAAGCCGGGTTGAATTCCCGGCCGCCGTAAACCCAAGGTTTCCCGGGCAAGGTTCGTCCCCCCGGGGTTAGTCGGGACCTAAGCTGAGGCCGATAGGCGTAAGCGATGGACAGCAGGTTTAATATTCCTGCACCGGCTGTGGTTAAGGCTGTAAAGGACATGTGGCAGGAAAAGGGCCAGCGATTGAAAGTGCTGGTTCCTGGTCTTCGGACTGGGTGACGCGGAGGCTTCGGCCGAAGTGGATTCTTTAAATGTCGCATCAAGAAAAGTTTACAGTTGTTCCCACGGCCGCCCGTACCGTAAACCGACACAGGTGGGTGGGTAGAATATACCAAGGCGCGTGAGTGAAACCTCGTTAAGGAACTAGGCAAATTAGCCCCGTAACTTCGGAAAAAGGGGTGCCCTCGCAAGAGGGTCGCAGTGAAATGGGTCAACCGACTGTTTAGCAAAAACACAGCACTCTGCTAAGTCGCAAGACGACGTA
>CBDTXL010000884.1:0-2701 GCA_965364435.1 uncultured bacterium
CCCTGTAACTATAGATGCAGAATTAGTTACTGACGCTACATCTGTGACCGAGGAAGCAGGCGAACAACCTTCAACCCCCCAGACGCTAGAAATAGCGGTTCAATCTATTGAGCAGCTCTTTGATGAGCTGCCACCTATTCAAAACATCTCTGCACCTACATCTGTGTCAAATCCCCCAAACGCCACTGCTGCATCGCCAGTCGGCAGTTTAGTCCCAACGCAGCCAATTCCTGAGGAAATACTCCAGGTTAGCAAAACTGCTAAGCCTAGCAATTCCACAAGCAACGAACTCAATCCCGTATCGACCGATATCCGCCAAGGTGAAGCATCTCCTACTACTAATCTTTCGGTGCGGGTTGACTCAGAACGACTGGGACGGATGAATAACCTGGTAGGTGAGCTTGCGATCAACCGCAATGGTCTTTCCCTCCACAACGATCAATTACAGCGATCGGTTCGAGAGCTGCTGAATCGATTTGCCCGAGTTCAGAATATGGTGGGTAACTTGCAGGAGCTATCAGACCAGATGCTGGTTGCTCCAGAACGTTACAACGAAGGGACAGTGCCACACTCAGTCGCTCAGCTAGGAGAGCTAGCAAGCACGCGAGCTGATTTTGATTCCTTGGAATTGGACAACTACGGAGTCCTGAACTCCCGTTTACAAGGACTCCTGGAAGATATGGTGCAGCTTGAAGAATCTGTTGATGATATTGTCCTATTTGCCAGGGCGACTGATCAAACCCTGGAACAACAGCGACAAATGCTGACTCAGCTGCGGGATGAGTTGATTTGGGCGCGGATGTTGCCTTTGGGTGAAGTGCTAAACCGTTTTCCTCGCCTGTTGCGCGATTTGTCTACGACTTACCACAAACCTGTCAGCCTGAAACTGACTGGTACAAGTGTGTTAGTTGATAAAGCCGTTCTGGAGAAACTCTATGATCCATTGCTCCACTTGCTGAGGAATGCTTTTGATCATGGCATCGAGTTTCCAAAAGAACGGCGTCAACAGGGGAAACCGGAGCAAGGGCAAATTGAAGTTCGCGCCTACCACCAGGGAAGTCAAACGATCATTGAAGTGAGGGATGATGGTCAAGGTCTGAATCTGGAACGGATCGGTCATCTGGCAGTTGAACTGGGATTGTTGTCAGCCGAGCAATTGGCTACGACTTCTAATAATCACCTGTTTGAGTTAATTTTCGAGCCAGGATTTTCCACCGCAAGGCAGGTGAGTGAACTTTCTGGACGGGGAGTGGGGTTAGATGTCGTGCGATCGCAAATGCGCTCCCTTAAAGGAACAATCACTGTCACCTCTTCCCCTGGAGTTGGCACCACCTTTACCTTACGTCTCCCGTTAACCCTGACGATCGCGAAATTACTCGTCTGCTTCATTGGCTCCACGGCTCTGGCTTTGCCTTCCGACAGCGTTGAAGAAATTGTCGTTCCCAAAGCCGAACAGGTTAAAGAATCGGGTCGAGAGCGCTTTTTGCAATGGCGGCGGCAGATTGTCCCAGTATATCGACTTGCCGACTTCTTGGAGTATACCTGTCCAATGCCTGAAACCTCTCCAAGTAAAGCGTTGATTGCAGTACCCTCTCCAGCAGATTGGGCGCTCCCAATGTTGGTACTAACGCAGGGACAACATATTCTTGCCCTGGAAATCGATCGCCTAGTCACTGAACAAGAACTGGTAATCAAACCGTTCGGCTGTGCGATCGCACCTCCCAGTTTTACCTACGGCTGTACCATCTTGGGGGATGGTAGTTTGATTCCTGTGATTGATGGTGCTGCTTTACTGGATCAACTGTTGGGGCAAAGTACAGCGACTGCGACTCCCTCCAATCCGCGAGGAGCGATCGCGTTGCGGCTTCCGGAAGGGAGTATCACGAAGGAGAACTCCTCAATTAGCAAAACCACAGCTGTGATCAAAACCGCTAAAGCCCCTACAGTTCTGGTTGTCGATGATGCTGCTGCCCTGCGACGAACCCTAGCTCTTACCTTAGAACGGGCAGGTTGTCAAGTCTTGCAGGCACGAGATGGGCGAGAAGCGATCGAACAGTTGCAGCGCTGTTCCTGGGTGTCTCTTGTAATTTGTGACATTGAAATGCCCAATATGAACGGCTTTGAATTCTTGAGCTATCGTCGCCAAGATCCGCAACTCTCGCTAATTCCTGTCGCGATGCTCACCTCCCGCAGTAACGATAAGCATCGCTGGCTGGCGATGCAATTAGGTGCTACTGCGTACTTCACCAAGCCCTACCTAGAACAAGAGTTTTTAGCGGCGATTAAACACATCATTGGTCAAAGTACACCTAAAAGCCTACCTGCTCTCCAACCTACTCTCTAATAGACCTCTTGCAAAAGTCGCTCAATCCTATCAAATCCATCTGTGTTTATCTGTGTTCATCTGTGGTTAAAAATCCAAAATCAGAACTTTTGCAAGAGGTTTAATGATTGCTCATAGTTCATGGTTCATTGCTCATTGCCACCAACCATGAACGATGAACCATGAATTAATTACTCATCTTCTCTCACAGTAACTTGTGACATGAACAATCTCTTAATCAACGGCCAATCTGATGATACGGCGCTTTCCAAAGCGCGACAGGTCACATCATTCCTGAAACTCGTTGTCTTTAGCATGGGCGGACTCAATCTAGCTTTACGCATTGAGTCTGTCTACAAAGTGGTTAATCACACACCT
>CBDTXL010000885.1:0-2696 GCA_965364435.1 uncultured bacterium
ATGCGTAACTTATCCGCCAGCCGTGGCTGTTTGAAGTATCGGACTAATATTCCCCGTTGCTTGAGCATTTCGTAAAGGTATTGGGCATTGCCTTCAGGCAATTCCTTAGGGGATAGCTCCGCTAGCTCCTCGGTTGCCGCTCCACTAACACCCACCAACAGGAAGTTAGCCTGTGAGGGCCAGACCTGAAAGCCCAACTGTTCGAGGGCACTAGCCATCTGGGTTCGCGAAGCCTTAATCTTCTGCGCGTTGGTATTTTTGTAACTCTGGTCTGCGATCGCAACTGCCCCGACAGCACAAGCTACAGCATCAACGTTATAGCTGTCTTTGACTTTAATCAATCCTTCCAGGAGTGCAGGATTCGCCACGCCGAAGCCCAACCTTAAGCCTGCTAATGAATACCCTTTTGACAGCGTTCTCAAGATGATGACGTTGTCGTGCCTCTTTACTAATTCCAGGGCATCTGACTCGGCAAAATCCACGTATGCCTCATCAATGACAAGTACACCCGATAACTGCGCTGCCAGCTTATCCAGCAGTTCCACTGGCGCAACAGTTCCAGATGGACTATTAGGAGAAGCGACAAAAGTCACTGCTCCTTGAGCTTCAATCAGCTGCTCAACCGGCAGGCTGTAGTCGTCTGGATAGGGGACTTCTATACATTCTGCCCCCTGTATCTGCGCTAGGGTGCGGTATAGGACATAGGTTGGCATCGGATAAACAACTTGTCTTCCTGGCTCAGTGCAGGCACGGATAATCATCGTCAAGAGGTCATCGCTACCGTTGCCTACAAGAATCCAGTCGGCAGGCACCCCCACAACTTGACTGGCAGATTGACGGAAAGCGCCAGCCATCGGATCGGGATAGCGCCGCAGAAGTTCTCCCTGAAGTTCCTGTAGCACCTTCAACGCCTCAGGTGAAGGGGGATAGGGATTCTCATTCGTGTTCAACTTAATCACTTTGGCGTCTGGTGGCGGCTGTTCACCAGGCACATAACCAGATAAGGCGTTGATGTTTTGGCGAAAGTAAGTCATAAAAGGACAAGCTAACGGTCGCGGTTGCTACTGAACTAGTGGGCGGAATTTGCTTGAGCCGATCTTCCTAAGAAATATTTCTTATTTTTAGAAGATTGCTACAATACAAAAGTTAATACAATCAAACAAGACTTCATAAACCACACTCCGCCCTCTCCAGAAAGACTTTATGTTTGTTTACCTCTCTACTATAAGGAGCGATCGCGCCCCTGGGGTGCCCCTAAGACACACACCTATTTACAAAAGAGGGAATTGTGTTTGTTCAATGCATAACGAGCGTCCCACCTAGCATAGTTGGAGGCTTTCAACTAGCACAATAGGCATTTTTGATGCAATAGATGGCTTATAGCAGTTCTGGGTAAGACTCTGCCTTAGAAAAAGTCAATAAAAGTCTTTCATTAAGAATTAGTTCTGACTTCTGGTTTTTCTTTGAGTTGTGTAACTCCCGTCCCCAAAATCTTTAAAGATTTAGATTATTTTGTAAAGAAAATTCTCCGGATGTTACGTTTGAAAACGGAATGAGGTTTATAGACCCCATCTTACCAACTGCTGGAGCAGTCACTGTTCACGAATCACAAAGTTGGAGATTCTAATCATGCCTAACCTGATCACCGTTACAAGTAATGCCAACAGTGGACAAGGCTCTCTCAGAGAGGCGATCGCTTCTGCTCAGGCAGGGGATACGATTCAATTTGCCTCTAGCCTTGCTAATCAAACCATTACCCTCACCAGTCAACTCAATATTGAAAAAAATCTGACTATTGATGGAGCCAGCGCCTCCGGTTTAACCATCAGTGGGAATAAGGCTACTCGGGTCTTTGATGTGAAGGAGAGTGGTACAAATTTTACCTTGCGGAATCTGATCATCGCCGATGCGTTCCTCCCCAAAGACCTCGGCGGAGCAATTCACACAACCGATGACGTCACCTTAACAGTAGAAAATTGCCAATTTAACAACAACGTTTCTCGCGGCGGCGGTGCGATTTTTGTTCGCGATCGCAATAACCTGACTGTGATTAACAGTAAATTCAATGGCAATGATGCTGCCACCTACGGTGACCTAGAGATTTCTGGCGGGGCAATTGCTAGCTTACAGAAATGCAATGTCATCATCAAGGGCAGCGAGTTTAAAAATAACAAGGGGATTAACGGTGGGGCAACTTACACAATATTCAGCAACCTAACCGTAGAAGACTCAACCTTCATCAATAACGACTCAACACCCGGTGGTCCGTTGGGTTCACCGACTTCCTCCGCAGCTGGCTATACCAGAGGTCACGGTGGGGCAATCTACATCGATGGCGCGAGTATCCCCGACGAGCCACAATATCGCCCTCCGGGTCTTCCCCCAGCGGACGGCGGGGGAGAGATTATCATTCGCAACAGTTGGTTTGAGGGAAATCGTGCCGCTGGGCTAGGGGGGGCGCTGGATCTGTTTACTTATCCTGAGGACAAAACGATTATTGAAAATAGCACGATTATCAATAATGAGGTAATCAAGGACAACCAAGGACAAGCCAGAGGTGGTGGGATATTTGGTGGCGTGGGGGAGTTGACAATCACCAACACTACCTTCGCGAACAATAAGGCTCACGAGCAGGGCGGTGGCTTATTCGTTTATGGGCCATCGCCTGTCAACATTACTAACAGTACCTTTTCTGG
>CBDTXL010000886.1:0-2695 GCA_965364435.1 uncultured bacterium
ACCCGCTCCTGTAGCTGTCTCCTGAGGTCAACTAAAATTGGAGCAATAATCATCTCAGAGCGGGCTTTTTCACTATTACTGGCGAGTGCTACAGGTAAGTTATAACGCAATATTTCTGTCAACAATGTGCTGCACTCTAGCTCCGCTACATTGCTGTAGATATCCATTTTTTCAACAGTAATTAAGTCAAAGTCTTTCTTGACTTTGGCTAAAGTAAAATCACTGTATGACATTTGAGTAAGCGACGAATGGGTTATGTTGCACAGAGCTAACGGCGCTTAACTTAGGGTAAGCGATCGCACTCCAGAACGAAACGCGATCGCTTCCCATTAAACCCACCGTCCCACAACTAGCCGCACCGTTCCATCTTCCAGGGTTTCTTCCTCCTCAACATTAAAACCCTGCTCTTGCACCGATGCCATCAGGGTATTGTGAGCATACTTTTGCAGTATTGAATTAACAAAAGCCTGCTGGTTAATCCTCGCTCCCCAAAAATCTGCAACTAGCTCGTAATTCTCACCATTACGGCGAAAACCCAAATCATAGCCATTTGCCTGCCGGATGACATACTCAGCGTCGGTTTTGTTGCCTTGGTATCCCCGGACTTTTTTGTTGGACTCTACGTTGTATCCCAATTGCTGCAATGTTTGATGCAGAATTTCGCCATTTTTGATTTGAACTTTGATGGTTGTGAAATGAGACATGAAAATATTCTCCTTCGTTAATCTTTTACGCTAAGGCTTCAGTCCCGCGGGTGCTTTCCTCTAAACCCAGCGTGCCACCACTACCCGAATTGTGCCATCTTCTAGCGTTTCTTCCTCCTCAACCGTAAAGCCTTGAGCGGGTGCTGTCGCCATCAATGCGTGATAGCCATAGCGCTGAGTCAAGCGATTGAGCCATTCCTGGGAATACTTACTACGGTCATACTCAGAGATAATCGCTTCAAACTGCCCATCCTCTTGTCGCTTGAAACCGATATCATTGCTGGCTCTTCCGATATACTGGCGGCGGATGATAACTTCAGCAGTCTGCGTCCGCACATCGCCCTGATAGCCATAAAGGTGTTGGGCAGTTTCATGCACCTCCAGATTCTTGAAGCCCACATCTGCCAGGGCTTGAACGAGTGCGTCTTGATTCCTAATCTGCGTCTTGATACAGGTGAAGTGTGACATGAGACATAGGGAATGGGGAATAGGCAAATTTAATCGACTTCTAGAGGACCGATGCCTCTTTGCTGAGTGTAGCGTTTCAACTCATCAACTAGCTGCGTATCGTTGGAAGCGGTTCTCGCGCCCGCTTCTGCTGCCCAGTGTTTCAATTCTTCAATTTGAGGGCGTGCGATCGCAGCTAATGGTACGGTATCCTCTATCGCCCGCAAGACATCCTGCGTTGTAAAGTCCCGGCGATTGCCATCCGGGGTTCGCTCAAAAAATGCTCGGTGCATCGCATCCACCACAACCTGCTCAATTTCCGCCCCACTAAATTCTCTGGCAGTTCTGGCTAGTAGCGCCAAATCGAACTCGCGCAATCGAGAGGGACGTAACCGTTGTAAATGTACCTTAAATATCTCTTGGCGTTCCGCTTCTGTTGGCAAGTTCAAAAAGAAGATTTCATCAAATCGTCCTTTCCGGAGTAACTCCGCAGGCAAAATTCGCACATTATTAGCTGTTGCCACAATAAACACAGGAGTCGTTTTCTCCTGCATCCAGGTAATCAAATTCCCAAACACGCGCCGCGAGGTGCCAGAATCTCCATCGACACCACTGGAGATATTGCCAAATGCCTTATCAATTTCATCAATCCATAGCACACAAGGAGCCATTGCTTCTGCCAATTGAATCATCTGCCGCACTCGGCTTTCACTTTCCCCGACAATGCCACCAAATAACCGTCCTGAATCTAAGCGCAACAGGGGCAAGCGCCACTCATGTGCGATCGTTTTGGCGGAGAGGGATTTACCCGTGCCTTGAATACCTACCAGTAAAACACCTTTAGGATTAGGAATCCCGTAGCGTCTCGCCTCCTCGGTAAAGGCATCTTGGCGCATCCGTACCCATTGCTTGAGATTCTCCAACCCACCTACACTCTTGAGAGATTCCCGTGTAGTGAAAAACTCCAAAATCCCCGTCTGGCGAATCGTTTGCTTCTTTTCCTCTAAAACGCCATCAATATCGGTTTCATCTACCTGTTGTTTCGCTGCCAGTGCTAAGGCGAGTACCCGCCCTATCCGCGCACGACTCAATCCTTGACAGGCTTTAATCAGCTGTTCCTTGGCTAACCCACCCAGTTTTAGCTTTTGAGAGACTACCAGTTGCTCAAGCAGGTAATTAATTTCCTGCACATTGGGTAGGGGGAAATCAATGACTGTCACCTCTTCGCTCAATTCCGCCGGTAGTTCTAAAGTATGGCTTGTTAATACCAGGGTTTTACGGCTGCGTTTGAGTTCCCGTGTCAGATTCTTCAATTCTCGAACAACTGGGGCGTTGCGATCGCTCTGGGGATTCTGCAAAATAAAGTGCAAATCCCGCAAGACAAAAATTGTGTTCTCCTGGGCAGATGTCTTAGCAATTCGATTCAGCGCCCCCATAATAGAGCCTTTATCAGCGCTATTATCATCCCAGCCGCGTACAATGTCCCACTGCAATAGCTTACGCTCCGGCTGCGACATCAGTGCCACTTCGAGCAACACTTCTTC
>CBDTXL010000887.1:0-2692 GCA_965364435.1 uncultured bacterium
GGGAGTGGTGGTCACAGCAGGGTGAGAATACAGGACAGCACCCATTATAAATCCCCGCCTCGGAAGCGATCGCACTCACCAAACTCTTGTGAGGATTGAGCATTTGTCTCTGAAGAACGTAGAGACGCGATCACTTTGACCATCACAAAAATCTACAATAACTAAGCGTGTCTGGATAGACTTGCGATCGCTATTTTTAGCTGATAAGCCTCTGCTAGAACTTTACGGGTAGCGAATCGAACCCCTTGAAGATTAGGCTGGTGTGTCTGGGAATAGCTTGCTTATCCGGAGCGAAGCTGAGATTCGATAGTCTTCTCAGTAATGTGGTGAAGCAAATCGTTAACTCCATGCGAGCTAAAACGGCTCCCAGACAAAAGTGAATGCCTGCACCAAACCCAAGGTGTTCGTTGGGCGAGCGTGTAATATTGAAAACCTCCGGTGACTCAAACTTCTCCGGGTCATGATTGGCCGCCCCAAGCCCCAGTGCGATGACGCTACCCGCCGTGATGTCCTTACCGCCAATCATCAGGTCTTGTTTGGCAATCCGAAAGAAAAAAGGAACGGAGGTATCGAAACGGATCATTTCTTCGACCGCAGAATTGATCAGAGTCGGATTTTTTTTCAGTTTTTGCAGTTGGTCTGGATGATGCAGCAGTGCATTCACCCCATTGGAAATCAGGTCTGTGGTGGTCACGAGACCTGCATTTAAGATCAAGATACATTGAGATGGGAGTTCCTCAAGATTAAATCCCTGCTCTTGGTAGGCCACACTCAGCAGGCTAATCATGTCAGTTGAGGGTTGCCGACGCCGTTGTTCAACCAGTTGCCTAATTAGTGCACTAAATTGTGCGGAAGCGAGGTCTGCCTTGCGTGCAAATTCTTCAATTTCAATATTTGAGCCGCCCGGTGCGCCAAAAAATGTGCCTATATCCATTGCCCATTTGATGAAGTTGGCTCTGTCGGTTTCTGGTACGCCAAATATCTCAGCAATAATGAATCCTGGTAATACCACTGATAAGTCGGATACAACATCCATACCACCGTGATTTTGAACCTTATCCAACAATTGATCGGTAGTGTTCTGGATAATGGAGCGCCAACTTTCCAAAGCACGAGTTGTAAATCCCTGAGTGGCTAACTTCCGCAGTCGGGTGTGCTCCGGTGGATCTTTCTCAAGCATCATTTTTGATGCCAGATCAAGGAAATTCTGGATTAGGTTGACATCCAAAGAACCTAACTGACTGAGAAACAACGCTCTGCGGTCTGAACTCAAACGCTCATCCCGTAAAGCTGCCTCAACATCTCTATAGCGTGTCAAAATCCAGTAGCCTTCAGACTCACAATAGTGAACGGGGTCTTGTTCACGCATCCGTTTGTAGAGTGGATAGGAATTGACTAAAGCTTCGGGTGCAAACAGATTATACGTTGGCTGGTTGGCGAATGCTGGCATATTCTTGTGTTGTAAATTCAAGGATGCATGATCGACTACGGGAGTGGACAAGAGTGGCAAATGACCGAAAACTGAGTGCATCAGAAGCGATTGTGGACAGCCAAAGCGTCAGTCAAAAGATTCGCTCTATCCGCGTTCATCTGCGTCCATCTGCGGTTCCAATAAAAGAGCGATTCGATTTCCGCGATCGCTTAGCCTCACACACTCCCTGATCGCAAATGATTGGATGAGGTCTGTAGCCCGTTCATCTCCATATACCATAAATTGCCATTAATATCAATATCATCCTGACCTGTCTTTAGTGGCAAGGGGATGAAAAAATGCGATCATCCTGCGGACGCGCTTCGCTAACGCACTTGGATCAATTGGATTCATACGGAATCCGGATTAAATACCCCTTTTTTTAACGAACCACAGAGGCTCAGAGTTCGCAGAGTAAAGACTAAGAGGAGATAAGAGGGGTTATAGATGCGGATTTAGTATCAGCCAGACATCCGCCATACTGTGGGGTAGAACTTCAGCGCAAACATCATGGGGAAAATTGATAATGTCTCAGTTTGTTGCACCTGAGAAGACCCTAACCTTTGAAGAATATCGGTTCTACCAAGGAGAGCCGGATGTCCTCTATGAACTATTCCGAGGACATTTAATACCGATGGCAACGCCAACAGCCTTACATATAAGCATTTGTGAATTTCTGGTTTATCAGTTCCGGCGCTATTTTGTATCTCTTGACCTTAACTTAGTAGCAAAAACATCCGTTGGTGTAAGAACAGAAGTTGATTCATCTCGTATTCCAGATGTTGTAGTTTGCACATCAGCCCTCTGGGAGCAAGTCCGCGCCAGACCAGGTTCTAGTATCCTTGATTTTGAGGAAGTACCAACGCTGGTGGTCGAAGTCACCAGTGACAATTGGCGAGAAGACTACATCCGCAAACGGGCTGAGTACGCCCTCATTGATATTCCTGAATATTGCATAGTAGACCCCAATAAGCAGCGAGTGTGGGTCTTGAATAATCCTGAAGGTGAAGAGGGTTATCAACGCCAAGAGTTCACTCGTGGGCAACAATTGAGGTTTCAGCAGTTTCCTGAACTCGGTTTATCCGTCGATACAATCCTTTCTCCGCCTGTGGTGGAGGATTTAATCAGGGAAGAACAAGCGCAAAGACAACAGCTTGAGGAACGTGCCGAACGGTTGGCAGCTAGATTGCGCGAAATGGGAGTAGACCCAGATTCTCTCTA
>CBDTXL010000888.1:0-2683 GCA_965364435.1 uncultured bacterium
GGATAGGCTCTAAGTGGCTCCTGCTGCGTTGGCGCGTGCTCTGGACAAGCAGTAAGCTGCGATCGCTACTGCTGCTATTAACAACAAAAATGTCACCACAACCAGCGCGGCACCATAGCCAAAATCTAGGTAGCGCATCACGGTGCCGTAAATATAGATAGAAACCGTTTCCGTCGCCCCACCAGGACCGCCCCCCGTCATCACCTGAATCAGGTCAAAGATGCCGAACGCTTGAGCAAACCGGAACAACAGGGCAATCACGATTTGGGGCATCAGCAGCGGCACAGTGATTTTCCAAAAACTTTGCCATGCCGTCGCCCCGTCAATCGAATGGGCTTCATAGAGGTCTGAGGAAATAGATTGTAACCCCGCCAGTAGGAGAAGGGCGATAAAGGGCGTTGTTTTCCAGACATCCGCAATAATCACTGCCATCATTGCCAGCGTCGGATCTCCCAGCCAGCTGATGCCTGTTTCGATCACACCCAGTCGCCGCAAAATGTCATTGACAACGCCGTACTGGTCATTAAAAATCCATGCCCAAGCTAGTCCCATCAAGGCAGTTGGCAAAGCCCAAGGTAGGAGGGAAATTGTCCGCACAATGCCACGTCCTCTGAAGGATTGGTTCAGCACCAGGGCGACACCCATCCCGATGATCAGTTCCAGCAAAACGGAAGCCGCAGTAAAGACTGTGGTGTTCCACATACTCTGCCAGAAGCGCCCATCACTAATCATCCGTCCGTAGTTATCCAAACCGGAGAAAACCAGTTTTAGCTGGGTGCCGAGGTTTTGGGTGAATAAACTTAACCAAAAAGCTCTCAAGATTGGGTAGGCAAATACGAGGAAAAGGAGAATTAATGCCGGAAGTAGCAGCATCCAACCCGTTCTCTGTTCTCGTGCCCTAATTGCGTCTTGTGTCATTTTTCACTCATCAATATTCATTTATTAAGGCTCAAGCAATTTTGGATTAAACTCCTGCCTACAGGTCTTCTCGATACCAGATTTTAAAAAACCGCAGATGCACGCAGATTAACGCAGATAATTATCAAACTCATCTGTGTTTATCTGTGTTTATCTGTGGTTTTAATTTTCCCTCAAAAATTCTGCTTAGCATTTTTCATCACTCTTTTGCAACAGCCAAAAATCTAAGAACTAATTGCTCCATTTTGAGCTGCCGCTGAGTTTTGTGAAACCTGGGCGGGTTTAAATCTTCCCAAAATGTTTCGGGTTTCTCTAGCGGCAGCTTTCATCGCTTCTGCTGAACTCATGCGTCCGGTAAATGCCGCACTAAGGTAACGTTGCAAAACATCCGACGCTTGGGCGTATTGAGCAATGGGAGGACGTAAAGCGGGTTTTTGAACTGCCGCTAAAAGTTGCGTAAAGTGGGAGAATTTGGCAAGAATGTCCGGGTCTTTAAAGAGTGTCTGGTAACTGGGAATCAATCCTGTTGCCAAAACAAACCGCTTCATCGTATCCTCACTAGTCATGTACTGAATAAGTCGCCATGCCTCTTCTGGGTGTCTTGAGGTCTTGGATATGGCTAAACCCCATCCGCCCAAACAGGAACCACCCGTCTGACCTTGTGCGTGAATCATTGGCTTAATGCCAACTTTGCCCTGAACTTTTGAGTCTTCTGCATTCGCCAGTTTCCAGACATAAGGCCAGTTGCGAACAAAAACCGAACCGCCACTCTGAAACAGGAGGCGAGTTTCTTCTTCCCCATAGGTGGTGACGCCGCGAGGAGAAATACCTTTGACAATCAAGCTGCGTAAAAATTCAACTGCCTGTATAGCCTGCGGTTGATCGAGACCAACCTCCAAGGTGTCTGGATTTGCCCAGAAGCCGCCGAATCCTTCGAGTACCTCAACAAACATGGCAGAGACGCCCTCGTACTGCTTACCCTGCCAGAGATAACCCCATCTGGTGTCTCCCTGTTTCTGCAAGTTTTGAGCAATGTTTACCATCTGCTCAAACGTTTCCGGAGGCTGGACTCCAGCTTTATCTAAGAGGTCTTTGCGGTAGTAGAGCACTCCCGCATCGGAGGTTGTGGGGATGCGATACAGTCTGTCCTGGTATTGCCCACCTTCGATGTTGCCTTTGAGAAACTTTACGAGTTGTTCTTTGGGAAGGCGATCGCTCAAATCCATCAGCCAGCCTGCCGCCGCAAACTTAGGTACCCACACAATGTCCATATTGAGGATGTCGTAGGGTGAGTCTCCCAGCAGGAAGGCAGAGGTATAGAGGTTCTCTTGCAGGTTCGTATCAAAGGGTCCTTCTACAATGTTGAGGCGAATGTCTCGGTTTTTATCTTGAAATTCATTAAGGAAGGGTTTCCAATTAGCAAGGTCTTGTCCTTGCATCATCATTGTGACAACGACCGGCTGCTGAGATAGTGCAGGTAGCACTACGAACTGGAACAGCAGGATAAAGGCAACGACGATTCCCAAAAGACGAGGTATTCCTAATCTTCTCAATAGTTTTCTCAGGCGTCTTTGCCGTCCGCCCCATTGTTGAATATTTTTCATTTTTAATAGGGAAATTAATACGAAAGCTAAGATTGAGACTTAGTATGCGATCGCCAAGCACAGACCGAGGGCGATCGCGCCGTATCTTTTAGTCATATCTCGTTTTTATAATCTGTTGCTGGGCTGGATTAATAACGTAAATAAAAGCAAGCTAAATTTAG
>CBDTXL010000889.1:0-2677 GCA_965364435.1 uncultured bacterium
AAAAGCCTAGTAATCGCTCTAAGTCTAGATTTGAGGCAACTTGAGCCAATTTAGTGAGGTCAGTCGGATCAGCCAAATGAGGTAAGACGCCCAAAACCGGGACATTTGTTAGAGACTGGATCAGGTCAATGGGTGTCCAATCAGCAATTTCCTCGTCTGAACAAGCCTGGACGCAATTGAGGACAATGCCTTTGAGGTGGATGCCTGACTGACGCGCTAGGGCAACATTGGCGACAGCTTGTGCGATCGCGCCCAGTTTCACAGGCACCACCAACACCACCGGCAGCCGCCAAGCCCTTGCCAAATCAGCCACAGTCAGTTCGTGAGTCACGGGTGAACCCAATCCTCCCAGTGCTTCCACCAGCACCCACTGGCGTTTTTGCCGCAAAGCCTCAAATGCCTGCCAAACTACGCTTAAGTTAACCGGACGCCCTTCTCGTTCAGCCGCCACTGGCGGTGCTAGGGGCGTCTTAAAGTGCAATGGCGTAATCTCTTCCGGGGTTTGATTGAGGTCAAATAGCTTTTGGTACAACTCTCTATCGCCCATCCCCGTTTGAATCGGTTTCAAAATCCCCAAACTCTCTTGAGGACGGAAAGTCTGCCAATAAGCGGCTAGGGAACAGGTCAAAACTGTTTTGCCCGTCTCTGTGTCAGTGCCCGTAATCAGTAGTACGTTCAAAGGTTAATCACCATGAGTTCTGAAGAGTGATATTTAGCTTAAAGTCTGTCTGATCATCATTAGACCTCTTGCTTTCATTCAAAAATCTCTACTATATGAGGGGAAAGGTGAAGGGGAAAAGGAGAAAGTCTCGTTCCGGCAAGCATTTTGCCCTTTTCCCTACTTCTGCAAGAAGTCTATTCAGGTGATGGGGATGGCGATGGCGATGGCGATGGCGATGGTGATGGTGATGGTGATGGGGATGGTGATGGTGATGGGGATGGCGATGGCGATGGCGATGGTGACGGCGATGGCGATGGCGATGGCGATGGCGATGGCGATGGCGATGGTGACGGTTTAACTGGGTCTGTCAAACTAAGATCTAGCTTGTAATCGCTATCTGTCAGACGCTTGACTGGACTCAGTTGAATCGTGTAATCACCAGTGTAGGGAATTTTTCCTTCCCATTGCAGCACCCGCTTCGCCTGATTGCTGACTGGGTTTTGATCGGGTGCCAGGACGGTCATTAAGACCCCTTCACCATTGAGAGAGGCACTCAGCCGTTGGTCTTGTTCACCCCGGATAATGTAGCTAATGGTTGTGTTCTCCTTTAAATTCCCCGATCTTGAGAGGGCTTTACCGGCGGAGAGATTTAATCGCTGACTATAGGCTGTGGGTTGTTGACTCGGAGTTGGAGTCGGCGTCGGTGTCGGTGTCGGTGTTGGTGAAACAGTTGGTGTTGGTGTTGGTGAAATAGTTGGTGTTGGAGTCTCACTGGCTGGAAGAGTGGGCGTTACGGACGCCTCAGGGTCTTGTTTATTACTGAGGCTGCTGACAACTGCCCAAGAACCAAGCCCTGCCGCAAATGCCAGTGCCGTACCAACCCCAACAACTACCCAAGGATTATCCCAGATTGAGTTGCTAGTGGGTTCAGGAATCACAGGATCAGGTCGCCCTGGAGTTCTGGGACTAGAACTGTTAGGTTCCGGGCGGCGTCCCACTGCCATAGTCGCAACTTGCGAGAGGTTTGGGTCGGGTCGTTGAGGGGGTGGGGGGGTTGGGACAGGCTGTTGGGGAGGGGTAGAGATGCCGCCTTGAAGCGCTTGCATCACTTCCATTGCCGATTGGTAGCGATCGCCTGGTCTATAACTCAGCATCCGGTTCAAGACGTGAGCCAATTCATCACTAACACTGACCCAGCGACGCCAGTTCCAATTCAGTTGATTGTCATCAAAAAGTGCCTGTGGCTCTTTACCCGTCAGTAGTACCACCGCTGTAACGGCTAAGGAATAGAGGTCGCTACTGGGATAAGCCCTCCCTGTCTGAATTTGTTCACTGGGTGCATAACCGACTTTCCCAACGGTTGTGATCGGTGCTGAAGCATTTGGGGAGTGAAAACGGGTTGCCAGTTCCTTGACGACGCCGAAGTCAATCAACACCGGCATAGTGTCTGTGTTTCGCCGAATAATATTATCTGGTGTAATATCCCGATGAATAATGTTTTTGCTGTGGATGTGGTCTAACACTGGCAATAACTGCTGCAACAGATGCCTTATCTCTGTTTCTGAGAAGACGCCAGAGTTCGGAGTTGCCCCCCCGCTGGGTGATGGGTTTGATTCTTGAATATAAGTCTGCGCTTTTCGCTCGTTGAGTAGCTCACGATAGGTTTTCCCCTCCACATAGTCTTGCACCAAAAACAGCCGCCCATCCTGCTCAAAGTTCGCTCGGAACTGGGGAATTTGCGGGTGTGAAATTTTATAGAGAGTTTCTGCCTCTCGTTGGAACAGTTCCTTTGACTTCTCTAGCGCATAAGCCCCTATCTCAGGAGGAATCAATTCCTTGAGGGCACAAGGTTCATTAAAGCGCCCTTGGTCCTCTGCCAGGTAAGTCCGACCAAATCCGCCTTGACCAAGGACACTAATCAAGTGGTAGCGATTTTGCAGAATAGTTCCAGAGGCAATGGGTGGTTCCATGAGCGTATAAATCAGTTTTTACGAAAAAGAGGAAGGATGTCTAATG
>CBDTXL010000890.1:0-2676 GCA_965364435.1 uncultured bacterium
TTTCCCATCCCAATTTGTACTGGCGAGAAATTGTCCATCCCGACTGATAGCGATCGCTTTAACCCCTAAACTTGCTTTAAAGGTGCGGGGTTTGTCTCTTGTCTGCAAGTTCCAAAATTTAATCGTTCCATCAAAACTGCCACTGATGAGAGTCTGTCCGTCAGGAGTAAAGGCAAGGCAACTCACTGTCTCTTTATGTGCCCCCCAAGTCAGCAAACTGTCAAACGTACAGATGAGTTTGCCTGTTTGAAGATTCCAAATTTTGATACTCTTGTCGTGACTGCCACTAGCGAGAATTTGCTTATCGGGACTGAGTGCGTTAAGCGAAGCTATTCCGAAGGAAATCGCGTCAATCTCAGCTTCATGTCCATAAAGAGAATGCAGCTGTTCCCCTTGATGCCAAACCTCGATAAAATGACGAGAAGCATTGATAATCCTCACCAAGGTTTGTCCATCTGAACTGATAAGGTAAGACTCTTTGGCTTTGGGATATTTAGGGATGGTGTAGAGTAATTCATCCTTGTCCAGATTCACGACTCGAATTGTCTTGCCTCGGAGAAAAGCTAGTGCTTCCCCATCCGGACTAATCGCAAGATTTTCGCCTCCTTTAATAGTACGGAGGCACGTCATAAAGCGATAGAAATTGAATTCCCGTAACGCTTTGGGCACTTCAGGCTGTGCCCTTTCCCGAAGTAGCAGATAAGCCACTCGCTGCACCAAATCTGATTCATCCTGCAACGCTTGAATCACCAAGTTCAAGCCTTTTTGTCCATACTTCAGGGCATCTTTAAGGGCTGCAACTCGTTGTTCAACTTCTGGGACAACTGCGCCGGGATTGCCTACACCGAATCGTCGCGTAACCCCTTCGAGTCCTCCCAAAACCACACTAGCTGTAGGGGCGAGATTTTGACCGCCAAGGACAGCATCATCCTCTCTAGGCTGATTGGGATTCTCAGGCATAGCACCGCTTTCCTGGCAGGGATAATACAAATGTTCTTATTATAGGGGGTGACCCCCTTGTGGTTAAACTAAAATTTCTGGAGATGTCTATTAAACATCTTGCAAAAGTGCTGATTTTAGATTTTTAACCACAGATGGACACGAGATTTACACAGATGGATTTGATAGTCTTGATCGAATGCGTGCAAGATGTCTATTGTTCAATCTTTCATTCCCCACACCCGAATTGTATGATCCCAACTACTACTGACAATGGGTTGTCCATCGGGGCTAATGGCAACAGCAGCAACCGCACCCTGATGACCTTCAAAACTTTGCCGCGGTTTAAGAGTATCCAGATTCCACAATTGGATTGTCTCATCCCCACTACAACTGATGAGAGTTCGTCCATCTGGACTAATTGCAAGATTATTGACTTCGCGCCAATGCCCAACCAGAGTGCTTTTTAATTCTCCCGTAGCTAAGTTCCAGAGTTTGATAGTCTTATCCTGACTGCCACTGGCAAGTATCTGTCCATCGGGACTAATGGCAAGACATTTTACCCCGTCTGAATGTCCGGTAAGGGTATGGGTGGGGGCTTTAACTTTAGGCAGTTGCCACAGCTTGATCGTGTGGTCAGCACTACCACTGACCAGCATTTTCCCATCCGGACTAAATGCAACCGACTTCACCCCAGCTTCATGTCCCTCTAGGGTGCAAATGTACTGACGTTTCTGCAAATTCCACAGCATGAGCGTGTTATCCTCACTGCCACTGACCAGCATTTTCCCATTCGGCGTCATGGCAATGCAGTTAATCGACTCAGAATGTCCTGTGAAGGTGTACATCAGCCCCTCACCGATGATTCGACTTGTAGGAGAAATCGAATTGCTCTTACTTATTGGCTGAAGGTTCCAGACTTTTACGGTTTTGTCCCGACCGCCACTGGCAATAATTTGCCCATCTTGGCTTAAGCATAGGGCATAAATTGAGTCAGAATGTCTTGTAAGAGTGCGGAGGATTTTACCAGTTCCTAGATGTCGTACTGTAATAATTCTGTCGTTCCCGCCACTGAGCATCATCTGCCCGTCGGGAGTAATGGCGATCGCATAAGTCGTAGTTTTTCCTGTGGAATACTTGTACAGGCATTGGAAGAGTTCATAAGGATTGTACTCCTGCAAAGCCTGTGTCACGCTTGGCTCGTGATAACCTTGGAGTAGCGAGTAGGCAGTTCGCTGTACCTGCCAGGAAGGGTTTTTTAATGCCCCAATCACAAACTCTAAGCCTTCAGAGCCATAGTTTAATGCCTCTTTGAGAGCATTGAGTCGTTGCTCAACAATGTAGGGACTATCCCCTAGATTGCCTCTATTGAAGCGCCGCTTGACTCCTGCCAACCCACCCAAAACCACACCATTCATCGGTGTGGCAGTGTGACCACCAAGGACAACATCATAGGTTGTAGGCTGTTTGGGATGGTTGCTCATCGCAATGCTCGCTCTCGTATTACTACAAGTTGTAACACCTAGAACGCCGGTCCAGTAATAGTCGGTAGGGCATTTTTCCCTCTGGAGGGGCGAAAGCGTTGCGGTAGCGAGCTGGCGAGCGTCAGCATGCGGATGAAAAATCTAGGATTTGAGCGATCAATTGCCCTCCGAATGGTTCGCCCCTACCCATGATTTTGGTTACTAAACCTCTTGCAAAAGTGCTGATTTTAGATTTTTAACCACAGATGGACAC
>CBDTXL010000891.1:0-2674 GCA_965364435.1 uncultured bacterium
CCCAAGTGAACATCTGGCATCAGCGCTACGTGCTTGAACACAAAGGGCAGTGATGCCACATTCTTTGCCATCTTGGTTTCTTCTGAGCCAAGGTCATGATTAGCCCAAGATAGGACTGGCGCTGGCGTTGAAATTTTTAGCTTTTCGTATGGCATAAACGTTTGCCTCTAAAAACATTGGTAATACAGAAGGACGGATTTTGTCCAAAAACTATTGGTTATTGCGATGATTTTTTGGCTAAACCCGTCCTTACAAGACTCACACGGGGTAGCCTTGGGGTTAATTATTAATATACTACAAACATATTACAAAAACAAGTTTGAGCTGTGATGTATTGAAAACACCACCAGCAAACCTGATTGGTGAGCGAGAAACTAGATTAAAATTTGTAAAGAGGGTAAGGCTTTATCAACTCTGCCCCAACAGTGTAATCGCAATCCACGGCAACCCAGTTCTACTCCTATGGCAGCTCGTCAGGACACAATCTTTGAGCGTTTCTTATCGCCGATTATCAGAACCTTTATCGACGAGGAAAAGCTGCGACAGTTTTATGAAAGCATTGACTGGGAATCCGAGAGCGATCGCTTACGACGCCCTGATCTCACTTACCCTCACTACTACAGTAGTCAAAACTTTCATGGCATTGAGGGCGGGTACCTGAACCCCAGTGCTGCGGTTTCCTATGATCCAATCACCCAGTACGTGCTGCCACCCAACGAAACCTGGGTACGCCAAGGATTGATTGATACAATCATTGGAACGCCGCGACGAATTTTGGACTTGGGCTGCGGGACGGGTTCCACAACGCTGATGTTGAAGCAAGCTTTTCCCCAAGCACAGGTGATTGGGCTAGACTTGTCACCTTATATGCTAGTGATGGCTGAACACAAAGCTAAAACAGCAGGGCTAAATATCCAGTGGCGTCATGGCAATGCAGAAGAGACGGGGTTTCCTGAAGCGTCTTTTGACCTGGTTACCGCATCATTATTGTTTCACGAGACACCACCAACGGCAGCTAAATCCATTCTGCGGGAATGCTTCCGGATACTGACGGCGGGAGGTGAAGTTTTGATTCTGGATGGCAATCAGAAAACGCTGCGGCAGGTGGATTGGCTAACTGAGGTTTTTGAGGAACCGTACATCAAGGATTACGCCGCCAGTAGTGTAGATGCCGGGATGGGTTCAGCAGGTTTTGAAGCTGTGCAAACTAAGGACTTGTTCTGGGTGCATCAGGTAACGCAGGGGATCAAACCCATCCCTGCTAAAGACAAGTGGACGCGATCGCATCAGGTGTCCACAAGCAGCACAGTAGACGATTTTGGTTCAGAGGGCTTTCCTGCCCCAGCTTTTTAGCATACCAGCATGACTTTGAAGGCAGTTTTGTTTGATTTCAACGGCGTCATCATTAAAGATGAGGCGATTCACCAGCAGCTGATTGAGGAAATTCTAATTGAGGAAAATCTCCGTCCCTCACCGCAGGAGTACGGGGAAGTTTGTCTGGGAAGGAGCGATCGCGTCTGTCTTGCTGAGTTACTCAAGCGTCGCGGTCGGGTAGTTACAGAAAGCTACTTAACTAAAGTTATCACCCGTAAAGCCCAAGCCTACCAGCGTCAGCTTGAAAAACTGGAAAAATTGCCAATTTATCCAGGTTTGGAGGATTTGATTTTCAAAATCCGCGTCGCTCAGTTGCCAATGGCGGTTGTGAGTGGGGCACTGCGTTGTGAGGTGGAACTGGTACTCAATCGTGCCCAGCTAGCACAACACTTTTCGGTAATTGTTGCTGGTGACGACATAAAGGTGAGTAAGCCCGAACCGGATGGGTATCTTTTGGCAGTGGAGCGGCTGAATCAGCAATATCCTAACCTCAAAGCGCAAGCCTCGGATTGTCTAGCCATTGAAGATACCCCAGCAGGGATTGAAGCCGCGAAACGAGCAGGTATGCAGGTGGTTGGGGTTGCCAATACCTATCCCTTTCATATGCTCCAGCGTCAAGCCAACTGGACCGTGGATTATCTTAATGATCTAGAACTAGACCGGGTGCAGGAGGTTTATGCCCAGGCATCGCCTCAACCAGCCAGTGGACGAGGCTGAACAGTGAAGTAGTTATCACTGGGAGAGTTGGCGGACCTGGGTGCTAAAATAATCAGGCGTACTTTGGGGAATTAGCTCAGTTGGTAGAGCGCTGCGATCGCACCGCAGAGGCCACCGGTTCGAGTCCGGTATTCTCCATTTATTAAGTTAATCTTCACTTTGTTAAGAATCTTGTATCTCTTGTATCTTCTTGTATTATCTTGCTTCTGGTATGTCTAAATCAGTTATCTTAGGAAAGACAAACGAATTCTTAAGGAATTCTTAAGTTAAGCGGTGTTCTGAACTGCTCATCGCACGGTACTGGAAGACCAGTTTCCCTATTCCCCTGCCCAGCAAGGATTTTTACCGAGAAAGGAGATTTTATGACTCCCACGATGCTGCGTCAGTTATGGTCTTTAATCGAAAAGACTCAAGCTAATCTGCTGCTGAAACTGGATGATGCGAGCTTGGTTCAGTGGCTACTAAAGCAATTCAAACAAGAGCGCACGCTCAATCACGAGGAAGTCCATATCTTGAGTGACTACCTAAACAATCGAGTATCTCTGATTCGGGATTTAGCTCAGCAGCGTTAGGAATCCCTGGC
>CBDTXL010000892.1:0-2668 GCA_965364435.1 uncultured bacterium
TTTTTTTGGGCTGAATCAAGTTGAGATCACCCACTAGTGCAGACTGGCATAAATAACTCCCCAGTTAAGATCTCCCTCTCAAAGCTTTAGGAACTGGTATAAAACTTCTGCCGAGCTGGTCTAGAGCGCCAGTCCATTACTCAATGTTGACAAAATAATTGTGGAGTACTAGAAAACCTGTGGAGGGGCTCTCGCATTCGGGCGATAATTTATGACTCAAACCCAAGATTTTTTGTCCGAATGCGAGAGCCCCTACGAACAATCTTAAGCAGGCATATGTCGTGTTTATCGTCAAGTAATTTTACTTGACTGGCGCTCTAGGGACAGTCTCGATTAGATATTTCGCCATTGGGCATAGTGGTTTTATACAGGAGGGCACCCCTCAGATTGGCACCACTCAGGTTAGCACCACTCAGGTTAGCACCACTCAGGTTAGCACTCCTCAGGTTGGCGCAAGTCAGGTTGGCACCCCTCAAGTCGGCACTTCTCAGGTTGGCATCGAATAAGTTGGCACCGAACAGGTTGGCATCTCTCAGATAGGCATGATACATGTCAGCATGTTTCAATAGGGCACCACTCAGGTAAGCATGATACAGGTCAGCCTGTCTTAGGAGGGCACCACTTAGGTTGGCATGATACAGGTCCGCTCCACTCAGGATCGCTCCAATCAAGATCGCTCCACTCAGGATCGCTCCACTCAGGATCGCTCCACTCAGGATCGCTCCACTCAGGATCGCTCCACTCAGGATCGCTCTCCTCAGCATGGCATCACTCAAGTTAGCTCTACTAAGGATCGCTCCACCCAGGTTCGCTCCACCCAGGTTCGCTCCCCTTAGGTTGACATCACTTAGGTTGGTTCCCTTTAGGTTGACATCACTCAGGTTAGTACTTTCCAAGTTGGGAAAATTAAAAGATCTCTCTCCTGCGGCATAACGCTCCAGAAGTTCGCTAGCATCCATAGGTGTATTTTGGGAAGTTGGCTCTCACTTAATTGTCCCAAAACACACCCCCGTACCATACTGGGGTCAATTTTTATCCAGAAGCGATCGCATTCACTGTCCGCTTGCGGTCTATTCAACTTACCAAAAAATACTTTTATGTCTAGTTTTGCTGCTTCTTAAGGCGTCGCCACTGGCAGCCGATCTGCTGACACCTTTTCTCCATTCAGTTGTTTCATGGCAGTTTCCAGGTCATCCGTCAGCTGTTGGGCACTTTTTTTCCCTGACTTGGTCCAGTAATTCGCCACATTTAAAGGAGACCCAATCTTAACTTCTGCATCACAGCGCCAGTGCGGTACAGGCTCACTGTAACGGATGTTGATCGGCACAATCTTGAGGTCGATACCAGGTTGACTGGATTCCACTTGCAGGGCAATACGAGCCATACCAGGCTTCAGGGGCTGAACGTGAGTCTCCCGGAAGATATTGCCTTCAGGAAACATAACTAGTGCTTCGCCATTGCGGAGGAGTTCGACGCTGTGACGGATACTGCCAATTCCTGGATGCCTGGTATTAACTGGAAATCCTCCCATGCGCCGGATAAACCAGCCTTGTATGCCTTTGATTTCATCGGCTGAAACCATAAATCGTAAGTCACGCCCCGTAGCGATTTTCCCAGCAGCGTAAGGTATAAGCAACGCATCCCAACGAGAGCGATGGGTGGGAGCCAAGATTACTGGACCCGTCTTGGGTATGTTTTCTTGGCCAGTCACTTTCAGCCGACGGAAGTAAAACGGCAGGACAATATGACGACCCAAGGGGTAGAGGATGGGGGTTAACCAGTGGCAAACATGGGAAGTAACAGGAGCTACTTTAGCCGCAGTAGATGTCTCTGGCATGTGTTCTGCCGGTGTGGTCATTGCTTGGGTGTGTTCACGAGAGTCGAGCTGAATCATGAGGGATTAAGTTTTCTGGCTGCATCCTTATCTCCACTATTACCTTATGTTTTCTCACCCAGCTGTGTCTCCTACTCAAGGGACACTTCTGCCGCTGTCATGAGTGAGATTGTGCTTCGTCGGTGGGTGGACGATAACGCCGTTGGGCAAACCAAGATTGCAGCTGCTGGCGGCAGACAGATTCCATAATTCCGGCTAGGACTGGCAAGCGGTGATTAGAGCAAGCGCTGTCAGGAATATTGGCAACGGTACGAATTGTGCCAGTTTTTGGATCGTCCACTCCGTAAACTAGAAGACCCAATCGTGCCAAAACGATCGCACCTGCACACATCGGGCAAGGTTCTAAGGTAACGTAAAGGGTGCAGTTGTTTAGGTGCCAGGTTTGTAGGGCTTGACCTGCTGCTCGAAGAGCGAGAATTTCCGCATGGGCTGTCGGGTCTTTGTCCCGCTCTCGGCGATTCTCGGCGGCAGCTACTAAGTTCCCACTGGCGTCAACAATAACGGCACCGACTGGCACTTCACCTGCATGACCTGCTGACTGGGCGAGTGCGATCGCTTGACTCATCCATTGTCGATGAATTAAATAAGCGGCATCATCAATTGGCGGTTGTGAGCTTTCATGCATTCAAGGCTTTAGGTAACAGGTTGCACCAGCAAGGGGTCTAACTGTCCTTTTCCATCTAACGCATAAATGTCATCACAGCCACCAACATGCTGGTCGTTGATGAAAATTTGTGGCACAGTCCGGCGTCCGTTAGCACGTTCAGCCATCTT
>CBDTXL010000893.1:0-2659 GCA_965364435.1 uncultured bacterium
AGTCCTGTTACTGACAAGTGGGCGCTATCAGCCAACAGTCTTTAGAGGCAACCAGTCAATTATCTCTCAGACTTTCCCAGAGCTTAATCTAACAGCTTCTCAGGTGTTGTCAGCGTAAGCGATCGCATCCAAAACTACGGACTTCCTTACAGCGCAACTAATTCAATCAGGTATCTTGTTGATAGAACACTCATCAAAACAATTTGTCAAAATCAGTTATGCCTGAAATATTTTCCCCAGTAGTCAAACGGGCGCAATCTACTGATATACATGGGATTCAGACTTTGCTAGAACCTTTAAAAGAGTCTTATTTAGACTTCAAAAGCTGGCTAAACAAAACACTTACTGACTCAAATACCGTTATTAACGTGGGATTCATCTGCAAAAATCAGGTTGATGGACTGGCTATTTGGAAGCCAAAAGACAAGAGTACAGTAAAGCTCTCTTTATTTTATTTGGCACCTGAGAGCCGTCAAGGTGGTCTAGGCCAGCATTTGCTGTTCTATTGTCTACGAGAGTGGGTTGAAGCACGCTTCGAGAAAGTCCTCGTAACAATTTCAGCTCAAAACGCAGATCTTCTTTCGTTCTTCACACGTTACGGATTTCGCCTGGAAGGAGTTTCTCAACGTAGGTATCAACGTAGTAATGGGGGTCAGTCTACCGAACTGGTTCTTACGAAACATCTTTTCTATCGTCGCGTAACAGAAGATAACCTAAGGTCATTTGCAGATGAAGTAGCTTCCACCGTATTTTCTCTGCCGGATAATGGGCATCTTAAGCAAGAAGAAAATTGGTTTATACCACCAGCTAATTCACAAGTCCAAGCCACCTGGAAAAATTATACAGGCGAACAAAAATTAAGTTTTTATGTGGAGCCTGACAAGGAGCTTATGCGTTTTACTATACCTGATTTAGAGGAATTATTCTACCCACTTCGTTTTGCTCTAGCTGATCGTGAGGCGTACCTTGTTCCAATTCAGCCGCAGTGGGCTGACCGCATGATGCAAATTAATCGCTATCAAAGGAGGCATCCGATTAATCTAACTGATAAACTATTTCTCCGGACAGATAACGTTTACTACTGTTTTCCCTGGTATCCTGATAAGGATATAAATGGTGTACCAATCTTGTTTTATGTTTCTCAGCCAGACAGTAAAATAGCTGGAATGGCACGTATTCTTGAACGACATATTGCCGCTCCTGAATCCCTTTTTGAGCAATTTGGCGAGCTTGGTATTTATACTTTGGCTCGGATAAAGGAACACGTAAAAACAAATGGAGCGAATGCTGGATCTGCAATGGCAATGAGGTTTGGATGGTGGGTACCCTTCCCACAACCCATTCCTCTAAACAGCTTTAGTCAATTTGACCTTAGCGGTCATCCCCAGCACATGCAAAGCATCCGGTATGACCAATATGAGCAGATTATGGCAGCAGGAGGTCTGCAATGGTAAATAGTCACATTATTCTTATGTCGATCAAACCCAAGTATGCTATCCAAATTATCAATGGGCAAAAGAGGATTGAGCTGCGACGGCAACGACCAAACTTTAATGCAGGCGATCTAGTGGTATTATATGTTTCCTCTCCCGAAAAGGCTGTGCTTGGTGCATTTAGTGTAAATAGAATTATCTCTATGCCTGTTGAAACTCTTTGGAGTAAATACAACTGCCATCTGGGAGTTGAAAGAGATGCTTATGAAGCATACTTTGCTGGCTGTGAACTTGCTCATGGGATTCAAATTAAGGTAGTTCATCTGTTCCAACCAGTCCAGTTGGATGAGCTTCGTCATCGCTTCAAAAACTTCTCTCCACCGCAAAGCTATATGTTCTGGCCTGATAGTTGGTCTATTCCTGAAGAATGGAGAACTGCACTCATCAAGGGGATGAATGATATGGGAATATCTCCTCCAACTACTTATGAACAACTGGTCTTATTTGTGTGAAAAATAAATAGCTTTTAGGGATAAGGCGATGGACGTGACTGCAATCAACCTACCTCCTATCCTAAAATTGAACATTGACTTGACTGAGAAGCAATTTTTTGAGCTTTGTCAGAAAAACCGCGATTACCGCTTTGAGCGGACAGCAACTGGGGAATTGCTTATCATGCCACCAGCAGGTAGTGACACCGGCAGACGCAATGCAGACATAACGTTTCAACTCCAAGCTTGGAACCGTCAGAGCAATCTAGGAGTTGTCTTCGACTCTTCTGCTGGCTTCAAACTGCCTAATGGCTCAGACCGTTCCCCCGATGCATCCTGGGTAAAGCGAGAGCGGTGGGAGGCGCTAACCCCCGAACAACAAGAGACATTTGCTCCCCTGAGTCCAGATTTCGTAATCGAGTTGCGTTCTCCTAGCGACTCCCTCAAAGCACTTCAGACCAAAATGCAGGAGTACATGGACAACGGCGTTCGCTTAGGTTGGTTAATTGACCGGAAAAACCAGCGAGTGGAAATTTACCGCCAAGGTCAGGAGGTGGAGATCGTATCATCTCCTGCTACTCTATCAGGGGAAGATGTGCTGCCCGGATTTGTCTTAGATTTAAAAGATATTCTGTAGGCTACTCTTTGAAAACGCTAGTCCCCGTTGTGGTGTGAGAGGGCTTTGGTGAAACGCGATCGCGTTTTTGGTGAGGCGAGGCGATTTCACTCCCCAAT